>JAPPNM010000106.1 GCA_028873825.1 Gemmatimonadota bacterium | reverse complement strand
GCGCGGATGCGTCGCCGTTCGAATGCCGGGGGGATTTTGTCCACGGGCTGCTGACCAAGCGCCCTACAGAGCTCTCGGGAGAACTCAATCAAGGCATCTGCGACAAGGCCCAGGTCCCGGGCGTTGGACAGCTCCGTGAAGCAGTTGTCCTGCTTCGTGAAGGCAAGCGGCGGCACTCCGCCTCCCTGGCAACCCACTCATGGCCGTTGAGGATCACCAGCGCGTTGAACGGCGGGTGCGGGCAGAAGCGAATGATCATGTGGCCCCAGTCGCGGTCCATGATGTGGAAGGCGTAGTGGTTCACCCACGGCCTCGGCACCTTGCGCTTGATCCGCCGGATCGGCCCGTCGGCCGTGTGTTCGACGTCCCAGACATTGCCCGGAGCCCGGCGTACGATGACCGCGAACACGCCCTCGTAGCCCGGGTCGTCGGGAAGGCAGCCCCTGGCCAGTTCCTCGTTCCGCTCTCCGCTCTTGCCGTACACGACCGGAACACCGGCACCCTTCGCCCAGCCCTTAACCCGGCGGGCGAAGCGCCCCGCCACCCGCATGAGTCGCGTGTTGTTCAGCCCATCGTCCGATCCCTGCCAGCGCCGCCACAACATGCGCAGGCCCGGCGCCCGCTGGCCGAGCTGGAAGTACGCGCGGAGCACCACTCGATCCAGGCAGTCGTAGCTGCCGTCCAGGGAACCCTTTGAAGAGGACGTCCCCAACCATCGTACTCCGCCCTTCGTCTGGATGCCCCCGCCTCCGTCAATATGGGCCCGCTGCGCCGAAGGCGCCGCCGCCTGCCCGACACCGTTCGAATCCCCTCCCCCCGGTTCGCTCGACGCTCACGGAGGGGGTGGGATTCGAACCCACGTGTCCTTTCGGACGCCGGTTTTCAAGACCGGTGCATTGAGCCGCTCTGCCACCCCTCCTGATCCCCGTAAGATCGCCCCGGCGGCAACACCCCTCAACCCGCGCCCCCGCCGCCGACGCGGCCCGCCACCGCGCCCTCCCTCAGTGCCGGAACAGCCTCCGCCCGGTGAACACCATCGCGATCCCGTGCTCGTCGGCCGCCGCGATCACCTCTTCGTCGCGGATCGAGCCGCCCGGCTGGACGATCGCGCGCGCGCCCGCCTCGGCGGCCGCGTCCACCCCGTCGCGGAACGGGAAGAAGGCGTCCGACGCCAGCGCGCAGCCCTTCAGCTCGGCACCCAGACCCGCCTCCCGCGCCTTCCGCACCGCCAGCTTCGACGAATCCACCCGGCTCGTCTGGCCCGTCCCGATCCCCACGGTGGCACGGTCCCTCGCCAGCAGGATCGCGTTCGACTTCACGCCCGCCACGGCCGCCCACGCGAACGCGAGGTCGTCGCGTTCGGCGTCCGTGGGCCCGCGCGCGGTCACCACCTTCCACCCGGGGTCGTCCACGGCAAAGAAGGGCGGCTCCGGGAGCGACTGGAAGAGCGCTCCGCCGTACACCGACCGGAACGAGCGCGCCCCGTCATGTCCGGCCGCCCGCGCCAGAAACTCCGCACCGGCCTCGCCCCCCGACCCTTCCGCCGGAAACTCCAGCAGCCGCAACCCCTTCTTCGCCCTCAGCCGCTCCAGCGCCTCCTCGCCGAACCCCGGCGCCACCACGCACTCGACGAACATCGACGCGATGCGGGCCGCCGTCTCGCCGTCCACCGCCCTGTTCGCCGCTATCACTCCGCCGAAGGCCGACACCGGATCAGTGCCCCGCGCCCGCTCGAAGGCCGCCGCCAGCGTGGGCCGCACCGCCACGCCGCACGGCGTCGTGTGCTTGACGATGCAGATCGCCGGATCGGGCGCGAACGCGAACGGGGCCAGACTCAAAAGCGCTCCGTCCACATCAAGAATATTGTTGTACGACAGCGCTTTGCCATGCAATTGCTCGAGCGCTGCCACACCTCCTTCGCGACCCTCCTCCGCGTAGAACCCCGCGCTCTGCCCCGGATTCTCCCCGTACCTGAGCGCCCCCCCGCGCCGCCTGAGCCGCAGCGTCACCTCGACGCCCAACGGCTCCTCCCGACCCGCCAGGTACCCGGCCACGGCCGCGTCATACGCCGAGATTTCCCGAAACACCTTCGCCGCGAGCCTCTTCCGCAGGGGGTTCAAGTCCGCCTTCCGCCCCGCCAGCCCCTCCGGCCCCTCCCCCTTCACTGCCTCCAGCACCGCGCCGTAGTCGCGGGGGTCCACCACCGCCCACACGTCCCGGTGGTTCTTCGCGGCGGCGCGAATCATGGCCGGGCCCCCGATGTCCACACTCTCCATCGCCGCCCCGAGGGCGACGTCCGGCGCGGCCACCGTCTCGCGGAACGGATACAGGTTGACCGCGACCAGGTCGACCGGCCCGTAGCCCCGCCGCGCGAGCGCCTCCATGTCGTCCGGGCGGTCGCGGCGGGCCAGCAGCCCGGCGTGAACGGCGGGGTGGAGCGTCTTGACCCGCCCCTCCATCATCTCGGGATGGCCGGTGGCGGAGGAGACGTCGGTCACGCCGACGCCGTGCTCCCGAAGCACCCGCGCGGTTCCCCCGGTCGATAGGATCTCCCAGCCCAAATCCGCCAGCGCCCGGCCGAACTCCGCGATCCCCGTCTTGTCCCACACGCTCAACAGCGCTCTGCGCCTATTCAACGGCCCCTCCGAAGGCGTTTCGTATCGATTCCCCGAGACCGGCGCCGCCGTGAGCCTCCGTGCCCGGCCAGCGGAAGCGGGGCGCGGCGAAGCCGGCGGGTCCCGCGGTCCCGTCCCGGCGTCCGGCGAGCCCTCGCGCCAGCGCATCCGCGGCCGCCGGATAGAGGAGGTGCTCGACCTCCAGAACCCGCGCGGCGAGGGTTTGCGGCGTGTCGTCCGGCAGCACCGGGACCGGCCACTGGGCGAGGATTCGCCCCTCGTCGTAGCGTTCGTTCACAAGGTGGATCGTGGGTCCGGAGAGCTTCGCTCCCGAGTCCAGGACGGCCCGGTGAACCCGTTCGCCGTACATTCCCTTCCCGCCGAACGAGGGGAGAAGCGCCGGATGGACGTTCAGGATCCCGTCCGGGTAGGCCCGGCAGACCTCGGCCGGAAGCAGCTTCAGGAACCCGGCCAGAAGGAGGCCCCGCGCCGCATGGCGCCCGAGCAGCCGCACAACCTCGGCGCCCGCGCCGGATTCCCCGAAGTCCACGCGGTATACCGCCCTCCCCTTCCCCCGCGCCCGCCCTTCGGCCGCGCACGCCCGGTCCACGATCAGCGCCTCTATCCGGTAGGCCGCCCCTCGGTCCTCGTGGTCCAGAAGCGCCTGCATGTTCGTTCCGGAACCCGACGCGAAGACGGCGAAGGGGACGCTCACCACCTTCTCACGCCATCTCGCCGCTGAACATGGGAACCAGGAAGGGGTTGGTCGCCCGTTCGTGCCCGACCGTGGTCTCGGGTCCGTGACCCGGGTGGAGCCGCGTCTCGGGCGGAAGCGCCAGGACGCGCGTGCGGATCGACTCCATCAAGAGGCGGTGATCGCTGCCCATAAGGTCCGTCCTCCCGATCGAGCCCGCGAAAATCACGTCGCCCGAGATGGCCGTCGGCTCGGAGGCCGACACGAACATGACGTGCCCGGGGGAGTGCCCGGGGACGAAGACGACCTCGAACTCCGAGCCGCCGAAGACCAGACCGGCGCCGGGAACGAGGTCGGCGTCGGGAGGCGGCTGCTCCTCGTAGGGCACGCCGAAGGACGCCGCCTGGACGAAGAGGCTGTCGTAGAGGGGCCGGTCGAGCGGGTGGAGGTGGACCGGCGCGCCCGTCTCCCGCTTGGCCGCGCCGACGCCCTCGACGTGGTCCAGGTGGGCGTGGGTGAGGAGGATCGCCGCGACGTCGAGCTTCCGGGCGCGGGCCGCGACAAGCGCCTCCGGGGTGGCGGCGCCGGGATCGACCAGGAGCGCCGTGCGGCCGTCGGCGCAGACGACCAGGAGGGTGTTCTGTATGAAGGCGCCGCCGGTGAAGGTCAGGATTTCCATGCTTGCGCGGCCGCGCCGCAACGCCTGCCGCCAACGGTTCGCGGACACATCCGCGCGAGCGCCGGGCGCGGCGCGGCGGCGTGCCGGTTCGACGGGCCGCTAAACGGTGAACGAGCTGCCACAGCCGCAGCCGCCGGTGGCCTGGGGATTCTTGAAGGAGAAGCCGGAGCCCATCAGCGACGTGACGTAGTCGATCTCGATGCCCTCCAGGTACTGCGCGCTGAAGGGGTCCACGAAGATGCGGAACCCGTACCGTTCAAGGATCTCGTCGTCGCCCTCCGGCGCCTCGTCTATGTCCACGCCGTACTGGAATCCCGAGCACCCGCCCGGAAGCACGGCCACTCTCAGTCCGGCCTCGGGCGTGTTTCCGTGCTCCTTCAGGAACCCCCGCACCGTCTCGACCGCGTTGGGCGTAAGGGTCAGTTCCATCGCCTCGTATCACACTCCGTCGTCGTCGCTCGTGCGAGCGGGCCGCGGACGCCGCGCCCCGCCCCTGACAGCCTGCCCCAAAAAGCTACCCCGGGCCCGAAAACGGGTCAACGAGCCGCGTTGTCCGGGGGGCGGCGAAGGCGCCGGGCACGGATCGGCCCAGACCGGCGCCGGGACGATCATTGCATGGGGCGCGGCGAAGGCGCCGGCACGGATCCGGCCGAGGCCGGCGCCGGGACGATCACGGCATGGGGCGCGGCCCGCCGGGACGAATCTCCAGGCGCCCGATCAGCGCCGCGGCCTCAGCCAGGTCGTCGACCACCGGGAAGCTCCCGGCGACCCTTCGCTCCTCTCCCCTTCCGTGACCGGTGCGGACCAGGATGCCGGTGCCGCCGAGCGTCCTCGCGGGCAGGACGTCGCTTAGCTTGTCGCCCACGAAGTAGGAGCCCCCGGTCTCGATCCCGAGAGCCGCGGCCGCGGTCCGGTACATGACCGGGCTCGGCTTGCGGCAGGTGGTCTCCGGATCGCCGCCAGGGCCGTCGGTGCAGAAATAGGTGCCGTCCACGACCACTCCGGCTGCGGCCAGCTGCCGCTTCACCTCGGCGGCGACCCGGCGGTAGTCCGCGAGCGTGTAGAGACCGCGCCCGATCCCGGACTGGTTGGTGACGACGACGAGAGCGAAGCCCATCTCCCGCAGCCGCAGGAGCGCCTCGGGAGCCCCGGGAATGAGGGAGACGAGGGCCGGATCGGCCACATAGCGACGGTCTTCGATGATGGTGCCGTCCCGGTCGGCGAAGACGGCCCTGCGGGGGGCGGCCGCAGCCTTCACCGCGCCTCTTCGCCCGTTCGCCCCAGGGAGATCAGCGCCGACGTCACGACGGCGTCCTCCTCCGGCGCAACGGCGCGGAGGTCGATCAGGATCCGGCCCTTCCGGCCACGCGCGACAACCGGGGGGTCGTGGGCGCGGAGCTCCGCCATCCAGGCTTCGGCTTCGTCCCCGGCTTCGATCCGCAGCACCGCCGCGGGAAGCCGCACGCCGGGAAAGGTGCCCCCGCCCACCAGCGATTCCCCCGGCACGACGCCGGCCGCCAGCGGCGCGGCCCCACGCGCCGCCCGCCCCCCCGCCACCCCCTTCAGCAACGCCCTCGCGCGGCCGCCCAGCTCCTCGACCGGCGCCGATATCATGCGCAACACCGGAATCCGCGCTCGCGCCCGCGCCGGATCCCGGTACAGCGCGAGCGTGGCCTCGAGCCCTGCCAGCGTGACCTTGTCGCAACGGAGCGCCCGGCACAGCGGGTGCGCCCGGGCCCGTCCCACCCCCGCGCGCGTCCCGGCGAGGATCCCCGCCTGCGGCCCCCCGAGCAGCTTGTCCCCCGAAAAGGCGACCAGGTCCGCTCCCGCGGCCACGCTCCCGGCAGGGGTGGGCTCGGGCGGCAACCCGAGCCCGGCGGCGTCCGCGAGCAGGCCCGACCCGAGGTCGTGGATCACGGGAACGCCCGTTTCGGCCCCGAGCCCCGCCAACTCCGCCAACCCGGTCTCCTCGGTGAAGCCCGTCATTGCGAAGTTGGACCGGTGGACCTTAAGGATAGCCGCCACCCCCCCGTCCCCGATCGCCCGGGCGTAGTCGCCCAAACGCGTACGGTTGGTCGTCCCCACGGCCACCAGGCGGGCGCCGGCCGCCTCCACCACTTCGGGAATGCGGAAACCGCCGCCGATCTCGACCAGCTCCCCGTGCGACACCGCCACCCCCTTCCCCGCGGCGAAGGCGGCCAGCGCGAGGGCCACCGCTCCCGCACCGTTGTTCACGACCAGCGCGGCTTCCGCCCCGGTCAGCTCGCGCACCAGGCCGGCGCAGTGTACGTAGCGCGAACCGCGCCGGCCCGCGTCCAGGTCGAACTCGACGTTGCCGTACCCGGCGGCGCGGGCCATCGCGTCCCGCGCCTCGGGGGCCAGGGGGGCCCGGCCGAGGTTGGTGTGGAGGATCACCCCGGTGGCGTTGACGGCGGGCCGCAGCGAGGGGGTCCCGGCAAGTGCGATCTCGTCCCGCAGCAGTTCGGCGAATCCGTCCGGGGACGCGGGGAGCGAGAGGGCGCCGGCGCGGACCCGGTCGAGGACGGCGCGCAGCCGGGCCGTGACCCAGGCGCGACCGTGGGACTCGACCAGGAGGCCGCACCAGGGGCGGGCGAGGAGGCGGTCCACGCCCGGGATCGCCCGGCGGTGATCGCGGTGCGCGCCCACGGAGCGTCAGCGGGGGCGGCGGCGGGGACGGGCGGCGGACCGCGGTGCGTCGGCCGGCAAGATCCGGTCGGTGCCGGGAGGGGCTGCGGCGGTGTCGGCCTGCCGGGCCGTGTCCGGGGTGACCGTCGTCGTGTCGCCGGCCTGGACCGTGTCGCCGGCCTGGGCGGGGTCGCCGGCCTGGGCGGGGTCGCCGGCCTGGGCCGTGTCGCCGGCCTGGACCGTGTCGCCGGCCTGGGCCGTGTCGCGGGCCTGGGCCGTGTCGTCGGCCTGGGCGTCGGGAGGAACAGCCGTCGTGTCGGGAACCGGAACGGTGTCCTCCGCCTGCACGCTGTCCACAGCCTGCGCGCTGTCCTCCGCCTGCACGCTGTCCACAGCCTGCGCGCTGTCCCCCGCCTGCACGCTGTCTGCCGCCTCGGCGGTGTCCTTCGCCACGCGCGGCGGCTCCCAGGTTAGCGTGTCCACACCCCCGCCCCCGGCCACCCCAGCAATGTTCACGACCCCTTCCACCACAAGCTCGTACTCGACCCTGTCCACCAGCGCCTCCTCCAGCACGCCGATCAGCGATTGCGCCGGCTTAATCAGCCCCGAGAGCGTGCGTGGAAACTGCGGAACCTCGGCGCTGTCGCCATCTTCCCCGTCCCCCGACTCCCGCCCCGCCCGCCCACGCCCCGGTCCGCCGGCCCGCCCCGCTTCCCCGCGTCTCCCGCCCCCCCGCGCTCCGGCCGTATCTTCGGCGGCCTCCGCCTCCCTGGCCTGCGCGATCGAGTCCTCCCGCGCCCGGGCGATCGAGTCATTCCGCAGGGCCAGCCATACCTTGTATTCGTGTTCCTGGAAGATCCGAACGCGGATCGTGTCGCCGACCTCCGGCAGCGGCGGCGGTTCGGGCGCCTCGGCCTCGCCCTCCGGCTCGCCGGCCTCCCGTTCCGGCACCTCGGCCTCGCGCTCCGGCTCGCCGTCCTCCCGCACCGCAAGTGAGTCCCCGGGGTCCCCCGCGACGGTCGCCGTGTCCTCCGCGCCGGCCCTCTCTCCGTCCGCACCGACCCCCTCTCCGTCCGCACCGACCCCCTCTCCCTCCGCCCCGGCCCCCGCGGCCGCGTCCCCCGAAGCCAGCGAGTCCTCGCCGGCGCTCGCCGTGTCCAGAGCGACCACCGTGATCACGCCGGTGATCGAGCCCTCGGCCACATCCGGCTCGATGTAGTCGTCGATCTCGATCTTCAGCTTCACCGAGTCCTCGACGGTGGCCCTCGCCAGGCGGGGAGGGGTGGTGTCGGGCTGGATCAGGGTCAGAATCGACATGGTCGTGTCGGGCGCATCGACCAGCTCGCCGGGCGCGACGGAAGTCTGCGGTTCGTTCCCGCCGAGCTCTCCGTCGCGGTTCAGGTCCTGCCAGGCCCACATCCGGAAGGGGCCGGCGGGAACGTACCGGAGCGAAAAGACGCCCGCGGAGTCGCTGAAGTTCCAGTGCGTGACGGTGTCCCCGCCGAGGGCGAAGCTTGCCGCAACGCGCGCGTCGCGGATCGCGTCGCCCGTCACCCGGTCCTCCACCATTCCCGCAATGACGTTGGGCACGATCTCCGCGCCGGTGGAAAAGACGAGGTCGAAGGCGTCCGGCAGCGCATTGCCGAACATGTCCTTGACGACCGGACGGACCGTGACTCTGTACACGAGGTCCGGGGCGAACCCCTCCTCCATCCGGACGGTGATTCCCCGGCGGCGGTGCTTCACCCTGATCTCGCCGGTGGAGGGAGAGACGACCACCGCATCGCTCAACCTGCCGGCGATAGGGCTCTCGCTGATCCGCTCGCTGAAGTCGAACCGGACCTCGCGCGTCCCCGGTTCGACGGTCGAGAAGGTGTCGGGGAGCGTCTCCACGACGTAGGGCGGGAAGCGGTCCTCGGGACCGCCGGAGGGAGGCTCGTTGCGCGCGCAGGCCGTTGCGGGCGGGAGCGCCGCCATTGCGAGGACCAGTCCGCGCCAGCGCCGGGAAGCCGGCGGCGGCCCGTGGACGGAACCGCTCGAGCGCCGGGAGCGGGGAGGGCGTTGTCCGCGGGCTGCCGGGCCGGTAGGCGCAAACCGCGTGGCACTTGCCCGATTCACCGGCCTTCTCCGCACAGCGATGTCAACTTCTCATTCCATTTTGTCAACTGCAGTTGACACGAATCTCGCTTTGCGCGCTCTCGCTCGACGACCGCTCCGGGTGCGCGGGTGACGAAGTTGCGGTTGGCCAACTTGGCTTCTACGCCTTCGAGGAGACCGGAGATCCGGCCGATTTCCCGCTCCGCCCGCGCCCGTTCCCGGTCCAGGTCGATGACGCCCGCGAGGGGGATGAACAGCTCGGTTCCGTCGCGCAGGACCGCGCCCGCCCCGGCGGCCCCGGCGGGCGGGGCCGCGGTCCGGACCGATCCGATCCGGGCCAGCCGCCGGAGCGTCCGGCCGCGGCCCTCGAGCGGGATGCCCCCTCCGCCGCCGGTCACGTGCAGCGCCACCTCCCGCCCCTCGCCCACGCCGTACTCCTTCCGCATTGCGCGCACGCGCGACACCAGCTCGCGCAGCCGGTCGAACGATTCCTCGGCCCGGGGGTCGTCCAGCGCCGGATCCGCCGCGGGCCAGCGGGCCACGACGACCGGTCCCGTCCGGCCGCCGGCCGAGGGCAGCAGGCTCCAGAGCTCCTCGGTCACGAAGGGGACAAGGGGGTGCAGGAGCCGGCAGATGCTGTCGAGGACGTGGACGAGCACCGAGCGGGCGGCCTCGCGCCCGGGCCCGCCGGGGCGCAGCCGGTCCTTCACCGACTCCAGATACCAGTCGGTGAAGTCGCCGCGGAAGAAGTCGCGCAGCACCTCCGCGGCGCCCTGCATGCGGAACGCCTCGAGCTCCTCGTCGACGCGGCGGATCGCACGCTGCTGCCGGGACAGGATCCAGCGGTCTTCGAGCTCCAGGCCGTCCCGCACCTCCGCCAGCGGCCGGATGGGTTCGTCGCCGAGGCTCATGAGGGCGAAGCGGCCGGCGTTCCACAGCTTGTTGACGAAGTTGCGACCGGGGGCGAAGGCGGACTCGAGATCCTCGTGGTCGAGGCGGATGTCGGCCCCGACGCCCGCGCCGGCGAGCAAGGTGAAGCGAAGCGCGTCCGCCCCGAAGCGCTCCACCGCTTCGAGGGGATCGACGCCGTTGCCCAGCGACTTCGACATCTTGCGGCCCCGTATGTCGCGCACGGTGCCGTGCAGGTACACGCGCGCGAAGGGTGCGTCCCCCATGGCGCGGTATCCGGCCATGATCATGCGCGCGACCCAGAAGAAGAGGATCTCGGGCGCTGTGGAGAGCGCGTGGCCCGGGTAGAACGCCTTGAGGTCGTCCGTCTCCTCCGGCCAGCCGAAGACCGAGAACGGCCACAGCCACGAGGAGAACCACGTGTCGAGCACGTCCGCGTCCCGCTCGATCGCGGCGCTCCCGCAGGAGCCGCACGCCGACGGGTCTTCCCGGCACGCGGTCTCGGCCTCGCATTCGCCGCAGTACCATACCGGGATGCGGTGGCCCCACCAGAGCTGCCGCGAGATGCACCAGTCGCGGATGTTCTCCATCCACCGCTCGTAGACGCGCGTCCACCGGTCCGGCGCGAAGGCGACCGTGCCGTCGCGGGCCGCCTCCAGCGCCGGCTCCGCCAGCGGCTTCATGCGCACGAACCACTGTTCGCTCAGCCTCGGCTCGACGACAGTGTCGCAACGATAGCAGCGCGGGACGGCGTGAAGGTGGTTGTCGCGCCCCGCGAGCAGTCCCTCCCGTTCGAGCGCCGCCACCACCGCGCGCCGCGCCTCGAATCGGTCGAGGTCCCGGAACGCCGCGGGCGCGTTCTCGTTCATCGCCGCGCGCTCGGTCATGACGTTGAGGACCTCGAGGCCGGCGCGCCCGGCGATCTCGAAGTCGTTGGGGTCGTGGGCGGGCGTGACCTTGACCATCCCCGTCCCGAACTCGGCGCTCACGTGCCGGTCCGCCACGACGGGGACGGAGCGGCCCGCGAGGGGCAGCTCTGCCTCCGCGCCGACGAGGAAGCCGTAACGGGGGTCGCCCGGGTTCACGGCCACGCCGGTGTCGCCCAGCATTGTCTCGGGCCGGGTGGTCGACACGGTAAGGTGCCAGCGGCCGTCCGGGAGACGGCCCACCGCCTCGGCGCCGGCCGCCCGGGCCGCCGCGGCGCCCTCCTCGTTGCCCGCCACCAGCGGGTAGCGGATGTGCCACAGCGACCCCTCCGCCTCGGAACCCTCGGCCTCCTCGTTCGACAGCGCGGTGAGGCAGCGCGGGCACCAGTTGACGATGTACTCGCCGCGATATACGAGGTCGTCTTCGTAGAGCCGTACGAATATCTCCCTTACGGCCCGGGACAGGCCCTCGTCGAGGGTGAAGCGGGCCCGGGTCCAGTCGCAGCTGCAGCCGATGGCCCTGAGCTGGCCGAGGATGCGGTCTCCGGTCTGGTCCACATGTTCCCAGACGCGCCGCAGGAAGGCTTCCCGGCCCAGGTCGTGGCGGGTCTTCCCCTCGTCGGCCAGACGCCGCTCGACGACGTTCTGCGTCGCTATGCCGGCGTGGTCGGTGCCGGGCACCCAGAGCGCGACCCTTCCCTGCATCCTGCGCCAGCGGACGAGCACGTCCTGGATGGTGTTGTTCAGGCCGTGCCCCATGTGCAGGACGGAGGTCACGTTGGGCGGCGGTATCACGATCACGTACGGATCGCCCCCGGCCTCCACGTCGGCGGCCGCGGCGCCGAAGTATCCGCCTTCCTCCCACATGCGCAGGATGCGGGCTTCGACCGCGGCCGGGTCGAAGGCCTTTGGCGGCACGGTCATCAAGCTATCGCCGCCCCGGCCGGCCGGAGATCGTGTCGGGCCGCACGATCCGCCGCTCCGCTTCCTTCTTCTTTTCCTCTTCCCGGAGAGCGCGAAGCTCCTCGCGACGCTTCTTCATCGCCGCCCTGCGGTCGGCCCAGCTCCGGCGGACGGCGAGAGTGCTGGCGGCACGTTCGATGTCCGTCATGCGGAAGGCCCACTCGGCCCGGTCCCCCTCGTAGTCGGGAGGCGGGCCGAAGCCGAAGGGCAGGGGGATGGTCAGGTCGCCCAGGTGGATCTTCCCCGGCGAGACGCCCCACCGCCTGCCGTCCCCGTCGGTGTGCGTCCAGTCCAGGGCGCGCCGCGCGCGCTCCGCCTCGGCCGCGGCCGAGTCGTTGCCGGCCTCGATCGCGACCGCGAGCCGGAGCTCGAGGATCTGTTCCGGCGTGGGCGCCGCAAGGGCCGGGTCGACCGGGACCCACAGGCGGGTGTCGCCCCGGCCGAGCCGGAGCCGCTCCCAGGCGGCCGAGTAAGGATACGGGAACCGGAGCCTCAGCTCGTCCGCCAGCGCGGGACCCTCCGCCACGACCTCCGGCTCCTCCACGTCCGCCAACTCGACGGGATCGCCCGGGGCGGCCGCCTCGGGCGTGGCCACCTCGACGATCCGCACGACCCGGATCCCTTCGGCCTCGCGGACCGACGGCCGGTGGTGGGCGAGCGGGCTTGCCGGACGGCGGCCCGAGAAGAAGGGATAGAGCACTACCAGCAGAACATGGACGAGCCCCGAGGCGGCGAGCGCCACATACAGCCCGCGACGGTCCCTGCGACGACGCCGCCGTTGCGACTCCTCGCGCCGGTCCGCGGCGGACTTCTTCATGCGCTTGTCCCGTCTTCGCGAGCTTCGCCGTTCGCGCGCGTGACGACCCTCCGAGCGGCGCGGAGCGGGGCCGGCAAGGCGCTATCCGGTCTTGCGGGAATGGATGGCGGTTCCGACGAGCGCCCCGAGCGCCGCGATCGCCAGGAAGCTCGCGATGACCGTCCACCAGAAGCCGACATCGGCGTGGCCGCCCCCCCATCCCAGGAAAGCGGTGCGGGCCGCGCCCGCGGCAAGGGCCAGGAGGCCGAGTCCGGCTAGGAAACCGAGAGCCTTTTTCATGGGCGGGGAGTCCGGGTCGGGGGTGAGCGGCGGAGCGGGCCGGCAGGGTTGGCGACAGGCGCGCCCTGTTTGGCGTTAACGAATCTAGAAAATATGGAAGGGCCGGTCACCTGCCGCCTATCGTGGCCGGCGTCCGGGCCCGAGGCCCGGCGTCACACCGATTGCCGGCAGATCCCCGGCCTGCCCGGTGCCTGTGAGCCTGTCAGTTTCGGACCCCGTCCTGTTTCCGGATGGCCGACCGGACTACGACCTCGACTTCGTACGCCAGGAAGACTCTGTCGGACAAGACCACTACGTCCCGCACGCGACGCTCGCGGTCGTGGAGTCCCTGTCCGGCCGGCACCACCAGGGACGGATCTCCCCTGCGGACCGGTACCGTGAACGCCAACGGACCGTTGGGCAGACCCGTTGACACGATCCAGAGCCTCCCCGCAGCCGTGCCTACCCGCGACAACGGACTCGGACGTGCGTCGGGCATCGCGGCCAACTCCGATTCCCTTGCTATGACCCGGGCTGCCGTTGTCGGCATGGCGAGTTCGATCACGCTGTCCACCGCTTCAAGGCCCACTGCGACAAAGACCCGCCATCCGCGGAGCACCGGCCCGTTCAGCACGATAGCAATCTCGCGGGCCCCGAGCGGCGCTAGCTTCCACCCGAGAAACCGCTCGCCGAAGCGACTGTCGGCCAAGGGTGCCGGCAAGTCCGACGGAATGTTCTCGAGGTCTTCAATCCCGCTGTCGCCGACGCGCGTAAGGAGCGCCTGTCCCGGGACCATCGGCTGGCCGGCGGGGACGACAACCTCGCGATCTCCGCCAACGGGCGAAAACGTCGCAGCGTCGCGGTTCGTCAAGGGCAGTATCCGGACGACCGAACCGTCTGGCGCGTAGCGGGTGAACCGCTGGCGGTCCAACACCCAGATGCCGCCGTCGCCTGTCGGTTGCGCGGCGATGGGGCGCGTCAATTCGCCCGGGCCCTCGCCGCTCCGGCCAAACGACGCCAGAAACGTGCCGTCAAGAGCAATCCTGTGGACCGCAGGACCGGCATCCAGCACGTACACGCTCTGCTGGTCGGCGGACAGCGCCAGTTGTCGCACGCCCGCCAGAATCGGGCCGCCGGGAGGCGGGAACACGACGATGGTGTCTCCCAAGCCGATCTCGACGGAAGGCACGGAAGGCCCCTGGATCTCGACATCACTGCAGAAGAGCAGTAGGAAGACGAGGGCGGGGGGCCAGAGATAGCCAAGCCAATATCGGGAGGCAGAACGAGACATCGTAACAGTACCGTCACCCGGCTTTTTTCGCGGTGAAAAGGTAGGCGCCCAGTCTAATGTAGTGGAACGCTACGGCAATCGGCAAGGAGAGTGCTCGTCGCCGTTTCCGCGCACTCCGCAGCAAGCTGCATGGGGAGCTACACCCAAGACCAGGGGTACCCTGCGACCTGACGTCGGTGTACTTCGAGGACTTGAAGTGCCCGCTGGCGAATTGCGGCTACTCCCGCGACGGCAGGCGCGGCAAAGCTGCAGATCGTCTTCGCCCTGCTCTGCGACCGCGAGTGGCCGCCGAGGCCGCGATGGACGGCGTCTACGTCATCCGCACCAAGCCACCGAACTTGGGGTTAGCCCGATTCGCGGAGATGCACCAGCACTCCGCCGGCGAATCCGCGCGAGCGGCGAGGCGCCGGGCCGGCAGGGCGCCGTACGCGAACCGGACGCATCCGGGCGAGCACCGGGGACGAACGATTTCTTTCGCGGGGCGCCGGTGCCGCGGCACCGGCCGACCAATCACCGGATGTCCCGGGCCACCCGGAATCCGAGGCCGTTGTCCCGGTGTTCGATCTCGAAGGAGAAGCGGTTCGCTGAACGGAGCATCTCCGGAGGGTAGCCCCAAGTGCCACCCCGCAGCATGCGCCGGGAGCAGTCTCCGAAACTCCAGGCGCTGTCGTCGGCAGCCCCTTCGGCATAGTCCCCCCCCGCGCAGTCGTCGGTCCACTCCGTGAGGTTCCCGATCATGTCATACAGCCCGTAGGCGTTCGGCTCGTAGGAACCCACCGGCGCCGTGCCTTTCGCCTGACCGTCGGAGCATGACGCGAATCCTACGCCCAACAACCGCATCCTCTCCACGTGCCCCGGGTCGGTCTCGGCAAGATCCTTGTCGAATCCGTTCGCATGCCGACACTGCTCCGAAACGCTGTCTCCCCAGTAGCGGTCAGTCTCCGTTCCGGCTCGCGCGGCATATTCCCACCGTGCCTCGCTCGGCAGCCGGTACGTCTCTCCGGTTTCCTCGGACAGCCACTGCACGTAGTGCGTCGCGTCCTCCCAGCTCACGTTGGTCACCGGACGGCGCCCCCGCCCCCACCCCTCGTCCGACGGGCGATAATCGCCACAGCCCCCACCCCTCACGCACGCGTCCCATTCCTCGAAGGTCACCTCGTAGATCCCGATGGCGAAGGCGGTCCTGACCGTAACACGACGTTGCGGTTCTTCATCCTGGAAGCGCCAGTCGCCCGAGGGCGGCGACCCCATCATGAAGCTCCCGGCGGGAACCACCACCATTCTGGGGCACTGCGGGCAGTCGCGGAAGACTGTATCGGGCGGGGTTTGGGCGGCGGCGGGCGCCGCAAAGGCCTGACCGGCCAGGCACGCCGCCAGGGTCAGCGTAACGGCCGACGGAGCGAGCATGGTCACGGTCGACGGTCGCGAGACATGCCGGCTTCCCGGATTCGACCGCTGGGGCAACACGCCCATGACGATCGCCGTCATCGTGCTCGCTCCTTCCGGTAGAATTCCTCCACCCTCGCCCTCACCTCCGCCCAGCGCCCCCTCGCGAGCGGCATCGGCGGCAGCGCGTCGACAAAGTGCCGTCCGTAGCGCTTCGTGAGCAAGCGGTCGTCGAGAACGACCACGGCGCCCCGGTCCGTCCGGGAGCGTATCAGCCGGCCCACGCCCTGCTTCAGGCGCATCGCCGCGTCGGGAACCATGAAGTCGGCGAACGCGTTCTCGCCCCTCTCCTCCATGACCTCGACTCGCGCTTCGGTCATGGGCTCGCTGGGGACCCGGAAGGGCAGCTTGTGGATGACGAGAGCGCGAAGCGGCCGTCCGGGCACGTCCACCCCCTCCCAGAAGGAAGCCGCGCCGAGCAGGACGGCCGCGCCCGAGCGCGTGAAGTCGCGCAGCAGCTCGGACCGGCCGGCCTCTCCCTGGACCAGGAGCGGCCAGCGCCCCCCGGCGCCGCGTTCGCGCAGACCCGCGGCCACGGCGCGCAGCGCAGCGTGGGAGGTGAAGAGCGCGAAGAGGCCGCCGCCGGTGATGTCGGCCACTTCGCAGACGACCTCGGCAGTGGCGCGGTGGTGGGCGCCGGCGCCCTCCCGGCCGCGCGGGCCCGGCAGGTCGGTGGGGACGGCGAGGAGGCTCTGCGCGGGGTAGTCGAAGGGCGAGGCGACGACGGTTTCGGATACGCGGAGGTCGGGGTGGGGCGCGTCCGGGCCGGCCGCGGCGGGGCCGGGGTGCGCGTCGGCGAGGAGGCCGGCGGCCTGGGAGCCGGGAGATGGCCCCGACGCGCGGACCGGAGACCGGGCGGCTTCCGGCGCCGGCGCTCCGCCGCCCCACAGTCCCAGCCGCCTTCTCAAATAGCCGAAATCCTTATTTGGCGCAAGGGTGGCCGATGTGAGAAGGGCGGTCTCGGCGTTGCCGAAGAGGTGGGTGGCGAGGGTCGGCCCCAGTTGGACCGGGGCGGCCGAGAAGACCAGGTTGCCTACGCGCCGCGCCCCGGACCGGCGAATCTCGAGCCAGCGCACGGCCGGGGGGCCGTCGCGGTCCGGCAGGAGGCAGGAGCGCAGGGCGCTGTCGATGTTCCCGAGCCGGGTGCGGGATCCGCGCAGGTCGAGAAGGCGGCCTTCCACCGCCGGTTGCAGCTCTTCGTGTTCCCCCAGCCCTTCGGCGAGGGAGTTCAGTTCGCGCGCGAGGTCGCCCAGCGTGATGAGCACGCGGTCCAGCGATTCGGAGATCGCGGGCTCCTCGGCCGGTTCCGGACCGGGCGGTTCCCCCGCCCTCCCCGGCCGCCCGAGCCGCAGGCTGCCCTTCCCCACCAGTCCCTCCGCCCACGGTTCGACCAAATCGAAGAAGCCGTTCAGGGCCTCGCGGGCCTCGCCGACCAGCGGACGCGCGCGCGACCCGATCCGTTCGCGCAGCCGCTCGGCCGCAGCCGAACCGTCCACGCCGCCCAGCGCCGCCTCGATCGAGGCCAGGATCCCCTTGCCCCCCCGGTCCAGGCGGCTCAGCGCTCGGAACATTCCGGCCCGCGTGGTCTGTTTGCCGAGATGGGCGGTGGCCGCGTCCTCCAGGTGATGGGCCTCGTCGAAGATCACGCGCCTGTAGGACGGCAGCACCGCCGAGTCCCGGAAGTTCTCGGTGGCGATGCGGACGGCCAGGTCGGAGAAGAAGAGGGCGTGGTTGACGACCAACAGGTCGGCGCTCGCCGCCGCCCGGCGCGCGCGCTGGTAGTGGCACTCCTGGAAGTGGGGACACTTCGCGCGCAGGCACGCGTCGGTCTCGCTCCTGACCTCCTCCCACACGTCATGGCCGGGAACGAAGGGAAGATCGCTGCGCGACCCGTCCTCCGTCCGGTCGACCCAGTCGAGGATCGCTTGCAGCTCCGCGGAGCGGTCGCCGGGAAAGAGGTTCGGCGCCGACTCGGCCGCCAGGCGCGCGCGGCGGATGGACACGTAGTTCCCTCTTCCCTTCGCCAGCGCCCACTTGAACTCCTCGCCGAGCACCTCGCGCACGATGTCGAGGTCCTTCCCGACCAGCTGCTCCTGCAGGTTGATCGTGTTGGTGGAGACCACGGCGCGCTCGCCGTTGCGGACGGCCCAGCGCGCCGCCGGGACCAGGTAGGCGAGCGACTTGCCCGTCCCCGTGCCCGCCTCCGCCAGCCCCACGCCGCCCTCGTTGAAGTGCGACGCCACGAAGCGCAGCATGTCGCGCTGGCCCGGCCGGTCCTCGTAGCCGGGAAGCGACGCCAGGGGACCCGCCGGCGCGAGCAGCCCGGAGAGCTCGTCGAGTTCCAGCGCCTCCACTCGCCGCGGCTCGGGCGGCTCCACGACCACGTACATCCTGTTCGCGGCGTTGTTGACGATCGCCGTGCCCAGTCCCCGTTCATGGACGCGGGCGGCCACGGCCAGATCCGCGTCCGAGGGCTCCAGTTCGCCGGACGGGTGGTTGTGGATCATGACACCGCCCTCGGGCGCATCGCGGGCCACCGCCAAAACGGCCGAACGGTTGCCCCGGGCTACCGCGCGCGGGTTCGAGACCACACGCCCGCGTGTGACTTCGGCGAGGAAGGAGACCTCGCGTCCCCCGGCCCGGGCGACCTCGTCGCGGACGACCCGGGCGGCTTCGGGAGCCAGACGGAGGGGGATCCGCATCACGGTTCGGAGCGGCGCGGGCGCGAGGGCGGCCGGGTCCGCGGATCGCCGGGCACCGGGCCCGAGGCGCTCGGCGCTCGCACCGGGGCAGCCGCCGTCACGTCTTCAGCTTCTTCTTCCTGGCCGCGGGAAAAAGCACGTTGTTGAGGATGATGCGGTACCCGGGCGAGTTCGGGTGCAGAGCCAGGTCGGTGGGCGGATCGCCGATCTGGTGCTCCGGGTCCTCGGGGTCGTGGCCGCCGTAGTAGGTCCACGTACCCTCGCCGAAGTTGCCGTGAACGTACTTCGCCCAACCGCCCTCGACGCCGAGCTTGACCACGCCGGGCTTTAGGCGGTCGATCGCGAACGACGTGGTCAGTCCGTAGAAGTCCAGCAGCACCGACTCGTGGTTCTGCGTGAGCATGGCCGGAACGGGGTCGAACTTGGCGGAGAAGTCGAAGAGGGTGAAGGCGCCCAGCGGCTTTCGCTGCGGGGTGTTGACCTGGTGGCCGTCTATGTCGGAGAAGGAGCTGACCGAGGGCGCGACCTGGATCCGCGCGTCGCGGAAGGCCATCGCGAGCCCCCAGTCGACCTTCGCTCCCGCGTCGGGGTCGGGGGGCGTGCCGTCGGCGTAGGTCGCGGCGATGTCGACGCCGGCGGCCGCCAGCGCCAGCTCGAGCGTCTCGGGCGCCGAGCACATCGCGAAGAGGAAGCCGCCCCGCTCGACATAGTCCCGGATTGCGGCGCTCACGGCCTTCTTCAGCGCGGGCACGTCGGGGTACCCGAGGACGCGCGCGGCCTCCTCGTTGCGCGCCACCTCCTCTTCGAGCCAGGGCGCCCCCGCGTAGGCGGCGTAGAACTTCGAGTACTGCCCGGTGAAGTCCTCGTGATGGAGGTGCAGCCACTCGAAGCCGCCGAGGTCTTCGCCGAGCACCTCGAAGTCCCAGATCTTCTCGTAGGGGATCTCGGCGTACTCCAGCGCCAACGTCACGGCGTCGTCCCACGGGGCGCTGTTGGGCGGGGTGTAGATCGCGATGCGGGTGGCCTTCTCGAGCACCACCGACTCCATGTCGGACTGCGCGACGATCCCCCGGATGCGCGCCTCGCCGGCCGCTCCCACGGGTTGCGCGGTTACGCCCATGAGCGCCGCCCGGCGCCGGACCGCGTCGGTGTCCGGAAGCAGGAACGAGCCGCCCCGGAAGTTGAGCAGCCACTCGGCGCGGCCGTCCAGCTCCAGCGCCCGGTAGGCAAGTCCGTACGCCTTGAGGTGGTTCGCCTGGCTGCGGTCCATGGGGACGAGAAGCAGCTGCGCGACGGCTTCCCCCGCGCCGGCCGCGACCCCCGCCAGCGCGGGCAGCGTCGGGAGCAGCACGCGGAAGCCCCGGACGAATCCGCGCGGGCGCCGACGGCGGGCCGCTGAGCCGGAGCCGCCCGTCACTGCGGATCCATGGCGCGGATGCGTTCGAGCTCCCGGCGCGCGGCCGGCGCGACGGGGCTCTCCGGCCGCTCCACGATCAGCGCTTCCAGGATTCCGGCCGCCTCGTCGCGGCCACCCGGTTCCGCCGCCACCGCGCGGGCGAGTCTCAGCGCGGCCTCGGGAAACTCGCGCGCGTCCCGGTGTTCGGTCGCGATGCGGCGCCGGAACGCCGCGGCCTCGCCGGGAAGGCCCGCTTCGTCGGCGGCGCGGGCTCCCAGCGCGAGGAGGGCGGGGCGATCCGGGGCCGGCACGGCGCCAAGACCCTGCCGCACCAGGCCCACCGCCTCCCCGGCGCGGCCGCGTTGCCGGAGGGCCGCGGCCCCGGCCGCCACGCGGGCGCCCGCGACCGTGAGTTCGCTCAGCGCGAGCGACAGCTCGAGCGCCTCGGTGGCGCGGGACGGCTCCATTTCGGGCAGCGCGGCCTCCAGGGCGGCGATACCGTCCGCGAACGCCCCGCCTTCGAGGAGCCGGAGGGCGCGTTCGAGAGCCGCGCCCGGGCCCCCGGTCCCGTTCGGCTCCTCGGGCGTCTGGGCATCGAGGGCCGGGGCGGCGACAACCGGGAACGCGATCATGAGACCGGTCGCGAGCACGGCGGCCGGGAGTCCGCGGACGGACCCGCGCGGGAGACCGTCTCGGCAGGCTCCCGGGCGGCGAACCCGCGGACGGGCGCAACCCGCCGGCGCGCCGGCCGGAGCGGAGCCGGCGTCCTTCACCCCTCCCCGCTCCCCGCTCCCCCACCGCGATTTCGGTTGAGGCGCTCGAAGTAGCGAATGACCAGCATCCGCCGAGCCGGAGGCAGCGCACGCAACGCCGCCGGGCCGGGGAGCTCGAAGCGGAGCTCGTCCAGGTCCGCCGGGCCCAGCGCCCCGGCCCCTTCGCGGGTGAACGCGCCCGGCCGCTCCGACTCGCGCCGGTCCGATCCGTCGTCGCGCTCGAGGGTGCGCCCGGCGTCGAGCAACCGGCGGAAGAGTCGTTCCTGGCGCCGCAGCACGTCCCGGTCCAGTCGCCCCCGCGCGAGCGCTTCCGCGAGCGTCCGCGCCTCTTCGGCGAAGGCCGGCAGGTCGCCCAGGGGGGCGGCCTCCCGCCCCATCTCGTCCAGCCCGCTCCCCACCCTCTCCTGGCGGCCGGCGACCTCCCCGACCCGCTCCTCCAGCGCCTCCCGGCCGAGGCGCATCGGAATTAGCGCCGCCGCGTCCCGCATGATCTCGGCCTGCTGCCCGGCGAGCTGCTGCAGCTGCCGCATCATCCGCTCGGATGCCGGCGCCGCGTCCTGGGACCGCCCCTGGCGCCCGGAGCTCACGGCCATGCGCGCCACCTCGTTCAAGGCGCGCACGACCTGCTCGGCCGCCGCCCCGGGCGACGGTCCCCGGGCGCGCGGGTTCTCCATCGCGGCCACCGTGGCGTCGAGCCGCTCCATCGCCCGGCCGATCCCGGCGAGGATGTCGCGCGCGCCCGGCGCGGCCATCCGGGTACCTTGCGCATAGTTTTCGGCCAGGTTGCGGATCCCCTGCGCGATCGCGGCCTCGTCGCCCCGCAGCGCGGCCAGTTCCGATGGGCCCGCTCCCTGCATCTCGCGGCCGAGCTCGGACTGGCGGCGGGCCAGCGCCAGCGCGCCGGCGGCCGTCCGCCCGAGCGCCGCGCGGGTGTCCTCCGTCCGCCGCATCCGCATCCGCGTCCGCTCCCGGTCTAGCCGATCCGCCACCCGGGACAGGTCGCCCGCCGCCTGCCGCGCCTCCCGCCCCGCGCCCTCCCGCCCGCCCAGCCGCGCAAGCCGTGCGGCCCGCCGCATCTGAAGGCGGGACCGCGACAGCCTGAGCGCGGCCTCCCGGACTCCCCCGCCGGCCTGCCGCTCCCCTGCTTCGACAAGCCGCTCCCGGAGCGCGTCGAGCCGCTGCCGCAGCGTCCGCGCCTCCTCCTCCAGCCCGCTCTGCTGCGCGGCTCGCAACGGCTCGTCGCCTCCCTCCGTCATCGCCCTTGCCAGGATCTCCTGCTCCTCGGCTAGCTTCCGCGCCTCCTCGCCGACGGCCCGGAAATCCTGCTCGAGAGCGGCGCTCCTGAACTGCTCCAGCGACTCCTCCAGGCGCCGACGAAGCCGCTCGTGTTCCTCCGCCATCTTCTCGAGCGCCTCGCCGAGATCCTCCGGGTCCATCCCGGCCAGCCGCTCCCGCAGGGCTTCCAACCGCCTCCGGCCGGCTTCCGGGACGGCCCGGTCCAGCAGCTTCTCGAGCTCCTCCAGCCGCTCCCGAAGCTCCGGTTCGGCGAGCCCGGCGTCCCCCAGCGCTTCACGCAGCCGGGCGAGCTCGCGCCGGAGCGAGTCCACCGCGGCCGTCATCCGCTCGTGGCGCTCCAGCGCCCGGGCCACTTCCTCGCGGTATTCGATGCGGGACCGGTCGCCGGCGGTCCCGCCGCGACGCCGCCCCGCTTCGCCGCGCGACCGCGGGTTCCGCACCTCCTCCCCGGCCCGGCGCGCCCGCGCGGCAAGCTCCTCCACACCCTCGGCGGCCCGGCTCAGCTCCTCCTCCGCGGCGCGCTCCAGGTCGGTCGCGCTCCCGATCCGGAGCTCGTACTCGGCGCTCTCGCTTACCTGCGGCGACGGGTTGTTGTCCACCGCTCGCGCCAGGTAGCGGATCGCGTCGCCGGGCGAGAGCGTCCACGCCGACGCGTCCAGGACCCGCTGCACGATCGCCTCGGCCGACCCCCCCAGCTCCACCGGGTGCACGACCGGCTCCCCCGCCTCGCCGAAGGCGCCGATCCGCCGCGCCACGATCTCCACGCGGTCGATCCCGTGGTCGTCGGCGGCGCGGATCGCCAGCGGCTGGCGCCGGCCGGCCGGCATGACCGTGTCCGCGCCCGGACGGACGATCGCGACCTCGGGGGGAAGGTCCGCGACGACGTCGAGCCTGAGCGGCCCCGGAGACGCCGCAGCCTCCGCGCCCGCCGCATCGCTGAAGCGCCATGTGTAGGTGCCCGGCCTCGACGGAACCCAGCTCCCCTCGAAGCGCGCGTCCCGGACGCTCAGCTCCAGCACCGCGCGGCCCTCCTCGTCCAGCAGCGTCCCGGCGCCTATCGCGCGGCTCCCCCGGCCGCGCACGCGCAGCAGGGTCCCCGCAGGAAGCGCCAGGGGGGGGACCTCGTCCCGGTACTCGCCGGGCGGAAGACCGGTGTGGGGAGGGTGGGAGACCTCGATCGCGAAATCGCTCACGAAGAGGGGGTCGACCGGAGTGAGGACGTGAACGTCGCTGCGGGCCCCGTCGGCGGTCTCGATCCAGTAGCGGGTCTCGGCGTCGACGGGGGGCAGCGACGCGCGGCCGACCCCGTCCGCGAGGGCGACCGCCTCCGCACGGGAGACCCGCCCGGTCACCTCCCGGCGCAGGGTGACGACGTCGCGCAAGGGCGCGCGGGCCACGACCTCCACGACGGCGCCCCGAGCAACCTCGACGGTGCCGGGCTCGACGCTCACCGGGGGCAGGGCGCGCTCGGCCAGCACCGAGAGCGGGCGCAGGAGGCCGTCCCACGCGCCGAAGGTGCGCGACGGCGCGAGCGCCGGCACGAGGAGCGCGATCGCCAAGGCGGCCAGAAACGCGGTCACGCCGCGCCGGACGCGCCGGCCGACCCGCCGGCCGAGGTTCCCCGCGAGAACCTTCGAGTCTCCGTCCAGTCGGACGGCCAACTGTTCCAGGGCGAGGCGGCGCAGCCCCGGCGACGTGCCCGCGGGAGCCGAACGGAGGAGTTCCAGCCCTGCCAGCGTCGCCCCCCAGTCCAGCCCGCCGGCCCGGTCCATCGCCCGCGCGACCCGGTGCTCCGCGCACCAACGGCGGCCGAGCCGGCGCCAGGACCAGATACCGGCCGGGACGGACGCCGCGATCAGATGCACGATCGCGAGCGGACCGGGACTGCCGGCGCTCCATCCGTCCTCCCCGGCGAGCGCGGGCGCCAGGACGAGCATGGCCAGCACCGCCGCGCCGCACCACGCGGCGACCGCGACGGCCAGCGACCGGGAGAGGTGCGCGCGAACCCCCTCGACCGCCCGGCCGATCCGGCCCGGATCGCTCGCCGCGCTCACGAGACCGCCTGCGACATCGCGAAGACGAATATGTTGACGCCCATGCGCAGCGCCTTCTCGCGAAGCTCCGGGGGGTCGTCGTGAACGTCCGGGTCCTCCCAGCCGTCCCCCAGGTCGGTCTCGTAGGTGTAGATCACGACCAGGCGGCCCCGGTGGAAGATGCCGAACGCCTGGGGCGGCGCCCCGTCGTGTTCGTGGATCTTGGGCGGACCGGCGGCGAATTCATAGGGGGCGCGGAAGACGGGGTGGTCCGGGGGGAGCTCGACGAGTTCCCTGTCGGGAAAGAGCCGCCCCATCTCGCGCCGGAACGACCGGTCCATGCCGTAGTTGTCGTCGGCGTGCAGGAAACCGCCCCCGAGCAGGTGGCGCCGGAGCGCGCGGCGTTCCTCGTCGGTGAAGCGGACGTTGCCGTGCCCGGTCATGTAGAGGAAGGGGTAGTCGCGCAGCGTCGGGTCGGCGGGACGGACCGAGACCTCGCGGTCGGCGGTGGGGATACCGGTGCGCTCGCGCAACGCCGCCAGCAGGTTGGGGAGCGAGGACGGGTTCGCGTACCAGTCGCCTCCGCCGTCGTACCGGAGCCGGGCGATGGTGACCGGGCCCGCGCCCTGGGCGTGGACGGGGACTGCGGAAGCGCCCAAAACGGCCCAAAGGAGGCAGAATGCATAGTATGCTTGACATAATGTAATGTTGCGTTTACGGCGCGAACCGGTGGACGAAGCGTCCCGGCGCGGATGCGTCGCCGTCCGGTTTCCGCGGGAGTTTTTTCCGCTGGCCGCCGGGGCACGGCGCATCCGCGTGCGATCCCGCGACACCCTCACACCCTCCGGGGTCCCGGACGGCGACCGGCTCCCGCGGTGCATCCGCGTGCGGTCCCGCGACACCCTCACCCACCCCTCCCCGGGCCCGCCCCCCGCTCCTTCTTCGCGCGCATCACGGCCTCGTACGCCTCGCCCCGCGACACCCCGAAGCGCGCGGCCACCTCCCGCGCGGCGGCGGTGGGGGACAGACCCGCGCCCACGGCGTCCGCGGCCAGCTCCTCCACCTCCGCCGCGACCGCTTCCCCTCCCTCGCCCGAACGCCCCTCCACCACAACGGTCACCTCTCCGCGCGCCGGGTGCCGCCGGAAGTGACGGGCTCCCTCGGCCGGGGTCCCGCGGAACACGTCCTCGTGCACCTTGGTCAGCTCCCGGCAGACCGCGATCCGGCGTTCGCTCTTCCGCACCTCGAGGAGGGCGGCCAGTTCGCCCAGCAGCCCGGCCAGACGCGCCGGCGACTCGAAGAGCACTGTCGTCTCGGCGGCGCGCACGATCCGCTCCAGCGCTCGGGCCCGCCTCCCGGCCTTGCGCGGCGCGAACCCCACGAAGGTGAACGGGACGCAAGGCAGGCCCGAAGCCACCAGCCCGGCGAGCACCGCCGACGGGCCCGGAACGGGCACCACGTCGCGGCCGTCCTCGATCGCGGCGTTCACCAGGCGTTCCCCGGGATCGGAGAGGAGCGGCGTGCCCGCGTCCGAAACGAGCGCGACGTCGTCGCCCGCCGCCAACCAGCGGCGCGCCAGCGAGACGCGGCCGGCTTCGTTGTGCGCGTGAAGGGAAACCGGCCGCGTGGCGACCCCGATGCGGGACAGCAGGATTCGGGCCCTGCGCGTGTCCTCGGCGAGGATGCGGCCGGCGGCGGCAAGGGTCTCTCCGGCGCGCGCCGAGAGATCGGCCAGATTCCCGATCGGCGTGGCCACGACGTAGAGAGCCCCCGGGCGCCGGGGCCGCCCGTCCTCCGGGTCCCCCCGGCCCGCTTGTCGCTGAACGTCCGCCATCGGGCACCCTCCCGCCGCCGCCGCTTCCGGACGCTACAGGTGCTGCTCGATCTTCTGCTCCAGCTGCGCCTTCGGGACCGCCCCGATCACAGTGTCCACGTGCCGCCCGTCCTTGAAGAAGAGGATGCTGGGGATCGAGCGGACCCCGAAGCGCATCGACGTGGACACGTTGGAGTCCACGTCCAGCTTTCCGACGCGCACCCTGCCCGCGAAGTCGTCCGCAAGCTCGCTTACGAAGGGTGCGATAAGCCTGCACGGACCGCACCACTCCGCCCAGAAGTCGACCATGGAGAGACCGACGTGCTCCTCGATCCGCTCCTTGAAGTTGTCGTCGGTGATGGTGACCAGATTCGCGCTGTCCGCCATTATTGATGTCCTTGAACTGAAGTGACTCGATTCGTGACCCGGCCGGAGGTCCGTCCCATGTATTCTACACCGCCGGAGGCGGGAAGTTGAACAGCTCCGAACGGCCGCGCCAGCCTGTCCGGGATGACGAAGGGCCGGGCGCCGAGCCGGGTTCGCCGAAGCCCGCCGGAGGCGCGCGCGACCTGGAATTCGACCATGTGGCGATCGCCGTGGACGCGTTCGAGGAGATCCTGCCGCTCTTGGAACGACTCGGCCGCGCGTCGGCTACCCGGCCCCGGACCGTGGAGTCGCAGGGGGTGGAGGTCCGTTTCGTGGGGGGAGTGGAGATCATCCGTCCGTTGGCGGACGACAACGGCGTGGCGCGGTTCATCGAGCGCAGAGGACCGGGACTGCACCACATCGCCTACCGGGTGCCCGACGTGGCGAAGTTGATGGACGAACTGACGGAGGAGGGCTACGCCTTCACTTCGGACGCGCCGATGACCGGGGCCGGAGGGCACCGGATCGCGTTCCTGCACCCGCGCTCCGCCGCCGGCGTGCTCGTCGAGCTCGTCGAGCGGGAGCGGCCGTGACGCGGGCTGCTATGCCCAGCCCTTCTTGGTCCAGTCTTTCGCGTCGGCGTCAACCGAAATCCCGCAGACCGTTCCCGTCACGCCGCCCTCCGCTTCCCAGGTCCAGTTCTTCGCATCGACTTCGAACGTTGCGTCGATCGTCACGTCCACTTCGCAGACGCCGCTGCTCCCGTCGTCCCTCTCCCAACCGACGCTGCCGTCGGCGGTGCCGTCCACCTCGATGCGATACGATCCGTCCGACCAGCTGATCGCCATCCGGAGCAGGTGATCGATGCTCCCTGTGAGCGTGTACGTGTCGCCGTCGTCCGTCGTCTCGGCGCAATTGTGGAACGCGACGGTCCCGTCGACCTCTACCCTCTTGACATCGTTCCCGGGATCGTAGTCCGCCGTGCCCGAAAGGTTGACCGAGCCGCCATCCGCACACGGCTTGTCGAAGTCGTAGTCGATGGAACCCCCGGCGCCAGCGGCCGCGGCGCCGGAACCGTCCGGGAGCAGCGAGACGAGCGACTGGCCCGCCACGGGGACAACGGACGCCCCGATCAGCTCGGCGAGAGCGGCGGCCTCCTCCGGTGTGAGCTCGTCCAATTCGTCATCGTCGCAGCCAGCCGCCAGGCAGGCGAGCATTCCGATTCCGACAAGGCCGCCGACCCGGCTTGTCCACGTCATTTTCCAGCTCCCGTTTCGCGCATGGTGGCCCCGCCGCGCCCAGCCCTCCCGCCGTCAAAGGGTAGGGCGGATTCGACCCTTCGTCAAGCTGCGCTCGTCTCCGCCCCCCGGCGGTCCGTGGAAATGGCGGGGGGGCTTTGTCCACGGGCCGGCAGTCCGTGGGCAAAGCCGCCCGAGCACCGAGAGCGGCGAGGCGCCGGGCCGACATGTCGTTGCAGTTTCGCATCTTGTTGCGGTGATTGTGGTTGCATGTTCGACAGCCCGATTTCCCGCTGAATGATTCCCGCCGGTCTCGATTTCAGCCGCGAGCCCGGCGGCGGTCTTCCAGAGCCTTCCGAAGCTGTCCCTCGTCGGCCCTCTGATAGCACCGAAGCACCGTCTTGGCCGTCTTCCAGCCGCCGAGTTGGCAGAGCACCTTCAACGGCTGGTCCATCAGGTCGGAGGCGAACTTGCGCCGCAGCGAGTGCCAGCCCCGGCCGGGCTTCGGCTCCAGTCCCGCGAGCCTCTCGGCCCTGTCCCACCACCCCTGCGCCAACGCGGCTCCCATGCAGGCCGACGGATTCCGGGGCGCGGGCATGATCGGGGCATCCCGTGTCGAGGGATTCCAACTCCGCGCCTCCTTCAAGGCGTCCAAGGCCTCGTCCGTGACCGGCGTGATGTGCTGGTAACCCGACTTGTCGTGTTCGGCGCGCCAGACGATGGCTCCGCCCTCGAAGTCGATGTCGCCCCACCGAAGCTGGCGGATGGCACCGATCCTGTGACCGGTCTCGTGCGCGAGCACGAGCGCCATGTGGAACCGCCAGTCCACCCGGCGTGACACCTTCAGGAGCGCCCGATACTCCTCCTCCGTGAGCACTACCCGGTTCGGGTTCTTCTCCCTCGGCGTCCTGAGTCCTCTGAGCGGGTTCCGGTCGAGCAGCAACCGGCCCCGCTCGTCGCGGGACTTCGCCGCCCAGTTGAGGACGGCGATCAGGAACTTCAGGTCGTATTCGACCGTCCGGTCCGCCACCGGCCTGCCACTCG
>JAPPNM010000108.1 GCA_028873825.1 Gemmatimonadota bacterium | reverse complement strand
TTCGCCCGAGGAGCAACGCAGAGCGCAGCCTTCGAGTGGCAAAATGTATAGCAGATATTACATAGTGTAATGTATACTTTACAGTGCGGACGGGTGAAGCGAAGCGGCCAGCGCGGATGCATCGCCGTTCGAATGCCGGGGGGATTTTGTCCACGGGCTGTTAGGACTTCACCCTCGGACGGCCGCGAGCTGGTCAGGCGTCAGTTAACTTCGCGCGGCAGCCGCTTGACGACAACGGTCTGCACATCGAACTCGTCCCGTTCGATGAACGCCGCTCCCGTCTCCCATATTGACGATCACGCCGCCGTCCGCCGGACCCAATCGTCCGTCTCCACGAAGGCGGCCAGGCCGTTCGGCCCGAACGCCCGTGGGATCACGATCGAGCGCCCATCGTAGCTCCCCCCGTACCGGCCGTCCATCGCCCGGAACACTCGAACGGCCGGACTGATACCGGAAGTCATCGGGAAGGGACCGGTAACGCTTTCGCGGATCCGGTTCCCCACCCCGCATCCGGCAAACAGGGGACCGGTGGTCGAGATCGTCAAATCGATGCGGCCTCTCGTCGGATGGACGATGCTGTCGGG
The DNA here is from genome assembly GCA_028873825.1 of Gemmatimonadota bacterium. Lineage (GTDB taxonomy): Bacteria > Gemmatimonadota > Gemmatimonadetes > Longimicrobiales > Gaopeijiaceae > Bin94. The sequence goes on along the minus strand of JAPPNM010000108.1, from coordinate 1,968 downwards.
CTGTTCGGTATCCCCGTCGGCCAGCGGGCTGCCGCTGGCCGCCAGTCCCGTCTCGACGTCCTCGGCGAGAGGCTCGGAGCCCTATCGAGCCCACACCCGCACGAGAAACTCGCGGCTGTGGCCAGGGTCATGGTCTACGCCCACCACAGTCACCCGCACGGATTCCGTCACCTCCAAGGCGACGATCTCGACAGTCGTCAGATCGGCCATCGAAACGGCAACCGCCGCCGAATCGGACGATGTGACCTCGAAGATGGCGTAGTCAGGGTGGCTGTATTCTGCTACGCACTCCGGGGGGAGGCTGAAGTGGCCCTTGAGGGACTGCTCCATCGTTTCCCCGACCCGCATGTCTACATCCGGGATCTCGCGCACAGGGAACCCAACCCGGTCGATGCAGGGGGCGTCCGGCACGCACCCCGGGCAATACTCGACGGTCGCCAAGATAAGGGCAACTCCCAGGATTGCTTTCATTTCCATCCTCCTTCTTCAATAGGATTTCAGGTTCTTCAACCAAACTGTTCGTATGTCGAGGATGTCCCAGTCCCCGGGTCGAGGCCCCGCTCTAAGAGCGTCCCCAGGATCGAGGGGTCGATGTTGGACCAGTCGAGTTCGGAAGCCTCCAGGGTCGTCTCTATCTGGGCCCTGTCCATGGGTAGGGTCGCGTCGTCCTCGAAGAGCCCGCCGTTGAACCACTCCACGGTCTCGAACCCGACCCGGCCGCCTTCGAACATCGCCCCGAACAGGTCGCGCGCCAAGGTCTCGAACGTCTCCGGCGCCCGCCACGCGTGCTCGAGCATGCGGGTGAACATGGCGCCGGGGAGCAGCCCGACGTCCTCCGCGAACATGCAGAACACGAGTCGGTTCACGAAGTGCGCCACCTCCCTGGGCGCGTGGCCCCTGTCGCGGAGCGACTGCGCGAGCTGCGCGAAGGTCCTTGCCGCACGTTCCGTGAGCGTCTGCCGGGTCCCGCCCCGCCGGGGGTACGCCCATGCCCGCCGTCCATCCGGACGCGTCCCCGTCAGCGACCCTGCCCGCCCCGAACACCGGCTTCGGCCCGGCGCCCCGCCCCCTTCCCTTCCTGTGCCTCGCCTTCACCTTCCGCTTCCGCCGGGCACTGTTCCTGCCGCGCTGATCGTGCGATAGTGTCTTCACCGGAAAGGCTTCCTGGTTCGCTTCATCCGTCCACGATGTAAGGTATACTTTACACTATGTAATGTCTGTTATACATTTTGCCGCTCCAAGGCTGCGCTCCGCGTTGCTCCTCGGGCGAATAGCGCTGCTATTCCCCCTTCGTCGCGCCTTGCCGGCCCGGCGCCTCGCCGCTCTCGGTGCTCGCGGGGCGCTATCCACGGACTGCTAGCGAGGGAGGAGCAGGATGGGTCTGGCCGCCGTACTAGCCGGAGTTTCCCTCCTCGCCGTCCCGCCGCTCCGCGCACAGTCGGGCGGAGAGCGATCCGCGGCTTCCCCCGCGGGCGAGACCGACTCGGCGGCTATCGCGACTCTCGCGACGTGGGCGGACCAGGTGTGGCTGTCCTTGCTCGACCGCGACGGCGCCTACTACGGCCGTCTGGCCGAGGAGGGCACCTTCCAGCGGCTCAACCCAAAAATGCACGACGAGTACGAGCTGGATATCCGCACGAGTCTCTTTCATCCCAGCGAAGACGCACGGTGGGCCGAGCTGCCCAACGGCTTTCGGATTGCCGGGGCCTCGATCAGCCATCCGCACATCCTCAACTTCGTGGACTGGCGCCAGGAGATCCACGTCTCCGGCCCCGTGGACATGATAGCACGCTACCGTCGAGAGCGATCGCTCACGGCACGGCGCGACTACCCGTGGGTCGGCGTGCGCTGGCGCGACGCGCTCGGGACGCCGTGGACCGTGCAGGTGGGGATCGGCGTCCACTTCTTCAAGCCGTCCGCAGACGTGGAGGTCGCGCTGGCACGCTCCTGGAGAGACGGGGAAGACCG
>JAPPNM010000121.1 GCA_028873825.1 Gemmatimonadota bacterium | reverse complement strand
TCGTGGCCGCGTGGCTGCCGGGGTCGGAGGGGGGTGGGGTGGCGGACGTGCTGTTCGGGGACTTTGACTTCGTGGGGAGGTTGCCGATGGGGTGGCCGGGGATTCGCGGGGAGGTGCTCTTTCCCCAGGAGTACGGATTGCGGCTACTCTGAAGAGAGGCCTGAAGCGACCCCGCCGGGGGAAGCCTCGGCATTCCGGCTGGCGCGGGCGCAGACTACGAGCTCAGGAGCGTCGGGCGGTACGATGCAGTGATCAACAACTGAGCCTTGCGATCGGCAGTAGCCAGTTCGGGGGCTCTTCACCTCGTGGCGGGTGGGGGGAGCATCCGAAGCTGAATCAAAGGGCGGGCTGGAATCCGTCGCAATTGGAGTTGCCCCGCTACGGCGGACACCTTTCCATTTGGGTGAACCAAAGGAGGTGAGCCATGGCTGGAAGAAGGCGAGGGCGGTATCCGCCCGAGTTCAAGGAGCGGATCGTCGAGCTGGCGAGGGCCGGTCGTAGTCCGGGGTCTCTGGCCCGGGAGTTCGAGCCGTCGGAGCAGACGATCCGGAACTGGGTGAAGCAGGCGGCCCTCGGCGCGGTCGCGGCGCGACGAGGAGGTGAAGTTCCGGATCATGGAGATCTGGACTGAGAGCCGCGAGACCTACGGCTGCCCGCGGATCCACGCGGCGCTCGCGGCCGAGGGCGCGCGGATGAGCCGCAAGCGGGTGGCGCGGCTGATGAGGGAGCTGGGCATCCATGGCGTGACGCGCCGTCGCTTCAGGACGGGCACGACGGAGAGGGATCCCGACGCCGCGCCCGCACCGGACCTCGTGAACCGGGACTTCTCGGCCGGGGGACCCGACCGGCTCCGGGTCGCCGACATCACGCAGGTCCCCACCCAGGCGGGTTGGCTGTACCTCGCCGTGGTGCTCGACGTGTGGAGCCGGCGGATCGTCGGCTGGGCGATGGCGACGCACATGCGGGCCGAGCTGGTCAAGGGCGCGCTGGACATGGCGATCCGCCGCCGGCAGCCGGAGGGCGGGGTGGTCCATCACTCCGACCGGGGCTCGCAGTATACGTCGCTGACGTTCGGGAAGCTCTGCCGCGAGGCGGGCATCGCGAAGTCGATGGGCTCGGTGGGCGACGCCTACGACAACGCCATGTGCGAGAGCTTCTTCGCCACGCTCGCATGCGAACTCATCGACCGGCAGCGGTTCCGGACCAGGCTCGAAGCCCGGCGGGAGATCTTCAGCTTCATCGAGGGCTTCTACAACACCCGCCGCCTCCACTCGGCGCTCGGCTACCTGTCGCCGGCGAACTTCGAGAGACTCAACCATGCGGCCTGACGCGAACCTGCAGCTTCGGGGGCGGCCGCAGCTCCCCGGGCCTCTCCCGCTCGCTCGCATCGTCAGCTTCGCTCGTGACCCCTCTCTAACCCTTGAGAGGCGAGAAAAAAAACCACATCATACACCATCAACCCCAACAACTAACCGTCCGCGAAAGCGGGGCAGCCCCATCGTTGACACCTTGTGGATGCGGTCGCTATCATCAGCCCGTTCGCGTCTGTGGCATTGCCGCGCAAGCAACCAGGAACCCGGCCTACTCCGCTGCGGCAAAGAGGTAGGGATGCAGCAGTCGCTTCTCGCGGTGAGGCGGGGAGGAGGGCCTTTTGAGCGAAATTGAGGATCTTAGGGAGGAGGTCGCGAGGCTACGGGAGCGCACGTCACGGCTGAGTGCCGCGACCCTGCGGATCAGCGAGAACCTCGACCTTGATTCGGTCTTGCGCGAGGTGGTCGACAGCGCCCGGGTGCTCACCCGCGCCGCGAACGCGGTCATCACGATCGGAGAACAGCAGTCCGGGGACTTCATTTCGTCGGGCCTGACGCCCGAGGAGCTCCGGAAGCTGCGTAGCCTGTCTCAGGGGAAGGGGATTGGGGAGTACCTGTTGCAGATCCCGAAGCCGTTGCGGCTCCCTGACCTGTCGTCCCATCTGCGTGCTCTCGGCTTTCAAACCGAACCGATTCTTTCGAAGACCTTCATGGGAGCGCCGATTCGCCACCGGGGTGCGCCGATCGGCAATTTCTATCTCACCAACAAGGACGGAGGCCGGGAGTTCACCGAGGAGGACGAGGATATTCTGATCCTGTTCGCGTCTCAGGCCGCAACCGCCATCGCCAACGCCCAGGCGTATCGCGACGAGCGGCGGGCCCGCGCCGATCTGGAAGCCCTGGTCGACACCTCGCCCGTGGGCGTGGCGGTGTTCGAGGCGAAGACCGGCGCGCTCGTTCGGTTCAATCGCGAGGGCCGGCGGATCATCGCGGGCCTGGACCCGTCGGGCCATTCACCGCAGGAGGTGCTGCTTTCATTGAAAGTCTGCCGTGCCGACGGGGAGGAGGTCTCGTTCGCGGGGCTCCCTCTCACACGGGCGCTGGGCAACGCGGAGAGGGTACGCGCCGAAGAGATGGTGCTCTCGGCGCCCGATGGCCGCAACGTGAGAACGCTGGTCAACGCCACGCCGATCCGCAACGACAACGGTGAGATCGAGTCCCTGGTGGTCACCATTCAGGATCTGGAACCGCTGGAAGAACTCGAGCGGCAGCGGACCGAGTTCCTCAGCATGGTGAGCCACGAGTTGCGCGCACCGCTGACATCGATCCTGGGCTCGACCCGGACCCTGCTCACGGCGAAGCCGGAGCTGGACCCCGCTGAGCAGCACCAGTTCCACCGCATCATCGACGAACAGGCCGAACACATGCAGGGCCTCATCAGCGATCTCCTTGACGTGGGCCGCATCGAGCTGGGCACACTGTCGGTCGCGCCCCAGCCCACCGAGCTGGCTGCCCTGATAGACCAGGCGAGAAGCACCTTTCTTGGTGGCGGGGGCCGACACACCATCGTTGTCGATCTGCCGTCCAACGTCCCTCTGGTGATGGCCGACCGCCGGCGCATCGTGCAGGTATTGAACAATCTGTTCGCCAACGCCGCCCGGTACTCTCCGGAGTCATCGCCCATCCTGGTCGAGGCGGTTCGCGACGGCGTACATGTCGCGGTCTCCGTCGCCGACCAGGGCCGCGGGATACGGCCCGAACGGCTGCCGCACCTGTTCCGCAAGCACGCCGTCGGCGACGCCGCCGTCGGCACGGTGCGCTGCGGGCTGGGCCTTGCCATCTGCAAGGGGCTCGTGGAGGCCCACGGCGGGCGCATTCGGGCCGAGAGCGGGGGGCCGGGTCAGGGCTCGCGGTTCACCTTCACCCTCCCGGTGTCTCCCAGCGCGCCAGCCGTCTCGACCCGCCAACCGCCAACTCTGGAAGAAGTCGCGCGGGAACGAATCCTTGTGGTTGACGACGATCCTTACACGTTGCGCCTCATTCGCGACGTCCTCTCGAGGGCGGGATACATGCCGCTCGTGACCGGCAACCCTGATGAGCTGGCGAGCCTGGTGCGGAGCGAGAGGCCCGCCCTTCTGTTGCTTGACCTCGTGTTGCCCGACACCGACGGGATCGCGCTGATGGAGCAAGTCGGGGAGTTGGCCGATCTGCCGGTCATCTTCATATCCGTCTACCGCCGGGCCGAGACTATCGCCAGGGCGCTCGAACTCGGAGCGGCCGACTACATCGTCAAGCCATTCTCGCCGACGGAACTCGTGGCGAGGGTCCGGGCAGCGCTGAGTCGGCGCCCGGAAACCAACAACTTCGTGTCGGGTGACCTACGCATCCGCTACGGCCGGCGCCAGGTGAGCGTGGCCGGCCGCCGGGTAGTGCTGACCCCCACCGAATACGAATTCCTTCGCGTCCTGGCACGCAACGCGGGACGGGTCGTTACCCAGGACGCCCTTCTGCGCCAAGTGTGGGGCTTGCGCGGCGGACGCAAGTCGGAGGCCGTGCGCACCTGTGTGAAGCGGCTCCGCCAGAAGCTCGGCGACGACGCTGAGAACCCCACCTACATCTTCAACAAGCATGGCGTGGGGTACGGCCTGGCCACCATCGACGATTCATGACGGCCTGCGAGACCCGGCGTTGGACCGCTACCTGCGTTCGGGGCGGCCATGGCCACTCCAGCCAAGTTCGGACGCCCTAACCAAAACGGCGTTGCCCCCTCGTCCACGGACGGCGGCACCCACTGTGTTGAATTGAGGCCGGATTCTGCAAGACGCCCTGATGTCGGCCGTTTATTGCGATGTTGATGCGCCTGCGGGTTGAAGCAGCTTCTGGAGGGCAGGAGCGGAGGGACTGCGGGGCCGGGTTGGGTCTCTCCGCCTATTCGTCGTCGGTGGTCCGCGTGGTCTGATTGGGCTCCGTCGGCTCGCCGCACGCCGCGCCTCATACGACGGCTCCCACGAACGTGACCTACCATACCGGCCCATCCTCATTGTTCTTCTCATTGATCTTGCAGCTCGGAATCTCCGGCTGGGGATGGGCGGGACCGGGTACCGGGGTTGGGGGAATCCTCCTCGCAGTTTTCTTCTCCTTGGTTGTCGGAAATCGATTCCAGCCACTCTTGGAAATCCTCGTCAAGGGGAGCGCAGAGGTCTGTCGAATACCAGTAGAATTCGTCCAGATACAGGCTGGTCAGCTCCAGCGGAAGCGGACCGCTCATGCCCTCGTTATCGTGGACATACAGCAGGTACAGGTTCTCGAGGTTGCCGAATTCAGGCGGGATGGAACCAGTCAGCTGGTTGTTGTCGAAGTAGACGTCTTCGAGATATTCCATGTTGCCCAACTCGGGCGGGATGGATCCGGTCAACTGGTTGTCCGAGAGGTCCATCTGGTCCATCATCTTGAGTTTGCCGAGCTCGGGGGGAATCTCGCCGGTCAGCCGGTTGTCCCGGAGGATGAGCTGCCAGAGATTCTCCAGTTTGCCGAGCTCGGGGGGGATCTCGCCGGTCAGCTGGTTTCTCCAGAGGATTATCGCACGCATGCTCCGAAGATTGCCCAACTCGGGGGGGATGGGACCCGCAATGGAGTTCCCATCCAGGTACAGAACCGCGAGTGTTTCCAACATCCCAATCTCCGCGGGAAGCGAATCGGTCAGGTTGTTGTCCCTGAGCTCCAGCCTGGTGACTTTGCCGGCAGCATCGGTGGTGACGCCGTGCCACGTGCCGATCGGCGTGTCCGTCCCCCAATTCTGACTGTTGTTCCATTCGCTCCCCCCCATGGCTTCGAAGAACCTGAGCAGGAGACGACGGTGCAGTTCGACCCTGATGATGGCGGCGGCCGCCAACGTTTCCACCGCAGCCTCCACCTCTGCCACACCATTCCCATTGGCAGTCACCAACCCGGTCGCGTCCACTGTCACAGTGGATTCGTCGCTCGAGGACCACGTGAACTCCACACCCTCAATCACGTTTCCGTTGGCGTCGGCCGCCTCTGCCGCGATCCGGACGGTATCGCCAATCTCCGCCAGAATCGCCGTGTCGGGAGACAGGATCACCTCCGCTAGGCGCTGTTCGACGATGATCTCCGACGTACCGGCCGCACCGTCCGCCGAAACCTCAATGGTCGCTACCCCGTTGCCGATTGCCACCACCACCCCGGTGCCGTCCACCGTCGCCACCGATTCGTCGTCCGAGGACCATGTGAAATCCGCGTCCTCGATCATGTGTCCGTTCGCGTCCAGCGCCTCGGCCGATAGCTGGACCGCTTCGCCAAACGACACCAGCGTTACCGCCTCTGGGGACACTCGCACCTCCGCCGGTCGCTGGTCTACCGTGATCGAAGCCAGACCCGCCGCCGTTCCCGCCGACGCCTCCACGGTCACCGTCCCGTTGCCTGCGGCCGTCACCAGTCCGTTACCGTCGACCATTGACACCTTCGTGTCGCGGCTGGTCCAAGTGACCGCAACATCCGTCATGATCTCCCCGTTCTGGTCCTGCACTGTAGCGCTCAACTGCACGGTCTCGCCGACCGACAGTAGCGTCGCCGCCGCGGGGGAAACCGTGATAGTCGTCGGCTCCGGCTCGACCGGGTCGTCTCCACATCCGCCTGCCCATACGATCGCCATCAGTGTCCACAGAGGAGCCCGTGACGTGTATTTGCCCTCGGGTGCAGTAAGAGAGAATCGCCGCAATTTGAGTTCTCCTAAGTGAAGTGCGTGGCGGTTTCTATGAAATATAGAAACTATTATGTGGCGGCATTGTGGCGTAAGCCAAGAATATAGTGACCAAATCGTGGCAAATGGGGGAAGGTGCGAACGGGCCTTCGGCACGGCTCCGGCATCGGAAGATCGGGCACGCGAGACTGGAGCGGCGGCTCCGGGTCCCTGCGGAGCCTCGCCGTCCGGATCCCCCGGTTCCGCAGGATGGACAGGCCGGGGGGAGCGGACGAGAGAGAATCGCTGTGGGAGCGGACGAGACTGTTCGAGCAGGCGCTGGGGCTGGAGCACCCGTGGTACGTGGAGAAGGCCGACTTCGACCCGAAGACGAGGAAGCTCGACCTGCACCTGAACTTCGAGGCCGGGGGCCTGTTCGAGTGCGGAGGCTGCGGCGGCGAGGGCTGCAAGGCGTACGACACGGCCCGGAGGCGGTGGCCGCACCTGAACTTCTTCCAGCACGAGGCCTTCCTGCACGCGCCGGTGCCGCGGGTGAAGTGCCCTTCGTGCGGGATCCGCCGGGCGCAGGTGCCCTGGGCTCGTCCGAGGAGCGGGTTCACCCTGCTCTTCGAGGCGCTCGTGGTGACGATGGCGGCCCAGATGCCGGTGCGGGCGGTGGGGCGGATCGTCGGGGAGCACGACACGCGGCTGTGGCGGATCGTCAAGCGCCACATGGACGAAGCGAGGGCGGCTGCGGACCACGGCGGCGTGGAGGCGGTCGGGCGGGCGACGACGTTCGCACGGATCCGTTCAGGAGCCGCCGGTCCAAGGAGCGCGAATTGGAGTCCCTGTATGCTCAGATCGACGCGGAGTTTCGGATGGCGTTGCCGGAATTGCGTGACCTGAGGGAGCACGGGGTCGAGTTGGTGACGGCTCCGCCTCCGACCACCGTCAACAGAACTCGCCCGACCCGGCGTCAGCGAGAAGCGCGGCCTCGGCGGGAGCGACGGAGACGGCGGTGACTGTGCGACAAAATGGAAAGTATGATTTCCATAATGTAATGTATAGTAGACAATACGGCTTGCTCGCCCCTAGTACCGCCGCCGCCCCGCCGCCCTCACCTCACCCGCGTTCGCCTCACCGGACTCCGCTCACGCGGTCGTGAACCGCTCGACCGCTATCTCCCCGGCGCGCGCGCGGGCCTGCCAGAGATCGTACGCCATCTGCATCCCCAGCCACGTCTCAGGCGTCGAGCCGAAGGCCTTGGACAGCCGGATCGCCATCTCCACCGAGACCCCCGTCCGCCCGTTCAGCAATTCAGAAAGCGCCTGCCGCGTGACGCCCAGGCCCTCGGCAGCCCGGGTCACCGTAAGGCCCAGCGGTTCCAGGCACTGCCGCCGAACGATGCCGCCCGGATGCGGCGGGTCGTGCATGGCCATGATGGTCCTCTCCCTCAGTATGTCCCGCAGCTTGCCCAGATGCTCCGGCGCGACCCGCCGCGCCGTCCTGCCCTCGTAGAGCGCCTTCAGGCCCCGGTGACGGAACGATGCGATCATCGTCCAAGCTAAGGCCGTCGCCTGTCAATTGACAACTGGCGAATTCGGACCCCTCTCGACTCGCGTTTCCGCCAGAACGAGACGGGTCCTGCGGTTACCACGGCCACCCGTCTCTCGAGGCCCGATCCATCGCTCCATCCGGGTGACGCGCACGCCCCCGACGGACGCGGTCGAGCGGAACGGACGCCGGGATCCTGCTGAACGAGGCGGCCCTCGAAGGCGCGCTGAGGATGGATTGGCGGGGGGCGGACGCGTTGGTGCCCCTTGCGGCTTCCACATGCGGCGGATCCCGGACTAACTGAACTATGCAAATCAGTTACACCGTGTTAAATTTGCATGGTTATGACTCAGCCCACGATCGTCCCCCGCGAGGCCCAGGCCCGAATCGAGCACCTGCTGGCTCGCGCGCCAACCGTCGTGCTGACCGGTCCGCGGCAGGTTGGCAAGACGACCGTCGCCTTCGAATTCGTGCGCCGGCGCGGAGCCGCCTACCTGGACCTGGAACGGCCGCGTGATCGGGCCAAGCTTTGGGGATTATACGCCTATCTTGACGCATGGTTCTACGCACTTGCGGACAGGACTGCGCCCGCTCTCCGGATTCGTGATCGAGAACATCCTGAGCGGCCTCCCGGCGCATGTGGCGTGCGGGTACTATCGCACCGCGGGCGGCGCGGAGATCAACCTGATCCTCGACATGGGCGGCGGCTAAATGTGGGCGGTCGAAATCAAGCGAAGCACGGCCCCCAGGGTTTCGCGCGGTTTTCGAAGCGCGTGCGAAGACATCGGACCGACGCGTCGGCTGGTGGTGCACGGCGGCGACGACAGCTACCCGCTACGCGGTGGGGTGGACGCGATCAGTCTGGCGGATGCGTGCGGGGAGGTGGGGTGAGGACCGGGGTCGATTTCTCACGCGATCACGACTCCGCAACTTCCCGGCGAGCGCGTGCGAGGTCGCCGGGGCGAGCCCGGATGCTCCAACAGCGACCATTGTAGTCCTCGACCTGACGGTTATGCCGCTGTCGATCCCATGCATTGGCCGGAATTGGCCGGAATTGGCCGGAATAGGCCGGAAGGCCATCGCCGGTGCGGGTCGGTCGACCCAACTGAGTCGATTCTACGCCGCTCCCGCCCCCCGCCGCCTCTCCAGCTCCTCCCGCACCTGGAGCGCGCGCTTCTCCGTGATCGGGTACCGGTGGATCACGAAGATCGCGATCCCGGAGGCGACCAGCGGCACGAAGGCGTCGTAGAAGCGCAGCAGGAAGATCGTCCCCTCGGGCTGGGCGGCGCCCAGCGCCGGATCCAGCCCCGTCGAGTAGAGCAGGAACCCCCCGGCGCCGATCGCGACGCTTTGGCCGAGCTTCACGACCCACCAGAAAATCGACCCGAACATCCCCTCGCGCCTCTCGCCGGTGCTCAGTTCGTCCAAGTCGACCACGTCCGCGATCATGGAGCCCATCAGGGTGAAGAGCCCGCCGAGCCCGAAGGCCAGGAACGGTGCGGGGAGGAGCGCCAGCAGGGGGTATTCGGGGGTGTAGCAGACCCACTTGAGCGCGTACCCGACCATCGATATGCCCGTCGCCGCGAAGAAGGCGTTCTTCTTGCCGATCCTGGTGCCCAGCCAGGTGACGGCCGCGATCACGAGCAGGGTGACGAAGATCCCCAGCGTGCCGACCAGCCCGGCGAGTCCCGCCCCTTCCGCCACGTTTGCGCCCGAGACGTAGTAGACGAAAATCCAAAACTGGAACTGGGAGATCATTATGAAGCTGTTGAAGATCAGGAAAGTGGCGATGCAGAGCATGAGGAAGGGGCCGGTCTTCACCGTTTGCCAGAGTCCGCGCAGGAACTCGATCACGCTCTTGCCGAAGCCGCCGCGGTCCTCGCCTTCGCCTCCCGTCGGCACCCGCTCGCGCAGGAAGATCGCGGGCAGCACGCCGAGCACGATCGTCGTCGCGCATATCGCCAGCGCGAGGAACCTCGCCCCCGCCATCTGGTTCCTGAACCACTCCGGGTTGGTCATGATCACCAGGAACCAGGGCCCGACTATGAAGGCGATGTTCGCGACGAAGTTCTGCACGCCCATCAGGCGGGTGCGCTCGTTGTAGTCGGGTGTAAGCTCGTACCCGAGGGCAACCCACGGCGTGGCGAAGACGGTGTAGGCGAGGAAGAAGACCAGCGACCCGATCAGGAAATACCAGAAGTAGGTCCCCTGGCTCCAGCCTTCGCCGGTGGCCTCGGGGGTCCAGACGTCCATGTGCACGTGGGTCATCCCGCGGGCGTCCACGGGTGTTTCGCCGAAATCGATGGCGGCGAAGCGCATGTTCGTGTAGTGCTTCACGTCGTCCCCGCCGGCCTGCCCGTCCGCCACGTCGGCCCTGTCCCACGCGGTCGACCAGAACTGGACCGGGACGTCGTCGTAGGCGCCGCTGAACAGGGAGATGACGTCTTCGGCGGGCACCTTCGGCGTAGGCGCGGCCGTGTTCGGCGCGACGGCTCCGTCCGAGTCGCGGCCGGAAGGCTCCGGCCGCGTCGCGTCGTCCGAGCGGTAGAGGTAGACGTTGTCGACGTACACCTCGGTCAGGTCGCCCGAAATGAGGATCTGTGACAGGTGCTCGCGGGTGGCAAGCTGGTCGAAGTCGGCCAGCGGCACGTCCACGCTCACCCAGCCCCCCGTCACCAGCGCCGGGGGCAGGATCGTCACCTCGTCCTCGGCGTCGTCCGTCACCTCGACCGTGACGACCCCCTTGAGCATGTTCCCGATCGACTCGAGCAACCCGGCCGGCTCGCCCGTCTCTTCGCCGCTGTAGACGCCGTCGGCGCCGTAGTCGACCAGCTTGAGCCGGAACTGCGTGGGCGCCGGCATCTGCCAAAGCAGCGCAAAGACGACCCCCGCGGCGATCGCGCCGGCGAAGAGGAACGGACGCCGCCGCCCCCAGCGCGACCTGGTCTTGTCCGACATGAACCCGACGAGGGGATCGGTGACCGCGTCGAAGAGCCGCGGCAGGCCGCCGAGGAGGCCCACCACCCGGAAATCCATGCCCAGCGCGAGGTTGAGCACGACCATCATGTTGCCGATGCCCTGGGCCAGCAGGTTGTTTACGAAGCCGCCGATCCCGTAGGCGATCTTGTGCGGAGAGGATACGCGGTCTTCCGGGGCCGTCCGCCGGCTCACGGGTCACTCCCTCCGGTGGACCCGCACCCAGTCGACGAGCATCGACTGCGGAAAGGTCGTGGAGGCGCCGGGCGGCCCCACGAAGCCGCCGCCCACGGCGACGTTGAGCAGGATGAAGAAGGGGTGGTCGAAGACCCACTCGCCGCCGACGTCGGCGGGACGGACGGTGTGGTAGTGCTCGCCGTCCACGAACCACTTGATGGCGGCGCTGTCCCACTCGATGGCGAAGACGTGGAAGTCCGTGTCGAAGCGGGCGCCCGAGAGGGTGTAGCGGCCGGTGACCCCCGCGCCCCCGGAGTAGCCGGGTCCGTGTACGGTTCCGATCGCCACGCTCGGCTCCTGGCCGCGGTACTCCATGATGTCGATCTCGCCGCACTGCGGCCAGCCCGCTGTCGGAAAGTCGTCGCCCAGCATCCAGAAGGCGGGCCAGATGCCCTGCCCGGCGGGCAGCCTGATGCGCGCCTCGAAGCGTCCGTAGGCGTGTTCGAAGAGGCCCAGGGTCTTGATGCGGCCGGAGGTGTAGGCGCTCCCCATGTACGATTCCTCGCGCGCCGTGATGGCCAGGTTGCCGTTGCCGTCGAGGGATACGTTCTCGGGGCGGTCGGTGTCGTACTCGAGCTGCGCGTTGCCCCAGTCCGTACCGATGTCGAAGACCCAGTTGGCCGAGCTGGGGAGCTGGCCGGCGGGGCCCTCGAACTCGTCGCTCCAGACGATCTTCCAGGTGGGGTCGGGGTCGCCGCCGCATCCGGCCGAGCCGGCCGCGACTAGGAGTCCGTGGATAACGCCGCCCGAGCACCGAGAGCGGCGGGCTGCTCGGAACAGGACGGGGGCGATCCGGCGGGCGCGGGGGATTCGCGTGCGGGTCATGCCTTCACTCCGGGAAAGAGCGCGGGGTTCGCGAGGGCGGCCACCAGCACGTGGGTGGCGGCCCCCAGGGCGGTGGCCCGCGGGCCGAGTTCGCTGGTGCGGATTTCGGAGGCGGCCGCCGAGGCGACCAGAGTCCGGCCGGCCACGGCCCGGGTCAGCGGCTCGATCAGCCGGTCGCCGAGACGGGCCAGACTCCCGCCGAGGATCACCGAGCCGGGGTTCATGAGGTTGAGGACGCCGGCGATGACGATGCCGAGGTTCCGGGCGGCCTCGCGCACCACCTTGAGCGCCATGGGGTCGTCGGCCAGCGCCGCGTCCTCGAGCGCCCGGATGTCGGGGACGGTGCCCGCCAGCACGCTCCCCGGAAAGTCGCACAGCAGCGCCCGGGTCCGGTCCACCAGCGCCCGCGTTCCCACGAAGGTCGCCAGGCACCCGCGGTTGCCGCAGACGCAGCGCGGTCCCCGCGGGTCGATGGCCACGTGCCCGATCTCGCCCGCCACCCCGGTCGCCCCGCGGTAGATCTCGCCGTCGATCATCAAACCTGCGCCGATCCCCGTCGCCACCTTGAGGTAGGCGAAGTCGTCGATCCCCACCGCCTTGCCCCAGTGGTGCTCGGCTAGCGCGCCGAGGTTGGCGTCGTTGTCTACGAATACGGGCACGCCGAAGCGGCCGCGCAATGCGCCCAGCAGGTCGAAGTCGTGCCAGGCGGGGAGGATGCGTTCCAGAATGCGGTACGGCGAGCCGGGGTCTACCGGACTGGGCACCGCGACGCCGATGCCCATGGGCCGCGGAGACCCGGTCCCCCGCGCGGCAAGGCACTCCTCGCCGAGCTCCGTCGCCAGGGCGGCGGTGCCCCGGGGGTCGGCCTGCACGGCGTGATCCCGCCGCCGCCACTCTAGGATGCGGCCCCGCAGATCGGTCAGCGCCACCGAGACGTGCGCCGCGCCGATGTCCATCCCGAGAATGCTGCTGGCGCCGTCCCGGAACCCTATCAGGATTGGCCTCCTGCCCCCTCGGCTCTCCCCGCTTCCCACCTCCTCGATCAGTCCGGTCGGCAGCAGCCGCGACACGACCTCGGAGATCGTCGAGCGGGAGCGCCCGGTGCGGCGGGCGATCTCGGCGCGGGACGCGGTCCTCCGCCTCCACACGAACTCGAGCACCTCGTTGGCCAGCCCGCCGTCCGGCAGAGCGACCGGCCGCGACCGCTTCGCCGGCCCGGAGCTCGTCATCGCTCCAATAGCCCGCCGGGCGCCGCCACTACCTGCGCAGGTAGATGTTGTCCAGGAACACCGTGTTCGGATCCCCGGAGACGATCAGCTGGGCGAGGTGTTCCCTATCCTCGAGCCCCGAGAACTCGGACAGCGCAATGTCGAAGCTGACCCACGCGCCGGTCTCCAGGCCCGGGTCGGAGTCCGCCGTCAGCGTGATCTCGTGTTCGCTGTCGTCGCCGCCGCCGAAGACGCCGTCGGCGCCGAAGTCCACCAGCTTGACCCGGAAGGCCGCCGGACCGGCCGTGGGATCCGGGGTCCAGAAGTCGAAGCGGAAGTGGGTCATGTCCGTGGCGTCTATGGGCTCGGAGGTGAACTCGATCCCCGCGAAGACCAGATTCGTGTACTTCTTCGTCGCGTTCCCCTTGATCTCCACGTCCTCGACGTCGGCCCGGTCCCAGGGCGCCGACCAGGTGTCGACCGTGACGTCGTCGTAGGCGTCGCTGAAGAGCGAGATGACGTCCTCGGCGTCGTCTTCCGGCTCGGGCGCGGGCTCTGCGGGTTCGCCGGCCGTGTACATGTAGACGTTGTCCACGAATACCGTGTTGGGATCGCCCGAGATGATCAGCTGGGCCAGGTGGTCCCGCGCCCCGAGTCCCTCGAAGGCGGTGAAGGGAATGTCCAGCGCCACCCACTCGGCGGTGGCCAGGGCGGGGTCGGACTCGGCCGTGAAGGTCAGCTCGTGCTCGGTGTCGTCGCCGCCGCCGAAAACGCCGTCGGCGCCGAAGTCCACCAGCTTGACCCGAAAGGCCGCGGGCGCGTCGGTGTCGTCGGGCGTCCAGATGTCCATGTGGAAGTGGGTTCTGGCGCTGGCGTCGATCGTCCGGGAGGTGAACTCGATGCCGGCGAAGACGAGGCCGGTGTACTTCTTCATCGCGTCTCCCCGGATCTCCACGTCCGCCACGTCGGCCTGGTCCCACGGCGCCGACCAGGTGTCCACGTGGACGTCCTCGTAGGCGCCGCTGAAGAGCGAGGTGACGCGGTCGCCCGGGTGGGTCGGCGCGGGCGCCGGCTCTTCCGGCTCCGTGGGCCCGGTCGTCAGGAAGAAGATGTTGTCGAGGTAGACGATGGGACTCGCCCCCGAGATGATCAGCTGGGCCAGATGTCCCCTGTTGGCGAGTCCCGCGAAGTTCCCCAGCGGTATGTCCAGCGCGTTCCATTTTCCGGTCTCGAGCGGGGGCGCGGAACCCTCGTTCAGCGTGACCTCGTGCTCGGTGTCGTCGCCGCCGCCGAAGACGCCGTCGGCTCCGAAGTCCACGAGCTTGACGCGAAAGGCCGACGCGTCGTTCGTCCACAGATCGAGGTGCAGGTCGGTCATCGCCGAGGCGTCGACGGGCCGGGAGGTGAGCTCGATGCCGGCGAAGACGAGGTTCGAGTATCTCTTGGCCGCGTTTCCGGCGATTTCCACATCGCGCACGTCGGCCTGGTCCCACTCCGCCGACCAGGTGTCGACGTGGACGTCGTCGTAGACGCCGCTGAAGAGCGAGATCACGTCTTCGGCGGGCACGACCGGGTCCGGCGGCGCCTCCGCCGGCGGGGCCACCGCGGTCACGTCGACGGCTCCGCTCGCGGCCGTCGAACCCAGCCTGGCGGTGACGGCGGCGGTGCCGGCTCCCACAAGCGAAATCTCCCCGGCGGGGGTGACCAGAGCCACCGCCTGATCCGTGGACCTGAAGTCGAAGTAGCGGGGGGAGGCGAAGACGGTTTGGTCCCTCCCGTCGACGTCGAAGGTCACCCGGGTGCCCGCGACCGTGAGCTTGTCGCCGATTTCGGAGAAGATCGTCCGGGAGGAGATGGCCGGCCGCGGGTTTACGATCGTGCCCAGCCGCTCGAACTGCACGTCGTCGAAGTAGAGCGCGTAGCCGACCGGGTACTCGGATCCCTCGGCCACAAGGAAGAGCCCGGGCTCCCGGGACAGCTTGGACGCGAGGGGAATGGGGACGGCGTACTTGGTCCACCGGGTCGAGAGCGGAAGACCGTCCATCGTGGCGGGGTAGAGCGACGTCCCGGTGTTGTCGTTGCCGAGTCCGACGGTGTTCAGGAAGGCGGCGGTGCTGGCCTTCGCCCAGAAGGTGAGCGCGTCGAATCCGGTGAGGTCGCGCGGCATCCCGGCGAAGAAGACGCCGCCGGCGTACCCGCCGGAAGGGTCCGTCGGGGCGGGAATCGTGAACTTGAGGGCGGCGGTTCCGCGGTAGACCTCCTCGTGTTCGATCTCGAGCGCGTCCACCTTGGAGCCGCCGAACGCCGAGAACTGGACGGTCGGTCCGAAGGCGTCGTAGAAGACCTCCGGCTCCGCGGGGAACGGCGCCGGTTCGAGCATGTCGAGATCCCTGAGGCAGGCCGAGGCGAGCACCGGGATCGCGAGTGCCGCGAAGACCGGCGTGCGGGGGCTGCGACGCGCCGGGAGTCCGCGGACGGATCCGCGCGGGCGCCGGGAGCGCCGGAGCGCCGGGCCGGGAAGGAGTCCGGAGCGGGAAGGAGCATGCCGATGTGACGCGCTGGCTGTCATCTTTACGTCCCGAGTTGTTTGTTCGGGGTACCCCCGGAGCCCAGCGACGTGCGGAGCGCCGGAACACCACGCCTGACTTTGTTCGGTTGCCGAACAAAGTGCGAGGTGCGTTCGCGCGCTGTCAAGTCGGGCGCGGTCCCGCCCACCCTCCCGGATCGGCTCGTCGTCGGCGGCCGGCGCGTGGGGAAACGTCCGAGGTCGCGCGAAAAGTCGAGGAGCCCGGTATATTGCGAACCGCGTCCGGTACCTCCGGCGGAGTCTCGCCCGTCGGCCCAAGCGGCAGGTTCCTCGCACTGCGACGGGGTTCTCGGTCGGCGGTCCCGCACTCCCACGCCTTCACCAACGCTTCCCCGATGAACCTGAACAACCTCGGCAACCTCGGCGAGTTCATCGCGGCCGTGGGCGTCGTGCTGTCGCTGCTCCTGGTCGCGCGGCAGCTGAGGCTCGGCATGGAACAGACCCGGCGCAACACGAGGAGCGTCCGCGCGGCCGCCTTCAACGCGATGGTCGAGAACAGCATTCGCCTGCTCGAGCACGTCTTCCGCGACCGCGAGTTCGCCGACTTCCTCGCTCGCGCGGCCGTCGCCCCGGATCGCCTCGTAGCCGGTGAGAAGCTGCGCTGGGACTCCTACCTGACGGCGGTTTTTCGCCACTTCGCCAACCTGGTGTACCAGTGGGAGACCGGGGCGATGGAGGAGAAGATGTGGGAGTCCTATCGCCGCTCCTTCAAGGACCACCTGCTCAGCGAGGCCTGGGTGGCCTGGTACCTCGACAACTCTCATCTCTTCGACCAGCGCCTGGCGGACGAGGTGAGCTCGATTCTGGCGGAGCTGGCCCGCGAGGGCGTGCCGCACGCAGTGGCGTGGTGGAAGGAAGGGGGCCGCATGGGGCCAGGCGGCGAGAGGGATTCTCCCGAGGCTTCGTTGACTCCGGGATCGAGGGCGGGACGGAAGCCGAGTCCCAGGGAGCGCTCCTGACATACGCGCCGGGGAGGTGACGCCCGTCCGCGGGCCCGGATGCGAGCCCGCCCGCCTCCTGTTCAGCCCGTCGGCCCGCCCGTTGCGGTCCGCGCCCATTCCGGCACGACAGCCGGATCGATGTCGAAGACCGCGAGCCCCACGGTGAAGACCGCCGTCGCGATCACCGCCACCCCGATCAGGTTCAGCACTATCCCCGCGCGGGCCATCTCGCCCGCCGCGATCCGGTTGCTGCCGAAGACTATCGCGTTTGGCGGTGTGGCCACCGGCATCATGAAGGCGCACGAGGCCGACAGCGTGGCCGGGATCATGAGCGCGAGCGGGTGCGTGCCCGTCGCCACCGCCACCGACGCCAGGATCGGCAGGATCATCTCGGTGGTGGCGGTGTTGCTCGTGAACTCGGTGAGGAAGGTGAGCGCCGCGCACACCAGCAGGATCGTCACGAATACGGGCAGGTTCCCCAGCGCCTCGAACCGGCTGCCGACGAGCTGCGCGAGCCCCGTGTCCTGGAAGCCGGCCGCCAGCGCGAAGCCGCCGCCGAAGAGGAGGACGATGTTCCAGGGCAGGCGCGGGACGACGTCGGGACCCATGATCCGGGTCGCGCCCTCCTTCCGGTTGCGCGCGGGGATGACGAAGAGGACCGCCGCGAGGGTGATCGCCACCGTGCCGTCGTCGATCAGGCCGGGGTCGGGCAGCAGGCGTGACCACCCGGGGATCGTGAAAAAACCCAGCTGCAGGTCCGCGCGGAAGACCCACAGCAGCGCGGTGGCCGCGAATACCCCCAGCACGGCCCGCTCCTCGAAGGAGATGGCGCCCAGCTTCGCCCGCTCGGTCGCCACCACGTCCCGGTCGACGGTCACTTCCTCGGGCACGCGGTGGAAGACGCGCGTGATCAGCAGCCAGGCGGCCACCAGCATGATCGCCCCCACCGGCAGCGCCATGACGAGCCACTGCCCGAAGGCGACGGGCGGCGCCTTGGGGAAGAGGATCTCGAAGATGCGCACGAAGGAGAGGTTGGGCGGCGTGCCCACCAGGGTGGTCAGCCCCCCGACCGTGCATCCGTAGGCGATTCCCAGCATGAGCCCCACCGAGAAGCGGCGCGCCTTCTCCCTCCCGGCCCCGCTCTCGATCCGCAGCACGATGGCCAGCCCGATCGGGACCATCATCACCGCGGTGGCCGTGTTCGAGATCCACATCGACAGGAAGGCGGCCGCGACCATGAATCCCAGCACGATGCGCGCCGGGCCGCCCCCGACCGCGTGAATGACGCCCAGCGCGATGCGCCGGTGCAGCCCCCACTTCTCCATGGTCAGCGCGATCATGAACCCGCCGAGGAAGAGCGCGATCGTGCTGTTGAAATAGATCGGCGCGGTTTCGCGGCCCGCCATGATGCCGAGGAGCGGGTAGAGGGCGAGCGGGAGCAGCGCGGTGGCGAAGAGGGGGATGGCGTCCGTGACCCACCACACCGCCATGAGGAGCGCCACCGCGGCGAGATGGCTGGCCGCCGGGTTCCCGGGATCGACCGGGAAGACCATGAGGAGGAGGAATGCGGCGGGTCCGAGCCACAGACCTGCGGTGCGGCCCCGGGAGCCGGCGGGCCGCTCAACGGCCATGCCGTGCCCGCTTCGCCGACGGACCGAGAACCCGGGCCAGCAGGGTGCCCGCGCGAACCGGGAGCGTCGCGACCGTTCGTTTCCAGGTGCCGGGGGGCCGCCCCGAGGTGGCCTCGAAGCGCCTCGAGGCCGCCATGTCCGGTTCCAGCACCCGGCGGCGGAAGGCGCCGACGACCGCGGGCGACCGGATGACCGCGGCGACCTCCGCGAGAAAGCCGTGGTAGCTCAACGGGTCGAAGTTGGAGGAACCGGTGACGAGCGTCGAGTCGTCGATCAGCATGCACTTCATGTGGATCATGGGGCCTGGGTGGAGCCAGACGTGGAAGCGGGAGCGCGCGGCCTCGGCGAACAGGTGCTTCTGAAGGTAGGCCCTGTTGCTGTGGCACGGGGTGACCAAGTGGACCTCGACGCCGCGGTCCGCCGCGGCCGCGAGACGTCCGGTGAAGGGCGGCCCGACGTAGGGGCTGATAACGTGAATGGAGCGTTCGGCCCCGTCGATGCGCGCGAGGAGTCCGGCGAAGGTCTCGCGGTTGCCCCTGCCGGACAGGACGTGCAGATCCAATTCCAGCTCGGGGAAGGACCGCGAGTCCGCCTGCGACCGCCCTTCCCACGAGCGCAGGAAGTCCGCCCTGAGGAAGCTGGCCGCCTCCCGGTGCTCGATACGCACCATCAGGTCGTGCCACTCGAAGTTGTGCTCGGAGAAGTTGACGCCGCCCAGGTAGGCCACCCGGTCGTCGAAGAGGATGAGCTTCTTGTGGTCCCGCCGAAGGGAATTGCGTCCCAGGAATCCGAAGGGGCGCCCGAACCGGACGCCGACTCCCGCGCCGCGCAGGGTGCGGACCAGACGCCGCGTGTTTCGCACTTCCTCGCGGAGCGCGCGGTCGAAGAGGTTGCGCGGCGCCGCTATCCAGCGGTCGCTCTGATTGACGCGCGTGAAGGAGTCGATCAGCAGTTTGAGGTTCGGTGCCCGCGCCGCGAGCAGCGCGTTCGCGAGATCCGTTCCCACGCTGTCCCCCTCGAACGAGTAGGTCTGGATGTACGCGTACTCGCGAGCCTCGGCCAAGTCGGCCCGCACCGCCCTCCACACGGCCGGCGAGTCGACGAGAACGGAGACCTTCGGGCCGTCGCTCAAGCCCGGCGGGCCGCGACCGGCCGGGACACGCTTCCGCTCACGAAGCCGCCGGGTCGGTCGCGGCGGACCGTATCAGCTCGAGCACCTCCGCGACTATCGCCCTTCCCCCGTCCCGCGCGTAGAACCTGCGGGTCTCGGCGTAGCGCGCGCCCGGTTCCATCTTCATCCCCTCCTCCGTCACCCACCTCTGCAGCGCGGCGGGTCTGGGGCCCCACCAGCCGCGCTCCCGGAAGTCCTCGTCGTAGAGGATCACGACGGGAATCGACCGGCTCCCGCCGCCCGTGAGGTGCGCATCCATGATGTCCGGGTTCTCGTCCCGGGGAAGGACGCGCAGGTCGACGCCGGGAAGCGCCTCGGCCAGGCGGGCCACGACGGGCAGGATGTTGACGGCGTCGCCGCACCAGTCCTCGCTCAGGGCGAGAAGGCGCCAAGCGCCGGGGAGCGCGCGGGCCTCCGCGACGGCTTCGCCCGGAAGCCGGACGCGCTCGTATACGCCGCGCCACAGGGCCTCGTTCTTCCGGACGGTCTCCAGGTAGTCGGGGAAGGGGAGGGCGGACTCGAACCGGTCGCGCATGGGGCCGCTAAGGCGCCTTTCCGCGGGGATCCGTCGTCCGCAGCAGCCCCTCCTGTGCGGCGGAGGCGACCAGAGTTCCGTCCCGGGTGAAGAACCTCCCGTGCGCGAACCCCCTGGCGCCGTGCGCGACGGGACTCTCCACAACGTACAGCAGCCACTCGTCCGTCCGGAAGGGCCGGTGGAACCACATGGAGTGGTCCAGCGACGCCGCCATCAGGTCCCTGTCGCGGACGGTGCGGCCGTGGGGTTGCAGCGCGGTCGACAGGATGCCGTAGTCGGACGCGTAGGCCAGCGCGGCCTGGTGGTGTACCGGTTCGTCGCCCAGGGGGCCCAGCGCCTTCACCCACGTGCGGCGTACGGGCGCGCGGGCCTCCCGGTCGAAGGGGTGGTGCTCGTCCACCGGCCGGAAGTCGAGCGGCCGGTTCTGGGTCAGGATCGGCCGGAGGTGGGAGGGAATCCTCTCGGGTTCCTCGCGCACGATGTCCAGCTCGGACCGCAGTTCCTCCGGAGGCGGGACGTCGGGCATGGGCGCCTGGTGGGACAGGCTAGCTTCGGTGCGGTGAAAGGAGGCCGAGAGCCCGAAGATGGCCCTG
Source organism: Gemmatimonadota bacterium (assembly GCA_028873825.1). GTDB lineage: Bacteria > Gemmatimonadota > Gemmatimonadetes > Longimicrobiales > Gaopeijiaceae > Bin94. Next base: position 8,629 of record JAPPNM010000121.1, on the reverse strand, counting down.
CCGTGCTGGATCGCCGTGACGTTCCGGGTGGCGAAGCTCCGTCCGTCGCGCAGGCAGTCCACGAAGTAGACCACCGGGATCTCCAGGTCGCCCTCGAGGATGAAGTAGCCGTGCAGGGAGTGGGCCTCGCGGTCCTCCCGCCCGATCGTGCGACGGGCCGCGACCAGCGCCTGGGCCAGCACCTGGCCGCCGAAGATCCTCCCCGAACCGATGTCGCGGTTCCGGCCCCGGTAGATGTTCCGTTCGATCGGCTCGAGGTCGAGCAGCGCGATGAGGGCGTCGGCGGGTCGGGACACGGTCAGACGGGTACGATTGAGGCCCATGGCCGTCTCCGAAGGTGTAATGACGGACGCGGCATCTACCCTATGTCGGAACGCCGGCGCGCACAACGGGCAGCGGCGGGACGGTGTCCTATCCAGTAGTTTCGCCGACGACCTTCGCCGCGGCGGCGCCGCTCGCCGACCTCTCATGAGCACGACAAATGTATACTTTACCTTACATAATGTAATGCTGTCATTACCTCGTAAGGGGTTGAGCGAAGCCACCCGGGGGAGATGCCTCGCCGGGCGAACGCGGCGGGGACCGTTTCGACGGGCTGCCGGGCGGGCCTGGGCCGTCCCCGTCGCCGCGGCGTTGCTGCCGACTCCCGCCGCGGCCCCCGCTCCGGCCCCCGCCGACGTCGCGGCGCCCGCGCGGGAACCGCCCCTGCGCGAGGAGCTCCGGCCCGCCCTCCCCGCACCCGTCGACGTGGTCGAACTCACCGCCACCCGCGCGGGCGAGGATCTCCGCGCCGGACGCTACACCGTCGTGCAGCTCGCCCGGGCCTTCCTGGACCGAATCGCCCGCTACGAGGACCGCTACAACGCCTTCGTCTCGATGAACCCGGAGGCGCTGGCGGTCGCCGCCGCCCTCGACGAGGAGCTCCGCGCGACCGGTCCCCGGGGTCCGCTTCACGGCGTCCCCGTCGTAATCAAGGACAACATGGACTACGCGGGCCTGGTGACCACCGCGGGCTTCGACGGCTTCAGCGCCGCCGCCGGCGGTGTGGACATGATCCCCGGGTACGATGCGACGGTGGTGAAGCGGCTCAAGGACGCCGGGGCGGTGATCCTGGGCAAGACCAACATGCCCGACCTCGCGCTGCACGGGACCCGCACCCGCAGCTCGGTGGCCGGCGAGACCCTCAATCCGTACGCCGTGGACCGGGTGCCGGGGGGTTCGAGCGGCGGGACGGCGACGGCGGTGAACGCCAGCTTCGCGGTGCTGGGCCTCGGCACGGAGACGGGCGGGTCGATCCAGAATCCAGCCGCCGCCCAGGCGCTGGTCGGAGTGAAGCCGACCTTCGGGCTGGTCCCCCTGGAAGGGGTCGTGCCCGTCGACGCTACGCACCGGGACGTCGTGGGCCCGATAGCCCGGACGGTTCGCGACGCGGCGCTCGCGCTCGACGCGATCGCGGGTCCCGCGCCCGGGGACCCGGCCGCGCACGGGTCCGCCGGGCGCATTCCCGCCAACGGCTACGCGGCGGAACTGAACGCGAACGCGTTGCGGGGAAGGCGGTTCGGGCTCGTGGGCCCGGGGTGGCGCGAGACCTTCCTGCCGCTGGCGCCGGAGACCGAGGCGCTGTACCGGCAGGCGGTCGCTGCGCTACGGGCCGAAGGGGCCGAGGCGGTGGAGGATCCCTTCGCCGGACGGGGGTGGGTGGACCTCTACGGGGAGCGCCCTTCGGTGCCCGATGCGGGGAGGCGCGATCTGTCGGTCTACCTCGAGCGCCTCGGCCCGGAGGCGGCCTTTCGCGGCGTCGAGGAGTGGGAGGCGCTCTCGGGGCGCGAGTTCGGGGGCGGAAGGAGGAATGCGGCGCCGGCCGCGCCCGCCGCGGCCCGGGAGGACGAAGCGTTTCGGTCCTGGCGCGCAAAAATGCGGGCCCTCTTTCGCTCGGTGCTCGCCGACAACGGGCTCGACGGGCTCTTCCTGCCCCAGGCCGGCGAACCGATCCGCCCGCTGGTGGAGGACCCCGGGCGCCCCGGCTACCGGCCCAACAATCACGCCGAGCTGCCGAGCAACATCGTCAACTACCTCGGGCTTCCCACCGTAACGGTGCCCTTCGCCTACTACGACGACGGCACTCCCTTCGTGCTGGCGTTCATCGGCGATACGTGGACGGATGCGGAGCTGCTCGCCTACGCGCACGACCTCGAGCGGGCGACCCGTGCGCGGGTGCCGCCCCGGCTGGCCGAGGGGCCGGGGTAGGGTTGCCGGGGGCGCCCGGGCTCCCGCCGGGCGACGGAGCCGGTGGCGGTTCGCGGGCCGGATTGCTGGAGTATTTCAGTTCATCATGATAAGATAATGTTCATGTTTAGTCGCAACCTCATTCTCCCGCGGTCGGGGAGCGAGACCTTCTTCCTGTGGGGGCCGCGCCAGGCGGGCAAGTCCACCCTGCTGCGCCGGCACTATCCCCATGGCCGCTGGATCGACCTGCTCAAGAGCGACGAGTTCAGGCGCTACGCGACCCGCCCGGAGCTCCTGCGCATGGAGCTGGAGGCGGCCCGGCACGATCCGGAGCGCCAGGTCGTCGTCGACGAGGTGCAGAAGGTGCCGGCGCTCCTGAACGAGGTGCACTGGCTCATGGAGAACCGGAGCTTCCGCTTCGCGCTCTGCGGCTCCAGCGCGAGGAAGGTCAGGCGAGGCGCCGCGAACCTGCTCGGCGGGCGGGCCCTGCGGTATGAGCTGCGCGGTCTGACGGCGGCCGAAATCGGCGGCGGCCTCGACCTCGACCGGCTGCTGAACCGGGGATACCTGCCGCGCATTTACCAGGCGGCGCGCCACCGGCAGCTCCTCGACGCGTACGTCGCGGACTACCTCAGGGAAGAGGTCGCCGCGGAGGGGATGGTCCGCAATCTGCCCGCCTTCTCCCGTTTCCTGGACATCGCGGCGCTAAGCGACACGGAGCCGGTGAATTTCTCGAACATCGCGCGCGAATGCGGCGTGTCGGGTCCCGCCGTGAAGGGCTACTTCGAGATTCTCGAGGACACCCTTCTCGGACGCTGGCTTCCGGCCTGGCGCAAGCGCCGCAAGCGCCGCCTGATCGGCGCGCCCAAGTTCTACTTCGCCGACGTGGGAGTCGTGAACCGGCTGGCCCGCCGCGGAACGGTGCGCCGGGGTTCCGAGCTGTACGGCAAGGCCTTCGAGAACTGGGTGCATCACGAACTTGCCGCCTTCGTGGCGTACGCGGACTTCGACGCCGAGCTCGCGCACTGGCGGCTTCCCAGCGGCATCGAGGTCGACTTCGTGCTCGGCGACATGGTCCTGGCGGTGGAGGCGAAGGCGAGCGCGACGGTCGGGCGCCCCCACCTCAAGGGGTTGCGGAGCCTGGCATTGGAACACGCTCCCGGCCGGCGCGTGGTCGTCTGCCTCGAGCCGCGGCCGCGGCGGACGCCGGACGGGATCGAAGTGCTGCCCGCGGAGACTTTCGTGCGCAGGCTGTGGGAGGGGGACCTGGCGGTGGGGGGGTGACGTTGGGCCCGGCGGCCTGCTCCGGTCCGCAGCTCGGACGAACCGCGACGCGCAGCCGGCCGGGGGGCGGGGGTTAACGGTTCCGGCTGTTACGGAACCGCGGTGGCGATTGCGCCCGAGGACGCGGCATGCGGCGGGACGGAAAACCCGCCCCCCGGGCCTTCCCGGAGGGCGGGTTGCCCCGCGAGCGAGGTTACCGCCAAACGGTCACGCGACCGTCATCGGCGCTGCACCGGCTTGATCTTGAGCTTGGCGAAATCGGGTAGCGGGTACGCCTGGGGGCCGTTGTCCTCATCCTCTGTGAACTCCTCGGCCCTAAACCCGACCCAACCCATCCTCGACACCGGTGTGCCGATATCATCAGGATGCGGCCAGGTCATAAGGGCGAGCGCGACGGCTTTGTTAAGCAGGAAACTCCCCGTGCGAGGCTCAATTATCTCTTCCCCGTTGAGAAACACGTTCAATCCGTCGTCATCCGTCAAGGACAGCGAGACGGTCGCCGTGACATCGTCGTCGATGTCGGCGGATTCCCCAAGGGACCAGTCGGGACTCGCAACCCAACCCCCCTGGGTGGCATCCCACCAGGCGAAATGCCAGTCAAAGGTGCCGAGACCGATGTCGGCCTCGCCGATCAGGAACACGTAAACTTGATATCTCTCATCGCCGGTTAGCACCCAGAACCCGGCCAGCCCGGTCGCACTCGGCCGGAGCGCGGCATCCACGGTCAAGTTCTCCGCCTCGCCTCCGAATTCCCGAACCACGAGCGGGAAGAAGTCGTCGTGCGCCTGCGTCACGACAAGACGACTATCCTCGATCGCCGCGTCCGTGGTGGAGTCGGTGATCTCGTAGTTGTCGAGCGATGCGGCCGACGCGAAATCGTCCGAGAAGAACGCTTGTTCCACCGTGACGTTGAACATGTCGGTGTGGTCTCCTTCACCGTCCGAGACCGTCACGGAAATCTCGCTGCGCCCCGCGCTCGACGTTGCGAGCTGGAGGAAGGAGCCCGTCACCTCGACACTCACGACCGCCTGGGCCGAAGAGGACGCCGTGTAGGTAAGCGGCTGTCCGTCCGGGTCCGAGTAGTGCTTCGCAAGATCGATCACCGGATCGACGCCCGTGGGGAGCGTCATGTCGGCGATCGACCCGGTCGGGGGCCGGTTCGGGACGGCCACGGAAAAGTCCAGGGTGCCGGTCTGGTTCTCCTGGTTCGTCGCCGTGACCTTGACCGTGGTGGTCCCCGGCTTCTCGCCCCGGACCCAGACTTTGCCCTCGTTGTCGCCCGCAGTGACGATCTCCGGGTCCTGGCTGGTCACCGCTAACGTGAGTGCGCCGCCACCGGGATCGTTGAAGCACACTTCTTCGACCGTGACGGTCTCGTCCACGGGGACGGTCACCTGGGCGACGGGCCCGCAGGGTTCGGGCGGCTTCGCTTCCCCGCAAGCGAGCAGAACGAGTAGCGGAAGGATACGTTTCATCTTGATTCTCCAATCGTAGGGGGGTCCACGCCGATCCCGTGCCGCGTCGGCGTCCTCCCCGCCTCAGGGTGGCGAAAGACTTGAAACATACGCTGCAGGGCGGTGCTCCATGGAACACAGTAGGGAAGGGGTGCTCGATTCGCAAGCCTGCCCGCAGGAAGGCGCGTCAAGCCGGCGGAAGCGTTCCCCCCGTGGGTCGTCGGCGGTCGGACTGACGGGGGATCCGCCGGTGCGGGAGCGGTTCGCAAGAACCTCAGCGGGATGGAGGGCGACCTCGCGCCGCCGGATGAGATTCCACTTCTTCCCCCTCGCGACGCGGCGGGACCCGAGTGGACGCGGCGAGGGTCCTTCGGCTGGCCGACGATGCGGTGCGACCGGGCGAAGGTGGCCGCGCAGCTCAAAGAGCGGCGCGAACGGGCCGCGGGTGCCGGTCTGCGGCAACCGGGCCTGCATGGTGACGGCGGCGTCGGCGCGGAACCCGAAGATCCCGTTCGCCACGATGGCGCACCTCAAGGCCGGCCGCCGGAAGTACGTCGCCATGGATTTCAGGATGTTCATCCGCCGGGCGCGGCGCACGCCGCCGCCGCTCATCGCCCGGCAGCCCGCCGCCGCCCGGCCGTTCGGCACATGGCGCACGACCGACCGGGCCAGGTTCGCGCAACGCCGGCCACTCCTCTCCGAAGTTGCCGATCAGGGCCAACGGGAGTGAACAGGCCGCGTCCACGGACCCGGATGTGAAGTGAAGAGAAGACTCGCACTGCCGAGAGCAATATCTCCTCAACGATCGCTAGCAGTCCCACACGGCTTTCATAGAGAATTGGCTGCCCGTCGGACAAGTCCTTCGTCGCGATTTCACCATATAAGATCCGGCACTCTCCTGTGATCCAACTTTCCGGATTGCATTTTCACCACTTGCGCCTCGTCCGGGTATCCGCAGTGAAGTTGACCGAAGTCACGGAATGGGCTAACCCCGCCCGGCAGCTGTCGCTCCGGCAAGCCCCCCTGTCCTCACCCGACAGGACTCCGGAACCGGTACCCGAACCCCCGCGCCGTTTCGATCCACTCGTCCGCGGCGCCCAGCTTGCCGCGTAACGACGTGCGCGCCCACGACGACCCTGAGCGGCCCGGCCCGCAGAATGCGGCCTTCGCCGGAGACGGCCTTCAGCTGTACGTGCGCGCGACGGAGGACCGCGTTCACGCGGAGGACCAGCTCGCGGGGACTGAAGGGTTTGGTGAGGTAGTCGTCGGCACCGAGCTCGAGCCCCCGGATCCGGTCCGCCTGTTCGCGCTTGGCTGTCAGGACGAGAACCGGCACCGTCCGCATGGCGGGGTCGCCGCGAACGGCCTCGAGCATGTCGTCGCCGGAGACGCCGGGCAGCATCCGGTCGAGGACCAGCGGGTACCCGGACACTCGACCGAGCCTAACTCCAGCGGCTCCGCCCGCCTGAGCGCTTCGCGCGCTCTCGGGACTGCGCGCCGGTTCCGAAGCCGAATGTTCCGCCGCGCCAAGTCCAGGGGAAAGGGGGACTCTCCCCGGGACGCCGGGAGCGGCGAGGCTCGAATCTCCCATGGGCGCGAGCGGCCGCCCCGCGGGCTGAAACTCGCGGTGCGGAGCGGTGCTTGTTTCACAGAAAATGCCGCGGGGATTTGTCCGCGGGCCGCCGCCGACGGTATCATCCGCTTGTGAGACGATTCACGGTTCGAGAAGAAACCGCGACGCCCCGCCGGGGACGCGAGGGCGCCCCGAAGCGGGAGGCCGGAAAGGAGGAGTCCGTGTGAGCGGCGGGGACTTCGGGGCGGCCGTCCGGAACACCGAGGGCTTGCAGCCCTGGCGGCGGCTGTTTCACATGGGGTCCGGTTTGGGGATCGCCGCTTTCGTCTTCTTCGTCGGGCCGGATTCCCCGATACCGGTTGCGACCCTGGGGGGCGCGCTGGCCGCGGCGCTGGCGCTGGACTGTATCCGGTTGCGGTTCCCGGCGGCCAACACCGTCTTCTTCCGCCGGTTCTCCGCGCTGGCGTCGCCGCGAGAGGCCCGCAGGGCCGCGTCTTCGACGTGGTTTCTGCTCGGATGCCTGGCCGTTCTCGCGGTCGCGCCGGCCGGATCGTTCGTGCCCGCGGTCCTGGTCCTCGCGCTCGCGGACCCGGCCGCCAGCGTGGTGGGCCGGCTGTGGGGGAGGCACGCGCTGGGCAAGGGGAGCTGGGAGGGGACGGGGGCCTTCTTCCTGGTGGCGGCGGCCGTGCTGACGCCGTTCGCGGGTCCTCCGGACGCCCTGATCGCCGCGGCTCTCGTCGCGGCTCTCGAAGTTCTTCCCACCGGCATCGACGACAACCTGACCGTCCCGCCGGCCACCGCGCTCGCGCTCTGGGCGGTGGGGGCGCCGGGTTAGCCCGGCCCGCAGGGGGCGGGATCCGCTTTCGCGGCGGGGCAGCCTGGCAGTGCACAAAATCCCCCGGCATTCGACCGGCGACGCATCCCCGTCGGCCACTTCGCTCACCTGGCCGCACCGTTAGACGGCGAACCGCCGGCTGGCGCGGGGGCTTTCCATTTCGCCCGCACCCCCTTACTCTACTACCGCGCGGCGCCAAATGAGAATCGATCTCAATCTCAACGGCGGCCGCGCGAATCCTCGACGGCGACCATCCGAATCGCCGAACGGCCCGGCGGACGGGCACTCTCGCTGGAGGCGGCGTGGGAAGAACAGACCGGCAGGCCGCGAAGCGAACCGCGCGCGGCGCGGGTGCCGAAGTCCCCTTGCGCATGCTGGCCGACGTCGCCCTGCGGGAGGAGGTGATCCTGGTGCGGATCGACGTGGCCGGCGAGGATGTGGAGCCGCTTCTCGAACGGGGGATCGTGCCCGGATGCACCCTCTGTCCGGTTCGGCACGCTCCGGCCGGAGGTCCGACGGTGTATCGCGTCGACGGTGCCCTCGTGGCGCTGCGGAGAGAGACCGCGTCCTGTCTCTGCGTGCGCAGTGCGCTTGAAGCCGCGGGGGTTCTCGACTCCAATTGAGCGCAGCGCCGCCGGCCGGCGGGGAAGCGGCGGGCGGCGACCTCCCGCTGGTTGCGTTGGTCGGTCCGCCGAATTCCGGCAAGTCCACCCTCTTCAACAACCTCACCGGGCTCCGGCAGCGCGTCGCGAACTACCCGGGGGTCACCGTCGAGCGCAGGTCCGGAGTCGCCGGGTCGGCGACGGGGCCGGTGGAGGTGATCGACCTGCCGGGAGTTCACGGGCTGTCTCCGCGCAGCCCGGACCAGGCGGTCACCAGAAACGCCCTGCTGGGCGAAATGGAGGGCGACCGGCGGCCGGACGCGGTGGTGGCGGTTCTCGACGCGACCCGCCTGCGCTCCCATCTGATGGTGGCCGAGCCCGTGCTGGGTCTGGGCCTTCCCACTCTGGTTGCGCTTACTATGGCCGACGAGCTGGACCGGCGGGACGGGGCGCTGCGAAGCGCCCGCCTGTCCCGCGAACTGGGGGTCGAGGTGGCGCTGGTCAACGCCCGGGACGGCGCGACTCTGGAACCGGTGCGCCGCTTCCTGGCGGCTCTTCGCACCGGTGGCGAGGAGGTGCGCGCGTGTCCGGTCGCGGGGGCGCCCCCCCCCCCCCCCCCCCCCCCCACCCCCCCCCCCCCCCCCCCCCCCCCCCC
>JAPPNM010000062.1 GCA_028873825.1 Gemmatimonadota bacterium | reverse complement strand
AGCTGGTTGTAGTTGTCGCGCGTGTACTGGTAGCTCTTGGTCGACCCGTGGTGGTCGTTGAAGGTGACGCAGGGGGAGATGATGTCGATGAGGGCGAAACCGCGGTGGCGCAGACCCGCCTTGAGGATGGGGACGAGCTGCTCCTTGTCCCCTGAAAAACTCCGCGCCACGAACCCCGCCCCCAGATTCAGCGCCAACAGCACCGAGTCGATGGGGTGCTCCCGGTTCACCTGGCCCCGCTTGGCTGTCGACCCCACATCGGCCGACGCCGAAAACTGCCCCTTGGTCAGCCCGTACACGCCGTTGTTCTCGATGATGTAGAGCATGTCCACGTTGCGACGCACCACGTGCGCGAACTGGCCCATCCCGATCGAGAGGCTGTCGCCGTCGCCGGAGACGCCGATGCACATGAGATCCCGGTTGGCGGCGTGCGCGCCGGTGGTGATAGACGGCATGCGGCCGTGCACGCCGTTGAAGCCGTGGGCCTCCTGGAGGAAGTAGGTGGGCGTCTTGCCGCTGCACCCGATCCCGGAAGTCTTGGCCACGCGGTGCGGTTCGATCTCCAGCTCCCAGAAGGCCTCGATGATCGCGGCGGTGATCGAATCGTGGCCGCACCCGGCGCAGAGCGTGGACATGGTGCCCTCGTAGTCGCGGCGGGTTAGGCCGAGACGGTTCTTCGCAAGGCCTGGATGGTGGACCCGGGGCTTCTTGATGTAGCTCATGCGCTCACTCCTCCGGTGGCCACCGCTTCCGGGGCCGGTTCGACTACCGCCGGGTCCGCGCCCAGATCCGTGTGCCCCGCCAACCCGTCCATGACATGGTGGCAGCTCATCGGATAGCCTCCATAGTACAGAATCGACGCGAGCGACTCCTTCGCGGCCCCCGTCTCGGTGATCAGCAGCTTCCTGAGCTGTCCGTCACGGTTCTGCTCCACCACGAAGTTGACCTCGTGGGCGGCCAGGAACGGTTCCACGTCGGGATGGAACGGGAAGGCCCGGATCCGCATGTAGTCGACCTCGATGCCGCGTTCGGCCAGCTCGTCCACCGCCTCGAGCACCGCGCCCCGGCACCCGCCGATCGTCACCAGCGCGATCTTCGCCCCTTCACGCACCCGGATCTCCGGCGCGGGCAGATGCGGCGCCGCACCCTCGATCTTCCTCCCCACGCGCGCCAGCACGTCCGCGTACGGCTCCGAGTCCTCGGTGTAGTTGCCGTAGCGGTCGTGCCCCGACCCGCGGGTCAGGTACGCCCCCTTGGGATGCACGCCCGGCAGCGTCCGCGCGGGTATCCCGTCCCCGTCCGCGTCCAGGTAGCGGTGAAACGGACCCGCCGCCGCCTCGAGCTCCTCGGCCGTCAGCACCTTGCCCCGGTCGGGCCGGTACGAGTCGTCCCACTCCAGCTTCGGCACCACCCAGTCGTTCATGCCGATGTCCAGGTCGCTCACCACGAACACCGGCGTCTGGTACCGCTCCGCCAGGTCGAAGGCCTTCACCGCGAAATCGAAGCACTCGTGCGGATTCGCCGGGAAGATCACGATGTGTTTCGTGTCCCCGTGCGAAGCGTAGGCCACGAACTGGATGTCCCCCTGCTGCGTCCGCGTCGGCATCCCGGTCGACGGGCCCACCCGCTGCACGTCGAAGAAGACCGACGGCACCTCCGCGTAGTACGCCAGCCCGATGAACTCGCTCATGAGCGACAGGCCGGCCCCGCTCGTGGACGTGAACGCGCGCGCGCCCGCCCACCCGGCCCCGATCACCATCCCCGCGGCGGCCAGCTCGTCCTCCGCCTGGATGATCGCGAAACGGTTCTTCCCCGTCTCGGGGTCCTTGCGAAACTGGTGGCAGAACGCGGTGAACGCGTCGACCAGCGAGGTGGACGGCGTGATCGGGTACCAGGCGGCCACCGTCGCCCCCGCGTACACGCACCCGAGCGCCGCCGCCGTGTTGCCGTCGATGACGATCGAGTCGCGGTTGCCGTCCATGGGCGCGAGGCGCACCGGCAGCGGACAGTCGAAGTGCTCGCGCGCGTAGTCGTGGCCCAGGTCGATGGCGAGGTAGTTGGCGTCGAGCAGCTTGGCCTTGGCGGCGAATGTCTCCTTGAGCAGCCCCCTCACGATCTCCATGTCGATGTCCAGCAGCGCCGCCAGCGCCCCTACGTAGCAGATGTTCTTCATGAGGATTCGCACGCGCGATCCCTTGAAGTTGTCGACGGTCATCTTCGCGAGGGGGACGCCCAGGAAGGCGATGTCGTCGCGGTCGAGGTCGCGGGGCAGGGGCCAGCTCGAATCGTGCAGGACCCACCCGCCCGTCGTCACCTCCTCGATGTCGCGCTTGTACGTCGCCGGGTTCATCGCCACGACCATGTCGAAGCGGGCGGTCCGCGCGGTGTGGCCGTCGGCGTTCGCCCGGATCTCGTACCAGGTGGGCAGACCCTGGATGTTGGACGGGAAGAGGTTCTTGCCCGACACCGGGATCCCCATGCGGAAGATCGCCCGCCTGAGCAGTCCGTTCGCGCTGGCCGAGCCGGTGCCGTTGACCGTCCCGATCTTGAAGGCCAGGTCGTTGACGCGCACGGCCCCGGGCGGAGGGCCTCGGCTGTCGTCCGTCATCAACCCACTCCGGCCCCCGCGAGTTCGGGCGCGCCGGCCGTCGCGCCGCGCGCCAGGTCCATGATCGACATGCCCGGGTGCATCTCGCCCGCGTCCAGCCCCGCGTAGGGGATCAGAAGGTCGGACTTGCGCATGTCCCAGGCGGCCGTGGGGCACCGTTCGGCACAGAGCCCGCAGTGGATGCAGAGGTCCTCGTCCTTCACCATGATCCTGCCGGTCTGCGGCAGGTCCTCGGAGATGAAGAGGGGCTCTTCCGGGTAGTTCAGCAGCGGTGCCGTGAGGCGCTGGGCGAGGTCCTCTTCGGGGCCGTTGTGCGTGATCGTCAGGCAGTCCAGGGGACAGATGTCGATGCACGCGTCGCACTCGATGCAGAGATTCGCCTCGAAGTGCGTCTGGATGTCGCAGTTGAGGCAACGCTCCACCTCGACGAGCGTCTGCTCGATGTCGAAGCCCTCCTCGACCTCGATGTCGAGCCGCTTGAAGCGCTCCTGCAGCTCGACGTGGCGCATCTTGGCGCGCTGGGCCTCGTCGTAGTCGTTCGAGTACGTCCACTCGTGGAGCCCCATCTTCTGGCTGATGAGGTTCATGCCTTCGGGGGGACGCTCGGTCAGCGACTTGCCGCGGCAGTACGCGTGTATGGAGATCGCCGCCTGGTGCCCGTGCTCGACCCCCCAGATGATGTTCTCGGGGCCCCAAGCCGCGTCGCCGCCCATGAAGACGCCGTCGCGCGAGGTCATGAAGGTGGTCTTGTCGACGATCGGCATGTCCCACTTGTTGAACTCGATGCCGATGTCGCGCTCGATCCACGGGAAGGCGGTGTCCTGCCCGATCGCGAGGATCACCTCGTCGCACTCGATCACCTTGCTGTCGTGAACCTCGGCCTTCAGCCGGCCGTTTTCGCCTTCGTGCCAGGTGACCAGGTCGAAGACCATCCCCCTGATCCTCCCGTCCTCGACGACGAACCGCGACGGCGAGTGGTTCTCCAGGATCTCCACCTGTTCCTCGATCGCGTCCTCCAGCTCCCACGGCGAGGCCTTGAAGTAGGGCTTCGTCTTGCGCGCCATGACCTTCACGTCGCTGGCACCCAGCCGCTGGGCGGTGCGGCAGCAGTCCATGGCCGTGTTGCCCACCCCGATCACCAGAACTCGGTCGCCGCACTTGTCGATGTGCCCGAAGCGCACCGATTCCAGCCACTCGATCCCGATGTGGATCTGCTCCGAGTCCCACCGCCCCGGCAGGTTCAGCTCCTTGCCCTTCGGCGCTCCGGAGCCGATGAACACCGCGTCGTAGTCCTCTTTGAGGAGGGCGGCCAAGCTGTCGACCGGGTGGTTCAGGCGCAGGTCGACGCCCATGTCCAGGATGTAGTCGATCTCCTCCCAGAGCACCTTGGCGGGCAGCCGGAACTCGGGGATGTTCGTCCACATCAAACCGCCGGGCTTGGCGAGCTTCTCGAAGATCGTGACCTCGTACCCGAGCGGCAGGAGGTCGTTGGCGACGGTCAGCGACGCGCACCCGGCGCCCACGCACGCGATCCGCTTGCCGTTCTTCTCGGTGGGGATCTCGGGGAGGAAGGGACGGATGTCGTCGCGCAGGTCCGACGCGACCCGCTTGAGCCGGCAGATCGCCACCGGCTCCCCGTCCAGGCGCACCCGCCGGCACACCGGCTCGCAGGGGCGGTCGCAGGTCCGGCCCAGAATGCCGGGAAAGATGTTCGACTTCCGGTTGAGCAGGTACGACTCGGTGTACTTCCCGTTCGCGATGAGCCGGATGTACTCGGGAATGTCGGTGTGCGCGGGACACCCCCACTGGCAGTCGACCACGCGGTGGTAGTGGTCGGGGTTGGCGGTGTCGGTGGGCTTCATGGGGGCGGACATGGATGCAATCTAGCCCGTTTCGGGGGCGTCACGAAAGAATCGCGACGGGGGCAGGGCGGCGGGGGCGGAGTTGACGTTTCCCGGCGCGGCCGGGAACGGACGTGAAACTGGACATATATTCCGACCGGTCATATAATATGTCCGGTTTCGTGCGAAAGGAGCGAACCATGGAGCCGAAGACCATCGGGGCAACCCTGTTCAAGGAGCGCTGCCTGGCCCTCCTGGATCGGCTGTCGCCCGAGGGCCTGGTGATCACCAAGCACGGCAAGCCGGTCGCGAGAGTGCTGCCCCACCAGCAGGACTACGCGAGCCTGATCGGCAGCCTGCGGGACAGGATAAGGGTCCGGGGCGACATCATGACGACGGGGGTTCGCTGGGACGCCGATGATCAACCTTGACACGCACGTTCTGGTCCACGCGCTGGAAGGAAGGCTGAAGGCGACCGAGCTGGAACTCCTGGACCGCAATCGCTGGTCGGTGTCGGCGATCGTTCTGTGGGAGATCGCGAAGCTGGTTCAGCTGGGCCGGTTGGACATGGATCTCGACGACCGCGAGATCGTCCGTGCGTTGAGCAGGATCCACGTGTGGCCGCTGGACCTGGCGGTTGCGCGCGCGTCGACCCGTCTCGACTTCCGCGGCGACCCTGCGGACGAGATCGTCGCCGCGACCAGCGTCGTACACGGCGTTCCCCTGGTCACGCGGGATCGCGCAATGCGGAGTTCGGCGGTGGTGCCGCTGGCGGTCTGACGGCGGCACCTGGGGACATCCGTGTACCGGACCTGCATGTTCTGCAAGAAGCCCCTCGGCGCGAACGAGGTGGTCGAGTCCTTCCCCGTCGGCCGCAGGCTGGCATTCGACTTGGCGAAGGGGCGGCTCTGGGTGGTGTGCACGAAATGCAAGCGCTGGAATCTGACTCCGCTCGAAGAGCGCTGGGAGGCGGTTGAGACCTGTGAGCGGCTGTTCCGCGAAACGCCGATGCGGGCATCCACCGAGAATGTCGGGATCGCACGCCACCGGGAAGGGTTGGACCTGGTGCGGATCGGGAAGCCGCAGCGGGGGGAGTTCGCGGCCTGGCGCTATGGGGACCAGTTCAGGACCAGGTATCGAAATGCCGCGGTCGCCCCCTTTGTCGTATGGGGAGCCGGGATAGCGATCAGCTCGGCGGGGCTGGCCATCCCTGCCGGAGTGGCAGCGACAAGTATGGCGGCGGCCGTCGCCTGGCATCGCATGCGTACCGTGGCCAAGGTCCGCATCGGCGGCGACGCGTCGGAGGGCGGTCCGGTGGAAGCGCGGGACGTCGCCACCTTCAGGATCGGTGCCGTCTGTTCGCTACGGCTCCTCCCGGCCGACCAGGAATCCCGCTTCGGGATCGAGGTGCGCAAGGGCAGGCGTACGGCCCGGTTCGTGGGAGAGAACGCCCGCCGGGTTGCCGGCGCGCTCGTGCCCAAACTGAACGAACGGGGCGGTCCGCGGAGAACGGTTCAGCACGCCGTGCAGGAGATCGAGTCGGCCGGTCACCCCGACCGGTTCCTGAACGAAGTCGGCAAACGGGGAGACCTCCACAGGGACGGTGCCCCGGTGCAAGTGCGGCACCTTTCCCGACCCACGCGCCTTGCCCTGGAGATGTCCCTTCACGAAGAGCAGGAGCGGCGGGCCCTCGAAGGCGAGCTCTGGACGCTGGAACGGGCGTGGAAGGAAGCGGAGGAGATCGCGGCCATCTCGGACGATCTCCTTCTTCCCGCGGGAACGGACGCGTTCTTCGACCGGTACGGCGAAGACGCGGAGGACGGTTGAGCCCGGTCGGGGTTGCGCTTGCCGTGCTGGCCCTGGCCGGCGGGACGGCGAGGGCCCAGGATACCGTCGAACTCCCCCTGGAAGACCGGGTTCTGACCGCCGGCTTCCCCGAGGTCTACCGAATCGGGGACGGCGTGCGCGACTGGGAACTGCTGACCCGCGTCACATCCGTCGGATTCGACGCCCGGGGCAATCTGCACATCGGAGACTGGTCCGACGGGGATCTCTCGGTGCTGGTGGTCGACCCGCGCGGCGAGCTGGTGGTGCGTTTCGGCCGGCCCGGCGAGGGTCCGGGGGACTTTCGCAACGCGACCCATGCTTCGCCCTGCCCGACGGCCGCACCGTGGTCGCCGACGACGGTCACCTGGCCTATCAGCTGTTCGATGCCGGGGGAGCCCTCGAACGCTGGGTACGCTATCCGGGAGTCCCCGAGGACGAGACGCCGCCCCTGTACTTCGTCAGAAGCGCGGATCCGCGGGTTCGGAAGGTGGACCGGTGGGACGGCAGCATCCTCGCCCGGGTGACCGTCGCACGCAGCTTGAAGGTCGACTCAGCCACAAGGGAGTTCGACATGCGAGCCGTTTCGGGTCCTCGCACCGTGCTGCGCGTGCGTCTTGACGGCGACGAGGCGAGCGAATCGGAGATCGCGCGCGCCTCCCGCCCGGATGTCGAAGAGGAGTTCCATTTCGCGGCGCTCCCCCGGGGCCGGGTCGCATACTCTGACACGACCGCATACCGGATCAAGGTGACGGATCCCGCCGGAAGGGTGGACAGAGTCCTGGTCCGCTCCTTCGCTGCGCGCAACTGGGACGACCGCACCGCCAGGGCCTTCCGCGAACACCTCAGGAGAGGCATCGAGGAGGCCGTCGCCGGACAAGGTGACCGCGCCGAATTGGTCGGCATGTTCGGAGGACCTTCAGCTCTCCGGCAACTGGCGGACGAATGGGAACCGGAGGGGTCGATTCCCCACGTCTCCGGCCTGGAGACGACCTGGGACGGGAACATCTGGGCGCTCCGCACTCCCGCCCGAGGTTTCATCGATGTCGACCATGTCGGGATGCTCATGACGGCCATGCTCTCGACCCCTACCGGGTTGACGGCAGCCGGGCCGGGTCCGATCGATGTCATCACGCCGGAGGGCGAGTACCTGGGCACGATCCCGGACTCGCGGCTGCCGAGTGCCTTCGGCCCCGGAGGGCTGGCCGCCTACGTGCAGCTGGACGAACTCGGTGTCCCGACCGTGGTGGTGAAACAGGTGCCCGGCGGGATCCGGTAGCGGGGTGCGCCGGGGACGGTTCGGGGCGGGTCCGGCCGATCCGGTGGCCTCTACGAGTGCCCGCGGGTATGTTGCCCCGGAGCGTGAGCCGGCCTGCGCGAAGCCGGCGGCGGAAAGGAGAAGACCGATGCGTTGGTGTGTGATTGTCGTGGCAGCTCTCGCACTGCAGGGATGCGAACTCGATGGGGATTGCCCGCTTGTAGGGGTGGACGCCGTCCGGCTCTGGGTGCAGGACGGTGAGACCGGCGGGAAGCTGAGTTCGGCCCCGGTCGGCACCCTGACCGACGGCGATTACCGCGAGAACATGGGCGTGTATGACCTGTCCACTGGGCATCAGGTGTCGGGCGGAGGGCTGCGCGCGGGCGGGCCCTACGATATCGAGGTGCGGGCCGCGGGGTACCGGACCTGGACGATGCGCAATGTGGCGTTGGAGATGGATCGGCGATGCGACAAGCCCGCCGAGACCTTCCAGCGTACCGTCGACATGCGTCCCCTGGAACCCAGCCCGTGGACAATACCCTCCCGGCATTCGACCGGCGATGCATCCGCGCCGGTCCGCGTCGCTCTGCGTGGCTCCTCGGGCGAATAGTCCTGCAGTTCACCTCGCGTCGCGCTTCGCCGGCCGGCCGCGCGTGGCCGATCCGGTGGGCCCGGTCCGAGGCCTGGTCCTCCGCGGCGCGGGCGTTGCCGCGCGAGCCCCCCTTTGGCAGACTCATTCCGTCCGGATGGTGGACGCTTCCACAAGGGTAGGAGAATGCCGTACGGATTCGTGGAATCGTTCTGCGGTCCCGGGGGTCTCGGCCTCGGGCTCGAACAGGCGGGGTTCACGCCCCTCCTGGCGTTCGACCTGAATGCCCGCGCGGTCGAAACGCACCGTCGCAACCTGCCGGGCCCCTGCATGGTCGCCGACGCGGCCCGCCTGACTGGCCGGGAGTTGCTGGACCGGATCGGAGGGGAAGTCGGTGAAGTCGCTACGGACTGGCCCAGACGCGCGAGCGCTTCGTCATGGTCGGGATCCGCCGCGACCACGAAATCACGTTCTCGGTCCCGGCGCCGACTGTCCGTCGGTGGCGGACTGTGGGCGAGGTGCTGGACGGACTGCCCGAGCCCCCGGAGGACTACGGGGTCCACCCGGACCGGCGGCTTCGACAGCTTCACCCGGGGCCGGTACGGCCACCCGCACCATGATCGTCCGCTGACGCCGCGCGAGGCCGCGCGCCTGCAGGGTTCGAACCGGGACGGCAGGTCGTGGGCCAGTAGACCGCCCAGCAGTCCGTGGACAAACCAGACGAGGCGCCGAGACCCGTGCCGCGGGTCCGGTCAGGTGTCGCCGGCGGCGAACGCCAGGTAACTTGCCGGCCGGCAGAATCACGACGGGGGCAGGGCGGCGAGGGCGGTGGCGGGGGTGAGGATGGGGACGGGGAACGTGGCGGCCAGACCGAGGAGGTCCTTGTCGCCGGTTACGAGGGCGCCGGCCTGTGCGGCCAGGGCAAGTTCGAGGAAGGGGCGGTCGAAGGGGTCGCGGCAGTCGGGAATGGGCGGGGGTGCGGACACGACCACCGACTGGCAGTGCGGAAGGTAGTCGGCGAGCAGATCCTCCCGCTCGCGGGGAGTCAGGCCGAACCTGGGGTACCCGAGGACACGGATCAGTTCGGTTGCGGCTTCGCGGCTCACCAACGGTACTATGGTTCCCGAGCGCCAGGCATCGCGCAGCCGGGTCAACCTGCCGGTGGGGAAGAGCAGGGCGGAGAGGAGCACGTTAGTGTCGAGAACCCAGCGCAACGGACGCTCCGCTGGGCGGGTGGAGTGCGAGGCCCGCGCGTGAGGCATCGGTCGGGAGTCCGGCGGAGCGCCCCTATTCGCTCCGCCGCGCCCACGCCACGGCGTCGGCGAGATCGGCTTCGGAGAGGCCGACCTCGGCCAGTTTTGCGCGTACCGCATCGGCTCGATTGACCCGGACCGGCGTGAGCACGATACGGCCGTTCTCGCTCGTCACGTCGAAGTACTCGGTTCCGCCGAAATCGGAGATGACCGCCTTGGGAAGGGTCAACTGGTTCTTGGATGTGAGCTTGGCCAGCATGGGGAATCGTCCTTTCCGGGGAAACAAGGAATCCTTTTCACATTACCACAGTGACCGCTTTCGGTCAAGGGTTCTTGGGGCGCTCCATGGTTCGCATTGGCCCAGCCGTCGCCAGGCGAGTAACTCTCACAGTTGCGTCGCTCGAATCAACACCCTGCAGAGGCGCCGTGAAAGGGACCCCATGCCCCTGCCTACCGTTCTCCTCCGGATTCAGGACGAGGTTGCCAGACCGTACCGGCAGCGCATCATGGCAAACATCTATCGTTCGGACTACGCCGAGGCCATCGTTGCCGTGGCGCTCGACCGGGACGGGTGGACCCGTATGGAGGCATGGAGCTCGTGGGACTTCGAGCACGAGTCCGGGTGCCGCCTCGAGGTGAAGCAGGCCGCGGCAGCGCAGTCCTGGGGATCCTCCCAGGAGGAGAAGGCTGCGCGGTTCGACATCAAGGCCAGGAAGGACTATTGGGATCCCGCCGCCGAAAGGCGGATGCCCGCGGCCGGGCGCGTGGCACACGTCTACGTGTTCGGGTGGCATGGCGCCCCCGAAGACCGGGCCGACCACCGGGATCCAGAGAGTTGGGAGTGGTACGTGGTTCCGGCCGCGCGGTTACCTGACGGACAGAAGAGCATCGGCCTCGGCCCGATCCGACGGATGGTGTCGGCTTGCACCTTCGGCGAGCTGTCCACGACCGTGGGGGCGATTTGCAGAACGGTCATGGGAACGCCGCAATCGACGTACGGCTCGGGCTGAGCGGCCGCTGCCCGAAAGCTCCGCGCGGGGTGCGCGGACTCCCGGATGATTGCTACACAATTCAGTGTCCGGCGCGGGACGGATGGATATATACGATGGGACCATCACACGCCGAATACAGGCTCGGGGCCTGTGGATGTTCCCTTCAAGTGTCAACCAGACATTACATTTGGTAAGGTAGACATTACATTCTCCGCATGAGCACGATGTCGATTCGCGGCTGCCCCCCGGTCGACGCACCCCTCTGGTGCCTCTTCTCCGATCTTCGACAAGGATCCGCCCGAGCCGCCCCGTCATCGCGGCGGCCCTGCCCGAGCCCCCGGAGGACTACGGCGTCCACCCGGACTTCCACAACCACCAGCGGGCCCGCGTGACTTCCCCGACGACTTCGTATTCATGGGGACGCGCGGAGACGTCCGATCTCAGATCGGGAACGTCGTACCGCCGCCGCTTGCCCGCGCGATCGGCGAGGAGATTCTGCGGGTGCTCAGGGTCGTGGACGGGCTGGAGCCCGAGAGTGAGGGGGACCGGCGGCTCGCGGACTGCTTCGGTCTGCAGCCGGACTCGCTCGGTTCGAACCGGAAAGGCAGGTCGTGGGCCGGTAGACCGCCCAGCAGTCCGTGGACAAAGCCGCCCGCGCGCCAAGACGAGGCGCCGAGACCCGGACCGCGGGCCCGGTCAGGTGTCGCCGGCGGCGAACGGCAGGTACCTTGCCGACCGGCGAAAGCGTGAAGGCGGCGCCGGCGCCGCCCGTACGAGAGTGGCGTTGACCGGAAACGGAGTGCACCAGCGATGCTCACAGCCTACGTCATCTGCCTGGCCGTCGGCGGCGGTTTTCTCGCTCTGTCGTTCTTCGGCGACTTCCTGGAGGGCGACGCGGACTTCGGCGCGGATCTGGACGTCGGCGCGGACGCGGACGCCCTCTCGCACGGCGGCGTCGCGCAGCTCTTCTCCGTCCGGGCCGCGGTCAACGCGCTCTTCGGCTTCGGCGCCGCCGGGACGCTGCTTCACCTTCTGTGGGGCGGCGGCCAGCCGGTTCTGACCGCTGCGGTCGCGGGCGGCGCGGGGGTGGCCTCGGGCGCGCTGATCGGCTCGGTCTTCGGATACCTCAAGCGCACCGAGAGCGGAACCATGCGCGGAGAGCGGTCGTTCGTGGGTCTGACCGGCGAAGTGTCGCTCGAAATCGCGCCCGGCGGCCGGGGCACCGTGACGGTTCGCAGGGGAGACCGCCGCGTCCGCATCCGCGCCCGGGCGGCGGACGCCCGGGGCGACGCCGGGGCGTTGGCCGCCGGGCAGCCGGTCGTGGTCGTGGAGATGAAGGACGGAATCGCCTCCGTGGCTCCCGTCGGCCCCAGGCTTCTCGATGAGTGACTCGCATCCCCCAACCCTGGCCCGTGGACAAATCCCCGCGGCTTTATCCACGGACTGCTAACCGACAGGAGGCCCCAAGTGCCCACCCCGATCATGGCCCTCGTCCTGGGCCTGGTGTTCGTCGTCGTGATCACGGTGCTGATCGCGACCGTCAAGAGCCTCATCGTGATCGCGCCGCCGAACCGGGCGGCCGTCCTCACCGGTCGAAACCGGCTGCTCTCGGACGGGCAGCGCGTCGGGTACCGGTCCATTTCGGGCGGACGAGTCTTTCGCGTGCCGGTCATCGAGACCGTTCAGCACATGAACCTGGAGACCATTCCGATCGAGGTCTCCGTGAGCAACGCGTTCTCGAAGGGCAACATCCCGCTCAACGTGGAGGCGATAGCCAACGTGAAGATCGCCTCCGAGCCCGAGTGGGTCTTCAACAACGCGGTCGAACGCCTGCTCGGAAAGACGGAGGAGGAGATCAGGGCGCTCGCCCAGGACACGCTCACGGGCAACCTCCGCGGCGTGCTCGCCACCCTCACCCCCGAGGCCGTCAACGAGGACCGGCTGGGCTTCGCGAAGGCCCTCTCCGAGGACGCGGGCGAGGACCTGGCCTCGCTCGGATTCCACCTCGACGTGCTCAAGATCCAGAACGTCAGCGACGAGCGGGGCTACCTCGCCGCGATTGGGCGCGAGAAGTCGGCCGAGGCGATCCGCCAGGCCGAGATCGCCGAAGCGCAAAAGCGGGCCGACACGCGCGAGGCGCAGGCAGAAGCCGGCCGGCGCGCCGAGGTGCGGGAGGCGGCTGCGGCGATCAAGGTGGCCGAAGCCAAGAACGCCCTCAGGGTCCGCCAGGCCGAGCTGGACCGCGAGGGCGAGACCGCCGAGAAGATCGCCCGGGTCAAGGCGCGGGAGGCCGAGGTCGAGGCCGAGAGGGTTCTCGAGATGAAGCGCGTGGAGCGCGAGGAGCAGCGGCTGCGGGCCGACGTGGTCGAGCCGGCCAAGGCGCAGAAGATGGCCGCCCTGGCTCGGGCCGAAGCCGAGGCCGCGCCGATCCTGGAGCGCGGCAAGGCGCAGGTCGAGGTGCTGAGGCGGCTCTACGGGGAGGTGCGCGCCGGGGGCGAGGCCGCGTTCGCCGTGTTCATCGCCGAGAAGCTGCCCGAGCTGCTGGAGACGGCGGTGGAGGCGGTCAAGGGGGTCGACATCGACCGGGTGGTGGTAATGGACGGCGGCGAGGGCGACGGGGTGTCGAACGCTGTGAACCAGCGCGTGAGGGGAGCCTACGGAACCATGGAGGGGCTGGCGTCGGCGCTGGGCCTGGACATCGGGAGAGTGCTGAAGAAGGCGGTCGGCGAGGAGAGCCGATAGCGGCGGGGAGTCCCGGGGCGTGCGCAAGGCGGCTTCGAAGCTACGGATGCGGACTCGCTCGCGGGCGACCGCGACCGGGCCGACACCATCCACACCGAATCGAACCTACATTCGACCGAACGCCACATGGCGAAGGAGGCCGTCACATGACGAACTGGAACGAGTGCCCGGCCGTCGAGCGGAAACCGGGCAGGGTGAGCGGAGCCTGGGTGTTCTCGGGCACGCGGATTCCGCTTTACGCGCTCTACGAGAACCTTGCCGCGGGCGCCACGGTCGGCGAGTTCGTCGAGTGGTTTCCGGGGGTCGAGGAAAGGCAGGTCAGAGCGGTGCTCGAACACGAGGCGGAGACGTTGCGGACGGCGTTAGCCCGTTGAAGCTGCTGTTCGACCAGGGCACGCCCGCGCCGTTGCGGAGACACCTGTCCGGGCACTCCGTGGACACGTTGGCGGAGAAGGGATGGGCCGAGAAGGACAACGGCGAGTTGCTCTACCTTGCGGAGCGCCATGCCGAATGCCGACCTGCATCGCGCTCTTCTTCTCGGAACGCCGTCTCGTGAACACCATCCTCGGCAAGGTGATGCGCGAGCGCCGATCCTCGGGTCAATGAGAGGAGACATCGACCGTGCCGTCGTTACTGGAAACCGCCCTTGAGCTACCGCGACTGCTGGCCGGGCAAGCGCTCCGGCCAATTAGAATAGCCATGCGAGGTCCAGCGCCTCGCCCGAAGAATCAGCGCGAGTTGGCCGATCTGGTTGACATTTCCCTGAAGCACCAAATTCGTGCAGGGTATACCCACCGGTTCATCACTCTGATGTTCGTAACGGTGGGTGAGCGCGTCTTCTGTCGGCGCTATACCTACGGAGAGCCGTCATGGCACTCGGTTTTTCGGACGGATCCGGCCGGTCAGGTCAAGCTCGACAAGACCGTCGTGAACATCGAGGCGCGGGTGCCACGGGACTTGGACGAACTCGTCCCGGACGTCGACCAGGCCTACGCCGACGCCTTGAAGAAGCGGGGGGCCAGCTACATGTTGGCGGGAGCGACCGAGCCGCGGGCGCAGGAGAGCACGATGGAAGTCAGGCTCGCGGAGCCTCCGGCGAGCACGCCATAGTCCACCTGTTTGATTGGGATCTCCCGGGCGCCCAACACGAGGTCGCGCAGACCGCGCGTGCGCGCGTCGTTCTCGACGAAGCCCGCCGCCCCCCCCCTCACGGATCGCTGCAGTCGCGCTGGTACCCGCAGTTCAGGCAGGTGATCTTGCAGTGCCGCTCCAGCGTCGCCCCCCCGCACAGCTCGCACGCCGACTCGGCCATGAACCGGCGGCTCAGCTCCACGTAGTGCGCCGAACTGCGGTCGATCCATCCCGCCGCCGCCGCGCTGAGCGGCCTCACCCTCCCCGGCACCCCCACCACCAGGCTGCGCGGCGGGATCTGCGCGCCCTCCTTCACCACCGCCCCGGCGGCGATCACGCACCCTTCGCCCACCTCGGCGCGCTGGAGCAGGACCGCCCCCATCCCCACCACCGTCCGCCGCCCGATCCGGCAGCTCTCCATGAGGGCTCCGTGACCTACCGTCACCTCGTCCTCGAGCACGGTGGGACCCTGCTCGCTCGTATGCACGATCGTGTTCTCCTGCACGTTGGCCCGCGCCCCTACGCGGATGCCGTTCTCGGGGTGGTCCCCGCGCAGGACGACCCCGAACCAGACGCTGGCCCTTTCCCCCACCGCCACGTCGCCGATCACCACCGCCGTCGGCGCCACGAAGGCCGATTTCGCGATGCGGGGGACGTTCCCGCCGAAGGGAATGATCCGCGCCATCAGCCGTTTCCCGCCGACGGAGCCACGCGCCGTATACGCGCCCGGATCACCTGCGTCTCGGACGCCTTCACCACCTCGATCCGGACCCCCTCGGCCTCGAAGGTGGTGCCTGGCCCGGGAACCCGGCCCAGCTCCTCCAGGATGAAGCCGTTCAGCGACCGGTTCTCGTCCTCGGGGAGCGCCAGGCCGAAGCGCTCGTTGATGTCGCGCAGCTCCGCGCCCCCCGACGCGATGACTTCGTCGGGCGAGAGCCGGGTCAGCGGGTCCTCGTCCTCGTCGGTCTCGTCCACGATCTCGCCCACGAGCTCCTCCAGCACGTCCTCCAGGGTGATCAGCCCGTCGGTGCCCCCGAACTCGTCCGCGACGATCCCCATGTGGACGCGCCGGGCGCGAAAGTCGGCCAGCAGCTTGGCCAGCGACAGCGATCCCGGCACGAACATGGGCGGCCGGGCGAGCTGCGACAGAGGGATGTCGCGCTTTCCCGCCACGTAGGCGCGGTACGCGTCCCGCACGTGCAGGACGCCGGTCACGTCGTCGACGGTCTCCCCGTAGACCGGGACGCGCGAGTGGGGCAGATCCTCCAGCTCTGGCATGATCTCCCCCAGCGGGCGCGAGTCCTTCAGCGCCACGATGTCCACCCGCGGCGTCATCGCGTCCCAGGCGTTCAGCTCGTCGAGCTTGAAGGCGCGCTCGACCAGGCGGTGCTCGTCGGCCTCGACGACTCCCTCGTCCGCGCCGATCTCCAGCGCCTCGCGCACCTGCAGCTCGTCGGCCGAGGCTTCGGCCCGGCCGGAACGGCGCGAAATCAGCCGCACGACCGCCGTCAACGGGAAGAGAAGGCGGCCGAGAATGCGCGAACCCGTGCGGAGGAACGGCGCGGCCACCAGCGCCAGCCGCACGGGGCCCCGCCCGGCGAAGGCGCGAGGGGCCAAGTCGCCCGCCAGCAGCACGACGACCACCACTGCCAGACCTCCGATCCACGTGCCCCGAGACCCCCAGGCCGCCGCCGCGGCGGCGACTCCCGCCGCCGTGGCCCCGAGATAGCACAGGACCCGGAAGACGCCGAGCGGCGTCGTCTTCGACTCGTCGGAGCGCAATTCGAGGAGCGCTTCGGCGCCCGCGAACCCTTCGCCGGCCAGAATGCGCGCCTTCGAGTCGTTGATTCGGTGAACGGCGGTAAGCGCCGCCGCCAGGGCCGCGGACACCAGCAGAAGGACCAAGAAAGCCGCTACGAGGCCGGCTATGAGCGCCATCGGTCCCCTCCGCCTGGGATTCTCCCGCGCATGCCTCGCAGTCCGGGGATCGATTCGTGCGACGGGACGAAGGCGGGACGCGGGCCGGGGCCGGTTCCGGCCGCGGGAACGGCGCACCTGCGGCCGGCGCCGCGATCCGGTTGCGGCGCGTTGCGACTCGGAGGTTGGTCGCCGGGTGAGGCGGGCTCTATGTCCATTTCCTGCTCTCGGCCAGCAGCTCGCGGACCACGTCGCGGGTGCTGAGGCCTTCGGCTTCGGCGTCGAAGTTGACCACGATCCGGTGCGCGAGGATCGCCGGCGCGATGTCGAGCACGTCGTCCATGGCGGGCATCGGCGCCCCCCGGAACGCGGCCCGCGCCTTGGCCCCAAGCACCAGGTACTGGGACGCGCGCGGCCCCGAACCCCAGCTGATGTACCGCTTCGCGACACCCGCCTGTTCGGCG
This sequence comes from Gemmatimonadota bacterium, assembly GCA_028873825.1. GTDB lineage: Bacteria > Gemmatimonadota > Gemmatimonadetes > Longimicrobiales > Gaopeijiaceae > Bin94. The sequence continues at coordinate 12,735 of JAPPNM010000062.1, read as the reverse complement.
CCGCCGGGACGGGTCGAGCGCGCGAGCCGCACCGCGAAGCGAACGATCGAGGGGGTCACGGGAATCCGCCGAACCAGCTGCTGCAGCTCGATGATCTCCCTTCCGTGCACCACCGGCTCGACCGGAACGTCCTGAACCTCGCGCGTCAGCGTGGCGATCCTCTCCTCCTGGTCGCGGCCGGGGTAGCCGATCCGCAGGTCGAACATGAAGCGGTCCAGTTGGGCCTCGGGAAGGGGATAGGTCCCCTCGTGCTCGATGGGGTTCTGCGTGGCCAGCACGAAGAACGGAGGGGCGAGGGGATAGGTGGTGCCCGCCGCGGTGACCTCCCGTTCCTGCATGGCCTCGAGCAGCGCCGCCTGGGTCTTGGGCGGGGTCCGGTTGATCTCGTCGGCCAGCACGATGTTGGCGAAGATCGGACCCCGCACGAAGCGGAAGACCCTCTCGCCCGTCACCCTGTCCTCCTGGATGACCTCGGTGCCGGTGATGTCGGTGGGCATGAGGTCGGGAGTGAACTGGATGCGCTGGAACTTGAGGTGCAGCGCATCGGCGAGCGTCGAGATGATGAGGGTCTTGGCCAGCCCGGGCACCCCGACGAGCAGGACGTGGCCGTTCGCCATCATCGCCGTGACGATTCCGTCGACGATGTGCTGCTGTCCCACTATGCGGCGCTCCACCTGGCCGCGCAGGTCGTCGGCGATCTCGCCCGCGCGCCTGAGGAGCTGGACATCCCGGTCCGCCGCGAGCCCGGGAGGGGCGGGGAGGGGAGGCGAGGAGGTGGGGTTCATCAACGGACTGCCGGGAGCATGGGGGAGGTCGGCGGTCGGAACGGGGCCCCGCCTCTTCGCAACGGTGGCGGGCTCGAATCCGCAGTCTTCGATAATGGGCGAATCGGTCCCCGACTTCAATCGTGGGGCGGGCCGCGAACCGGTCGCGACGAGCGGTTGCCGACCGCTTGCGAAAAATTTCACAAGCGTTAGCTTTGGCTGCGGAGACGGTATTCGGAGGGCCGGACGGAGCCTCCGCCGGACCCGAGCGGAGAGTGGCTCCCGCCGGCGCCGCACAGCTTGCGGGGGACGACAACGCGAAAGGAAACAGGTGAAGCAGGGCGGCCGTTCGAGCGCGGGTGCACGCCACTACATGACGGAGATCGGGCACCTGTCCGGGTACGGGCTCGGCTGGGCAACGACCGTCGCGCTCCTCGCGTGGGCGGGTCTCAAGCTGGACGCATGGCTGGGCACCAGTCCGACGATGGTCCTGCTCTGCACCCTGGGAGGCATCGCAGCGGGGATCGTCACGGTCTACATGAGAACCGCGGTACGGCCGGCGCGGCGGGAGACGGATGCCGAGCGCGGGGAAGAACGCACTTGAGGCGATTCGGGACGTACCCGCGCGCGGCAGTGGCGATCGTGGCCGCGGCAACGCTGGCGGCCTGGCCGTTCCTGGCCGACGGAGCCCGCCCCGCCGTCTTCGGAGGGGCGCTCCTGGCCTTGGTCACCCAGCTCGCCGCTCACTTCCTGCTGAAGGGATGGCGGGCCCGCACGGACCGCTTCACGGCGGCCATCCTGGCGGGGTTCGGGTTGCGGGTCGCGGCGGTGGCAGCCGGCGTGACGGTCTTCGCCCTCGCGCGTTGGTCCGAACCGGTTCCCTTCCTGCTTTCGCTGGGCGGGCTCCTGATCGCGCTGCTGGTTGCCGAATCGGTCGTCGAACACCGGCGGATTCGCGCCGGTGCGGTTCCCGCCGGGTCGTTGGGGGCATGATTCCCGCCGGCCAGGAGCACGAGGTGCCCCAGGAAGCGCATCCCGCGGGACACGAGGGCGGGTTCGATCTCGGCGAGATGCTGGGTCATCACGTCCTGAACTCGGACAAGTACGAACTGCCGTTCATCGGCTACGTCCATCTTCCGCATTGGCCCGACCTCGCCGTGGGCGGGGTGACCGTGAACCTGTCGCCGACCAAGCACGTGATCCTGCTGCTGCTCGGTGCGGCGATCACGGCGGCGGTCGCCGTCCTGGCCGGACAGCGCGTGGCCCGCGCCGACGCGGGATCAGCGCCCGGCGGGCTGGCGAACGCCGTCGAGGCGGTCGCGGTCTACTTCCGGGACGACCTCTGCAAGGGCTACATCGGCCACGGGTATGAGCGCTTCGTGCCGCTCGTGCTCACGCTGTTCTTCTTCATCCTGACCATGAACCTCCTCGGCCTGGTGCCCTGGGGAGGATCGGCCACCGGCAACATCATGGTCACGGCCACGCTGGCCCTCGTGACCTTCGTCGTGGTCGAGGTTTCGGGGTTCCGGACGCTGGGGACCAAGGGATACCTGAAGACCATCTTCTACGTTCCCCCCGGCGTCGAGGGGCCGATGAAGTACGTCGTGCTCGCGGTGATGACCCCGGTCGAGTTCATGGGGAAGTTCCTCAAGCCCTTCGCCCTCGCCATCCGGCTGTTCGCGAACATGACGGCCGGCCACGTCCTGATCTTCTCCGTGCTGGGCTTCATCTTCCTCTTCGGCCATCTCGCCTTCGTCCGCTGGCTGATCGCCGCGGGATCCTACGGACTCGTGTCGGCCATCCTCCTCCTCGAGGTGCTCATCGCCTTCATCCAGGCCTACGTCTTCGCCATGCTCACGGCCGCGTTCGTGGGCCTGATCCGGCATCCACACTAGAAACCGCCCCGAAAACAGCCGGGGTCGAACCCAACGGAAGGGACAGGAAACGACAATGCTCGAATCAACCGTGGACATTCTCCAGGACGCGGCCCTCACTCCCGAAGCCGCCAAGAACAACATGGCCCTGCTGGGCGCCGGGATCGGCGTCGGGCTGGCCGTGATCGGCGCCGGCCTCGGCATCGGCCGCATCGGCGACGGAGCCACGCAGGGCCTGGCCCGCCAGCCCGAGGCCGCGGGCGAGATTCGCGGCCTGGCCATGGTGCTCGCCATCCTGGTCGAGGGGGCGGCGCTGGCCGGCATCATCCTTACGCTGATGCTCTTCCTCTTCCTGGCCTGATCATGGGAGCCATCGGTACGGGCGTGGCGGTTCGCCACGCGGCCGCCGGCGTGCCGCCCGCCCCGGCCGTGCAGGAAGCCGGACACGGAGAGGTGGCGTGGGATGCGCTCTTCGCCCCCGACCTGGGACTGGCGGTCTGGACGCTCCTGACGTTCCTCACGCTGCTGTTCATCCTCGGGAAGTACGCGTGGGGACCGCTGCTGGGCGCCCTCGACGCCCGCGCGAAACGCATCCAGGGCGACATCGACGAGGCGAAGCGCCGGCGCGAGGAGGCCGAGGCGCTGGTCGCCGAGTGCCGCGAGCAGCTTGCCGACGGGCGCAGGCGGGCGCAGGCGCTGGTGGCCGAAGCCCGGGAAGCGGCGGAGGAGCTTCGCCGGGAGCTGGAGGTCGGGGCGCGCGAGGAGAGCCGGGCGATTCTGGCCGGCGCGCGCCGCGAGATCGAGCGCGAACGCGACGCGGCGGTGGAAGCCGTGCGGCGCGAGGCGGTGGAGGTGGCGATTGCGGCCGCCTCCCGGCTGCTGGAGGAGCGCCTCGACGGCGATAGCGACAGGAAGCTCGTGATGGACTACATCGACGACCTCGCCCGCCCCGGGGGCGCCTGGACGTGAGGGAGGACACCGTCGCGGGCAACTACGCCGAGACGCTCTTCGAGCTGGCCGGGCGCCACGAGGGGGTCGAAGCCTTCGGCGCCGGCGTGGAGGCGGTGGCCGCGCTGGCGGAGGACCCGGCGGTGCGGGAGTTCCTCGTGACGCCGCGCGTGTCGGCCGCCGACAAGAAGGCGGCGCTTGGCCGGGCGCTGGGAGGCGTCGTGCCGCCGCTGCTGGTGCGGTTCCTGCAGGTGGTCGTCGACAAGGGGCGCCAACGGCTGGTCCCGGCGATCGCGACGGCCTACCGGGCGATGCTCGAGCGCCACCTGGGACGGCGCCACATGGAGGTGACGGTGGCGCGGCCGCTCTCGCCGTTGGAGGAGGAGGACCTCACGGCTCAGCTCTCGTCAGCGACGGGCGGGACCGTAGTCCCGCACGTGAAGGTGCGGCCCGGGATCCTCGGCGGGATCGTGATCCGCGAGGGCGACACCGTGTACGACGGATCGGTGAAACGGCAGCTCGACGCGATGCGGCGCAGGCTCATGGCGGCCGAGCTTCAACCATAAGGACAAGTAGGGAAGCAGAGAGGAGAGATCGAGCAGAAATGGCGGATTCCCAACTCCGGGCGGGCGAGATCAAGAGCGTCCTCCTGGCGGAGATCGAGAGCTTCGAGGAGGCGCTCCACTCGGAAGAGGTGGGCGAGGTGCTCGAGGTGAAGGACGGCGTGGCGCGCATCTACGGGCTGACGAAGGCGATGGCCAACGAGATGCTGGAGATCACGTCCGGCGAGACCGGCGACACCGTCACCGCGCTGGCGCTCAACCTGGAAGAGGACAACATCGGGGCCGTGGTCATGGGCGACTGGGAGGGGCTCCACGAGGGCGACGAGGTGCGGCGGACGGGGCGGGTGCTGGACGTTCCCGTCGGCGACGGGTATCTGGGGCGCGTGGTGAACCCGCTGGGCGAACCGGTCGACGGCGGCGCGGCGATCGAGGCCGAAGCGCGGCGCCAGATCGACGTGGTCGCGCCCGGGATCGTGAAGCGCCAGCCCGTGAAGGAGCCGCTGCAGACCGGGATCAAGGCCATCGACGCGATGATCCCGATCGGCCGCGGCCAGCGCGAGCTGATCATCGGCGACCGCCAGACCGGCAAGACGGCGATCGCGATCGACGCGATCCTCAACCAGAAGGACACCGACGTCATCTGCATCTACTGCGCGGTGGGGCAGCGCGCGGGGATGGTGGCGGGCGTGGTCGAGACCTTCCGTCACTACGGGGCCATGGACTACACGATCGTGGTGACGGCCAACGCCTCCGACCCGGCTCCCATGCAGTACATCGCCCCCTACGCCGCCACGGCGCTGGCCGAGCACTTCATGTGGCAGGGCAGGCACACCCTGGTCATCTACGACGACCTCTCCAAGCAGGCGCAGGCGTACCGTCAGCTGTCGCTGGTGCTTCGGCGCCCGCCGGGGCGCGAGGCCTATCCGGGCGACGTCTTCTACCTGCACTCGCGGCTGCTGGAGCGCGCGGCCAAGCTGTCCGACGAACTCGGCGGCGGGTCGCTCACCGCGCTTCCCATAATCGAGACCCAGGCGGGCGACGTCTCCGCGTACATCCCCACCAACGTCATCTCGATCACCGACGGCCAGATCTACCTCGAACCCGACCTCTTCAACTCGGGCGTGCGGCCCGCCGTGAACGTGGGGATCTCGGTGTCGCGCGTCGGCGGCGCGGCCCAGGTCAAGGCCATGAAGAAGGTCGCGGGACGGCTGCGGCTCGACCTCGCCCAGTTCCGCGCCATGGAGACCTTCGCACAGTTCGCCTCCGACCTGGACGCGGCCACCCAGCGGCAGCTGGCGCGCGGCCAGCGCACCGTCGAGGTCCTCAAGCAGCCGCAGTACCAGCCGGTCCCGGTGGAGCGGCAGATCGTGGCCATCTACGCCGTCACCAACGACTACCTGGACGATCTCGACCTGGAGGACGTGCGCAGGTGGGAGCGGGGCTTCCTCGAGTTCGCCGAGAGCCGCTACGACGACGTCCTGATCGGGCTACGCCAGGAAGGCCGGCTCACCGAGGACATCGAGGGGCGCCTGCGCGAGTGCATCGAGGAGTACAACCGGGTCTTCGCCGCCGAGACGGAGACGGCGGTGGCGGGGGCCGCGTAGCGTGGCCGGATCCGGCGCCCGCGAGGTTCTGCGGCGGATCAAGTCCGTCCGCAACACCCGCAAGATCACGCGCACCATGGAGCTCGTGGCGACCTCGAAGCTCAAGCGGGCCATGGACCGCATGCATGCGGCGCGCCCGTACAGCGACGCGCTCGGCGAGCTGCTCAGGAGCCTGCACGCCCCCGGGCTGGAGCAGGAACATCCCCTGCTGCGCCGGCCCGCCGAGACGAAGCGGGCGGCAGTGCTGCTGCTGACCGCGAACCGTGGATTCTGCGGAGCCTTCAACGCCAACCTGATTCGCGAGGCGCGGGGGCGATTGGACGCACTTCGCGCCGAAGGGGTTGAGACCGAACTTCACATTGCAGGCAAAAAGGGATTGGCTTTCTTTCGCTTCCGGGGCTCGGCAATCGCGTCCGGGACCACGGATATCGGCGACGCACCCACATCGGAGGACGCCGAGGGGCTCGTCGCGCCGCTCCGGACGAGCTTCGAGGAGGGCGGGCTGGACGCCGTCTACATCGTGAACGCCGAATTCCGGTCGGCGATGTCCACCCCGCCCCGCACGGTGCGGATCCTGCCGGTCGAACCCGAGCCCGGGGCGCGTCCGGTGGACGCCTTCATCGTGTCGCCCCGGCCGGGGAGGCTCATCGGGGAGATCCTGCCCGGCTATCTGCGGACGACGGTGTACCGCGCCCTGGTCGAGAACGCCGCCGGGGAGCAGGGAGCGCGCCGCGCCGCCATGAAGAGCGCGACCGACAACGCGGGCGAGATCCTCGAGACCCTCACCCGAACCTACAACCGGGCCCGCCAGGGACAGATCACCCAGGAGATCGCCGAGATCGTGGGCGGGGCCGCGGCGCTGGAATGAACACCACTACGGGAGCCTCCCGCGGCCGCGGGCGCCGGCCCGCCGGGGCGAAGCCCCTTCGCGCCCCGGGGCGGAGTCTCGCCGAAACGACAGGTGGCCGCGCCCAAGCGGCCGGAGAGAACGAACAACATGGCTGACAACAACAGCGGTCGCGTGGTCCAGGTCATCGGGCCCGTCCTGGACGTGGAGTTCCCGCCGCAGCGCCTGCCGGAGATCTACAACGCGCTCAGGCTGTCCGCCGAGACCGAATCGGGCCGCGAGATAGACCTCGTCGCCGAGGTGCAGCAGCACATCGGGCGCTCACAGGTGCGCGCCGTGTCGATGAGCTCGACCGACGGCGTGCAGCGCGGCATGGAGGTGGTGGACACGGGACGCTCCATCGCGGTTCCGGTGGGCGAGCCCGCGCTGGGGCGCATCATCAACGTGCTGGGCGAGCCGGTGGACGAGCAGGGTCCGATCGCCGGCGGCGAGGAGGTCGAGCGCTGGCCGATCCACCGCCCCGCGCCCCGCTTCGACGACCTCGAGCCCAAGACCGAGATCTTCGAGACGGGAATCAAGGTGGTCGACCTGCTGGCGCCCTACGTGAAGGGCGGCAAGACGGGCCTCTTCGGCGGCGCCGGCGTCGGCAAGACCGTCATCATCATGGAGCTCATCAACAACATCGCCATGGAGCACGGCGGCCGTTCGGTCTTCTCCGGCGTGGGAGAGCGCACGCGCGAGGGCAACGACCTCTGGATCGAGATGAAGGAGTCCGGCGTGCTCGAGTCGACCGCGCTCGTCTACGGCCAGATGAACGAGCCTCCGGGCGCCCGCCTGCGGGTGGGGCTGTCCGGCCTCACCATCGCCGAGTACTTCCGCGACGTCGAGAAGCAGGACGTCCTCCTCTTCATCGACAACATCTTCCGCTTCACGCAGGCGGGCTCGGAGGTCTCGGCGCTGCTGGGACGCATGCCGTCGGCGGTCGGCTACCAGCCCACGCTGGGAACGGAGATGGGCGAGCTCCAGGAGCGCATCACCTCCACGCGCGAGGGTTCGATCACCTCGGTCCAGGCCATCTACGTCCCCGCCGACGACCTGACCGACCCCGCCCCCGCCGCCGCCTTCGCCCACCTCGACGCCACCACCGTCCTCTCCCGCTCGATCGCCGAGAAGGGGATCTACCCGGCCGTCGACCCCCTCGACTCGCAGTCCCGCATCCTCGACCCGCAGTTCCTGGGCGAGCGCCACTACGAGGTGGCGGGGCGCGTCAAGGAGATCCTGCAGCGCTACAAGGACCTGCAGGACATCATCGCCATCCTGGGGATGGACGAGCTCAGCGAGGAGGACAAGATCGTCGTGGGGCGGGCGCGGCGCATCGAACAGTTCCTTTCGCAGCCGTTCTTCGTGGCGACGGCGTTCACGAACATTCCGGGCTGTTACGTGCGGCTCGACGAGACGATCGAGTCGTTCGAGCGCGTGGCGGCGGGCGAGTTCGACCATCTGCCCGAGCAGGCGTTCTACATGAAGGGCGGGATCGAGCAGGTGATCGAGGCCGCCCGCGAGATGGGGGCGGAGGTCTGACGCATGGCCGAGTCGGCGGGGCGCGAGCACGGGCGCCGTGCGGGGGGAGGCTGACCGCATGGCGGCTGCGCGGAAGTCGATGCGGCTGAAGGTGGTGACGCCCGAACGGGTCGTCTTCGAGGGAAGCGCGCGGTCGCTCGTGGCGCCGGCGTGGGACGGGTGGGTGGGGATTCTGCCCGGCCACGCCCCGTTCCTGACTCTGTTGGGGGAGGGACCGCTCTCGGTGGAGCCCGAGTCGGGGGACAGGCTGGAGTTCCTGGTGGCGGGATCGCCGCAACCGGCGGGCGGGAGCCGGGAGCGTACGGCGGGCGTGATGAAGGTGGAGTCCGGCGAGGTGACGGTGTTGGCGGACCGGGTCGGGACTCCTCCGAAGAACGCCGGCACGGAGCGGAGCGGGGACTCCGGCGGGTAGCGGCCGCACGGCAGCCGGCCGGTGAAACTCGACCTCCACGTCCATTCGACCGTCTCCGACGGCACCGCGTCGCCGGAGGAGGTCGTGGAGCGCGCTGTCGCCGGCGGTCTGGACATCCTGGCGCTATCGGACCACGACACGGTGGCGGGCGTCGAACGGGCCGTCGAGGCCGCCCGGGGCCGAATGCTGCACGTGATCCCCGCCGTCGAGATGAGCAGCACCTTCAAAGGCGCGGACATTCACATCCTGGGCTACTTCGTCGATGTCCGGTCCGGGGCCTTCGCGCGGCACGCCCGCCGGAACCGCGAGCGGCGCGACGCCCGCATGACCGAGATGGTGGAGCGGCTCGCCCTGCAAGGCGTCGCGATCAGCCGGAAGCGGCTGGACGAGCAGCGCGGATCGGCCGAAGTGGCCTATTCGCGACCTCACTTGGCCCGCGCCCTGGTCAATGCGGGATATGCGAGCACCGTCAGGGACGCCTTCGCCCGCCTGATCGGCAACCACTGCCCCGCCTACGTCCCGACCCGGATCGCGACGCCCGAGGACGCCACGCGCACGATACTGGCCGGCGGCGGAATCCCGGTGTGGGCGCATCCGCCCGCCGGGCGCTTTCGCGAGCTGTTGCCGCGGCTGCTGGACGCGGGCCTGATGGGGCTCGAGGCGTACCGGGCCACGCGAGTCTCGGTGGGTTTGGGACGACTGGAGGATGTGGCCCGGAGCGAAGGTCTCGTGCTCACCGGCGGCTCCGACTGGCACGGGCCGGAAGGCGGCCGCGATCTGGGGGACTTCTACGTGACGGGCGAGGAAGTGGCGGACTTTCTGTCGGCGGGGGGGATGTAGAGGAACGGGTACGAGACCCCGGGGCGGGCAGGACGGGGCGAGCGGGCGCCGAGGGCTCTTGGCGGACAGCCGCGTCCCCCGGTTTCGCGCCGCCACGCCTTTGGCCCGAATCTTTCCTCGTCGAGCATGGGGCCCCGCCGGCCACCGCCCGCAACCCCGCCAATCCGGCGGATTCGGCGGCCGAGGCCCTCGCAACCCCGCCAGAATGGCACCCTGCCAGCCGAATGCAAACCGGAGGACCCGACATGAACATGGACCGCTTGACCGTAAAGGCCGCCGAAGCCGTCGCCGCCGCGGCGGAGACCGCCCGCACCGGCGGACACCCCGAAATCGAAGGCGCCCACCTGCTCGAGGCGCTTCTCGAACAGGAGGACGGCGTCGTCGCGCCGGTGCTCGAGAAGCTCGAGGCCGCCCCGGAACGGGTCGCTGCGGCCGCCGCCGCCGAGCTCGCCCGCCGCGCCCGCGTAACCGGGGGCGCCGTCCCCGGGGCCTCCGGCGAACTCCGCAGGACCTTCGACCTCGCCGTGGAGGCCGCCCGCGACCTGGGCGACGCCTACGTATCCACAGAGCACCTCCTCGTCGGCCTCGCCGCCGGCAAGGGCGACACCGCCCGCATACTCAGGGACCACGGCGTCACCCGCGCCCGCCTCGACGCCGCGCTGGAGGCCATCCGCGGCTCCCACCGCGTCACCGACCGGACCCCCGAAGACAAGTACCGGGCCCTGGCCCGCTACTCCCACGACCTCACCGAGCGCGCCCGCCGCGGCAAGCTCGATCCCGTGATCGGCCGCGACGACGAGATCCGCCGCGTCATGAAGGTCCTGGCCCGCCGCACCAAGAACAACCCGGTGCTCATCGGCGAGCCCGGCGTGGGCAAGACCGCGATCGCCGAGGGGCTGGCGCAGCGCATCGTCGCCGGCGACGTGCCCACCTCGCTCGCCGGCAAGAAGCTCGTCTCGCTCGACATCTCCGCCATGCTCGCCGGCGCGAAGTACCGGGGCGACTTCGAGGAGCGCATGAAGGCCGTCATCAAGGAAGTCACCGAGGCCGACGGTCGCTACGTCCTCTTCATCGACGAACTCCAAACCATCGTGGGAGCGGGCGCGGCGGAGGGCGCCGTCGACGCGGGCAACATGGTCAAGCCCGCGCTGGCCCGGGGCGACCTGCGCGTGATCGGCGCGACCACGCTGGGCGAATACCGCAAGCACGTCGAGAAGGACCCGGCCCTGGAGCGCCGCTTCCAGCCGGTCTACGTCGCCCCCACCTCGGTCGAGGACACGATCGCCATCCTGCGCGGCATCAGGGAGCGCTACGAGGTGCACCACGGCGTGCGCATCACTGACGACTCGCTGATCGCGGCGGCCAGATTGTCGGACCGGTACGTGGGGGGACGGTTCCTGCCCGACAAGGCCATCGACCTGATGGACGAGGCCGGGAGCCGGCTGCGCATCGAAATCGACTCCCTCCCCCAGGAGATCGACGAAGTGGAGCGCAGGATCATCCAGCTCGAGATCGAGAAGCAGGCGCTGGCCCGCGAGGACGACCGGGGCGCGCGCGAACGCCTCGGCGGCGTCGAGGCCGAGCTCTCCGAGCTGCGCGAGTCCAGCCAGTCGATGAAGGCGCGCTGGCAGGCCGAGAAGGTCCAGATCGCGCGCATCCGGGAGCTCAAGGAGCGGGTGGACGGGCTTCGCACCGAGGCGGAGCGGGCGACCCGCCGCGGCGAGCTCGGGCGCGCCGCCGAGATCCAGTACTCGGAGATCCCGGCCGCGCAGGCCGACATCGGGAAGGCCGAGGAGCGCCTAGCCTCGCTCCAGGCCGGGGGCAAGTTCCTGAGCGAGGAGGTCACGGCCGACGACATCGCCGAGGTCGTGGCCGAGTGGACCGGGATTCCGGTGACCCGTCTCATGGACTCGGAGCGGAAGCGCCTGGCGGGCCTCGAAGCGCTCCTGGGAAGGCGCGTCGTCGGGCAGGACAAGGCGCTCGGCGCCGTCGCCCGGGCGGTGCGCCGCGCCCGCGCCGGCATCCAGTACCCCGACCGCCCCGTCGGCTCGTTCCTCTTCCTCGGGCCCACCGGGGTGGGAAAGACCGAGACGGCGCGCGCCCTGGCCGAGTTTCTCTTCAACGACGAGCGCGCGATGGTGCGCATGGACATGTCCGAGTACATGGAGGCCCACGCCGCCTCGAGGCTCGTGGGCGCCCCGCCCGGCTACGTCGGCTACGACGAGGGCGGCCAGCTGACCGAGGCCGTGCGGCGGCGCCCCCACGCGGTCGTCCTCTTCGACGAGGTCGAGAAGGCGCACCCCAAGGTCTTCAACGTCTTCCTGCAGATCCTCGACGACGGCCGCCTCACCGACGGCCAGGGCCGCACGGTCGACTTCCGCAACACCGTCGTCATCATGACCTCGAACATCGCGGCGCCGGAGATCCTGGCGCGGTCGCGGGGCGGCGACTGGCGGAGCGTCGAGGAGATGGTGAAGGGGCGGCTGAAGGAGCACTTCCGGCCCGAGTTCCTTAACCGCGTGGATGATGTGGTGGTGTTCAAGCCGCTGTCGCAGAGCGAGTTGCGTAAGATCGTCGATCTGCAGCTGGAGCGGGTGGCGAAGTTGGCGGCCGAGCAGGACGTGGCGCTGGCGGTGTCGGACGGCGCGAAGGAGGCGATCGCGAGGGAGGGGTACGATCCGGCGTTCGGGGCGCGGCCGCTCAAGCGGGCGGTCCAGCGCCTGGTGCAGGATCCGCTGGCGATGGGGATCCTGGACGGAGAGGTGGTGCCGGGAAGCGCGGTGCGCGTGGAGAGGGAAGGCGACGGCGACGGGCTGGTGCTCGTCGCGGAGGGGGAGGGGCGGGGGGATCGGGGGCGGAGGTGAGGACGCCGGCGACGTGGCTGCTGGTTGCGGCGGCGGCCGGGTGCGGGCGGGCGGCGGCGCGGGATGCCGCCGTCCCGCCGCCCGGCCCTGACCCGGCGCCGGGGCACGTCCGCGTCGTGGCCGAGTTCCTGGATGCGGCCGGCCGCCGCGACCACGGCGCCATGGCGGCCCGTTTCGGGACCGGGGGCGGCCCGATCGGCGAGACGGGCGGAGCGGTGGGATGCGCGTTTCGCAGGGCGGGATCGTGGATCGGGCTGGGGGACCGGTGTCTCCGGCGGGCCGAGGTGGAGCTTCGCATGGACGTGATCGCCGCGGTCCTCGCGCACGAATCGTACCGCTTGGGCGCGGAGGCGGCGGTGGCGGGGCGGGGGCGGGGCGCGGCCCGCCGCGCGGGGGGGGGGGGGGGGGGGGGGGGGGGGGGGGGGGGGGGGGGGGGGG
>JAPPNM010000096.1 GCA_028873825.1 Gemmatimonadota bacterium | reverse complement strand
TCGCACCCGCTGTGGAATGGCGCCTTTTCACGGCGCACCGAAATACTACGCTAAGCGTTTTCGCGGTGCCTCGACGGTCGGTGCCCGGGGCCTGCCGCACCTGGGGCTTTCGACAGCGCGAAACCACGACCGCGGCCGGGCGCCTCGTGTTCGGCATCTTCGCGGCGCTGGCCGAGTTCGAGCGGGAGCTGATCCGCGAGCGGACCGTGGCCGGGCTCGAAGCCGCGCGGGCCCGCGGCCGCAAAGGCGGGAGGAAGTTCGCGCTGTCGAAGGCCCAGGTGCGGCTGGCCCAGGCCGCGATGGCGCACCGCGACACGTCGGTGTCCGAGCTGTGCCGGGAGCTCGGCATCAGGCCGGTGACGCTCTACCGATATGTCGGCCCACAGGGCCAGCCGCGGGAGCAGGGCCAGAAAGGTCCTCGGCTCCTGAACGAACCGACATGAACAACCCGACACCCTATCCCCTGGCATGGCCGACCGGATGGCCGAGAACGCGGCCCGGCGACCGGGAGCGGGCCCGGTTCAGGAACGCCCGCGCCGTCGACGACCAGCTCTCGATGACCGACGCCACGAGCCGCCTGATTCGCGAGTGCCGCCTGCTCGGCGCCGCGAACGTGATCGTGTCGACGAACGTCGCCGTCCGCCGGGACGGGCTGCCTTACGCCCGCCAGAGGACGCCGGAGGATCCCGGGGCGGCCGTGTACTTCAAGCTCGAGTCGGTGCCCGAAGGGCTGGTGCTCGCCTGCGACCGCTGGCTCCGGGTCGAGGACAACATCGCCGCCGTCGCCGCCCACATCGGAGCCCTCCGGGGCATCGACCGCTGGGGCGTGGGCTCTGTCCGCCAGGCGTTCGCCGGATACAAGCGGCTCACCGCGGGCGATGCCCCGACGCCCTGGTGGGAAGTCCTGGGAATCGACCGCCAAGCGCCGGCGGTCGCCGTGAAGCAGGCCTACAAGGAGCTCGCCAAGCTCCACCACCCCGACCGGGAGACCGGGAACCTGGAACGATTCCAGGCCATCAGCGAGGCGTGGCAGGAGTACCAGAAGACGCGGGCGTCCTGACGCGGGCACGCGGCCCGCAGGCCGGTGACCGGAGCCACGCAGGACCCTTCGGGCGGTCCGTTCGCCAGCGGGGCTCACCGGCGAGCCGGGCCCGGACGCACGCCATCGGTGCCTGCGGCCACAGCGCCCGCCGGTGCGAGGCCCTGATCGTAGAACTCGGCGGCGAGGGGTACCGGCAAACCCGGGGCGGAGCACAACCGGTTGCGAAACCGAATGCGGTACCATCAATGACGACGATGAGGAGAGAACGTTCCATGGACGGGATCTGAGGGGTGGCGGGTGCGTCAAGTGGGGTCAGCCTCCGGACCAGGGCCGTCATCCGCATGGGGGCACCGGGTGAAGTGGTCGAGAGAGTCGGTGCGGCGAACCGTGACGAGACCGCCGACCAGTCATGACGGCCGGGGCCGTCGTTGATCGCGTCCGCCGCCACCGCCCGAGAAGGACCGGAATCCGTACAGGCGGCGCAGCTCGACAAGGTGTTCGTGCCCGGATCTTCGATTCGGATCGCGCTCGGCCGCCCCACGACGTCTCACCGGCCCCGGATTCCGCGTTCACTCCCACGGGAATCGCGCACTTGGCAAGCGCGCCAGCAAGGGGGTCAACTGAATGGCTGACACGAAAGGAGACCGTCCGGCTGTTGAGGGTGATGGCTGGCTCGCCAATTCTGTAAAGTGGTTGACTCTACCTGTACTGTGGCTGACAATCTGCGACGCAAGCATTACCATCTACAGGCACCTGGCGACAGAATGCGACGAGCCGCTCGACTTCCGTTTCTTGTTGAAGGAGCACCCTGAAGCACTATTATTTTTGGCACTGTTCGCAATCGTTCCGACGCTCGCCATTTCTGCTGGTTGTGACTATATGATGCGGCCAGGACAGCGAGCGGGCCAAAATGGGGAATTCGAAGACGAGCGCCGGTACCTGCATAGAGCGCTATCAGCGGGTCTCACGGGAATCGCCTTGATTGTCTTAGAGCCTCTGCTTGGCTGGTGGTTCGTGGACATTAGCTTCAATTTCGAGGAGCTGCTGCTAGGCTCGAGTGGTTTGAATATGTTGATGGAGGAGACCAAACTGACTCGCCAGTATCGCAGTATGCGCCTCAGCCGAAACGCCGCCGAAGAGGAGAGTGAGAATCTGATCAAACAGATCGCGGGCTTCAGGGTCGGCATCACGGAGACGTTCAATAGCACCTTCGGCGACGGCAAAAAGCAAGGGGCGTTACCGAGGCCGCGCCCGCGCGAGAACAACGAGTCTGTGGGCGGAGTCGCCACGGACGCCTGATGCCGCGACCGACCGTTGACGACCACCGCGTCTTTGCGGGACCACCGCACGCCTGATGTCTCGCCCGACCATTGACACCCATCCGCCCGGGATCGCGCGGTGCGTTCAGCGGCGCCTCTACAGAACCGCGCAGCTGCGAGTCCAGAAACCCATCAGGAACCGGTTGGGTGTTCACGTTCACCTCGGCGTCGCGCATCGCGTCGACCAGATCGGTCACCCCGACCCGCTTCCCGCCGGCGAGCCTGGTAGAGGGTGACCGCGTCGTCGACGCCAGACGCCTTCAGGGCGTCACGCTACGGGTTCAGCGACTGCGAGCTCGTCGATCTTCGAGACGCGGGGTCAGCGCAGTGTCGCAAACGAA
>JAPPNM010000092.1:27251-29633 GCA_028873825.1 Gemmatimonadota bacterium | reverse complement strand
CCGACGGCGGCGAACCGTTCCAGCACGTCGTCAACGGTGAGTCGCTCCTGAGCTGCGATAGTCGCGGGCACCGCCGGCAGAACGGCCAGTGTCGCGAGCGAGATTCTCGGAATCATCATCGTTTCAATCTCCTTTCCCTTTCGGATTTCGGCTAGCTAGCTAGCAGCCGTCCTGCCCATTGTGCCGGACCGGCCGAAGCGCCTGCAAGGTCCATGCGCCCTCGTCCCGCCACTCCCAGATCACCGGGGAGACCGGGGTCGAGGTCCTGGTCTCCATCGCCTGCTTGAAGGGACCACCGTCGCGGGTGAACGTCTGGAACACCCGGTTGAAATCCCGTTGCACCCTCCACAAGCCCTCCATATGGCCGAGAGCGTTCCGCGCGTCGTTGCCCTCCGTGAGGCACTTGTTCGCGCCGTTCTCGTGCTGCTGCTCGTGCCCGACCACGCGGAACCACCACACCCCTATCAGGTTGTTCCAGTACCCGCACATCGTGTTGACCGTGAGCACGTTCGCGCTGGACGGAACACCTTTACCTTTGCAGGTATTGTGGGCCGAATGGTGCGGCTCGCCGCTCGTGTGGAAGTCGCGGTGAAGGAACATGCGCCCCCCCAGCCGGTGCGGAAGGTAGGTGTAGTATTGTCCCGCCCAGGGCCCCGTCCCCTCCCTAGCGACCCCGGCTCCTCCCCCGTGCTGACTCTCCGCCCTGTACGCGCCCCACGCCTTGTACTTCGTCCCCGGCGGGAGCCCATAGGTGTAACTGTAACCTACATGGGTCATCCTCTCGAAGTTCCATACGCCAAGCCGGCCAACCGTGCGCGGCCTGACGTTGACGGTCTGCTCGAGGATAAACGACTCTCTCATCATCGCCATCGAGAGCCACACCTTTATCATGGCGGTATTGGTCGCTACGCCTTCCCACGTCATGCCCCCGTACTGTTCGCCACCCAGATCGGACCACCAATAGTCGACACGTAGAAGATTGAGATTCACGTTGCCCGTGCGAATCTCGCAATTCGCAGTACCGCCACGCGTCACACTCGCGGGGCAATGCAACGATACTTCGTCTTTCCAATCGCCTCCTCCGACTACCCCTCCGCACCCATGCTTGAACCACTTGCAATAGTCCTCGGAAGGAACAACCACACATTGCCACCGTTGGCCATCCCATTCGCACACGCATACACTGCCCCACGGACATTTGACGTAGCATGCCCATATCGAGGTGCAGTCGAAGCCGTCCATGAACGCCAAGGCCTTCCAGTCCTCCTCGCCGAGAGCGAAGCCCTCGGGGATCGCCAGGCCCTTCCCGATGGCGACCGAGCCGTCGGGACCGGCCGACACACCCTCCGGAAGCTCGGGGCCGACTTCGAGGAGCTCGCCGATGGGCTCGAGCTCCCCCTCCCCCACGCATCCGGAGAGCAGCGGGAGGGCCGCCAGGACGGCCAGCGAAAGGGCAAGGGGCAGGGTTTAGGTTCGGGTCGCATCGCCAGCGCTCCTCTCACGGCAGGTGTCTGTCCCCGGTCAGCACGGCAAGGCCGGGCCGGTTGTCAAAGGAAGCCCGGAAGGGGGCGAAACCCCCGCCTGTGGCCGGGGAGCGCGGGCGGACTGGCCGCCCGGCTCGCACCGGCCCTTGTATTCGGCGGGCGGCCCGGCTGAATCGCCGGTGGAGCGCCCCCTACCGAAGACTTCCTTTGACGGAGACAACGTGGCGACCACCCGCCAGCCGCGCAAGGTGAAGCGTTGTCCAAGAGAAGTGAGCATGAGCGGGGAGCGGGTTTCCAACGGGAAGTGAGCATGAGCGCGGGTGCGAGCGGATCATGGGAGCATGATCGTGACACTGCGCACCGAACGGATTCGCATTCGGCGCTCACAGCACTTCGCCGGGCGCATCAATGAAGGCGCTGACTTCCACTGGTCCCCTCGGTGGACCGTTGGGAACCGCGCCGGGCCACGAAGCCGCGCGCCGTTGCGGACGCGATCCGCCGGCGCGTCGCCGAAGTCCGGATCAGGGCCACCGGCCACGGCCACCGGGACGGGGCCGCCGTCGGGCGGGTGGCGAGAGAACTTCGACAGCGCCGGGCGCGCTCGGGAACTATGGAGCCGGGAGGCTACGCCCCGATGTACCTCCGCCCAGTCCTCCATGACCTTGCGGCGGCGGTCGAGCAGGTCGGTGCGAGCGTATGCCGCCTCGGCGGCGTTGCGCACGACATGGGCCAGAGCGGCTTCTACGATCACCACGGCTGCCTGATCCACCCGAAAACCCTCGGAATCAGCCCTGAGCGGTTCGCCCCCCCCGTTCGGCGGCCCTCCTTCTAAAGGGGGGGGGGGGGGGGTTAACCCCAAAAGGGGGGCCAACCGGGGCCCCCCCCCGGGGCCCGAAGG
>JAPPNM010000092.1:0-27241 GCA_028873825.1 Gemmatimonadota bacterium | reverse complement strand
CCCCCCCCCCCCCCCCCCCCCCCCCCGCCCCCCCCCCCCCCCCCCCCGCCCCCCGCCCCCCCCCCCCCCCCGGGGGGGGGGGGGGTGATCCGCCTACAGGAGGCGCTACGGCGGACCGCTCCGGCGGCCGAATCGGTCGCGGGCCGGCATCAGCGGTCTCCCCCACCAGTTCGATAATCCGGAGCGTGGCAGGCCATCGTTTGCGCGTGGGGGTAGATATTGGGGGATACGTTGGCCATATGATCGCCTAACATATTGTAATCACTATTATTTACGATCACGGGTGGCGGGGACGTGTGGGAATCGAACCCACCCACCCGGGTTTTAGCCGGGCACACTGGTTTTGAAGACCAGACGGGACACCAGTCCCGATCCGTCCCCCTGCGGTCACCCGCGCCCGGCCGCCGCACCGCCCCCGGCGTCACCGCCGCGACGCCTCTCCGGGGCCGACACGTTGCCATCATCTCCCGGGTCGGGCAACTCCCCCTCCCACCGCCTCTCCAGGCGCCGGAAGGTCTCGGCCAGCTCGCGGCGCATTCGGGCGAAGCGCATCCGCACGTCGGGCCGCCCCTGAAGCCTCAGGAACAGCACGGCGTCCTCCCCGGCCTCCCTGGCCAGCTCCACCCACCCGATGGCCACGTACCCGCACAGAGGCGCCGCCACCGCCGCGCCGAGGGCGGCGAAGGGCCCGCCCGCGACATGCGCCAGGAAGACCCAGAGCACCCACGCCGCGGCCACGCCGCCGAGGAGTGCCGCGAGCTTGTAGGTGGCCGTCACCTCGGACGCGGGCCGCAGACGCCGGACCACGAACCCCGACACCCGCGTGACCGGCACCCACAATAGGACTCCCGCCGCCGCGAAGGGAGCGCCAAGCAGCAGCAGGGTCCCCCGCACGGCCACGTAGCGCGCGACCGGCACGAGGCCGAAACGGGGCGGCACGCCCCCCTCCCCCGCCCCGACCCGCGCGTTCAGGGCGGCGTAGCGCTCCACCCTGCGCCTGAGCTCGCGGTGCTCCTCCGGTGCTTCGCGACGGATCCGCTCCAGCCCGGCCGCGAAGCGCTGCAGGCGGGAAAAACGGGTGCCCAGCGCCTCCCGGGCCCGCCAGGGAACCCAGCGGGATTCGCGCACGTAGAGCTGCTCCGCCACCTCCACCAGCTCCCTGTCCTCGCGATGGACGAAGTTGAGGGTGCGGGCGCGGATCCCCGCCTCAATCCGGCCGGTGAGAGCCCGCGCCGCCGCCAGAGGGTCCTCGAGGTACGCGTCTTTAAGGTCGGCGCACCCGAAGGCGTGCCCGAAACGCACGGCGACCGCCGTTCGGGCCCGCTCCTTGCGCAAATACGTGATCCCGACCGGTACGATCGCGAGGCCCAGCCTCCACCCCGCCGCCGCCTCGGCCCGCAGCGCGATGCGGGCGGCCCCGGTGCGGAACTCGGCCAGGTGCGCCTCGGAGTGGCTCCGTCCCTCCGGGTAGATCTGGATCGCGCCGCCTTCGCGGAGCACCTCCACCGCGGCACGAAACATGTCCTCGTTGCGGTGCATCGCCGCGGGGTCGTCCTGCCTGCGGTAGACGGGGATGCCGCCCAGCGTTCGCAGGACGGGCCCCAGCAGCAGCCGGTCGAAGAGCGGCGCCCGTGCCAGCGGACGGGGCCTGCGCTCGCTGCAAAGAAAGATCAGGAGGGCGTCCAGCAGGCTGTTAGGGTGATTCGCGGCGACCAGCAGCGGGCCCGCGGGAAGGGCGGGGCCGTGGCGGTCCACCCGGTAGAACACGCCCGCGGCGGTGCCCGCGACTCCCGTGATCAGCCTTGCGATTGGGCTCTGCGGCCTCGCCAACGCGGTCGTTCCTCCTGTTGCGATCTTCCGGCCCGAACGCATTATCTTCGCTGTGATCCCCGGACCTCGCCACCTCGACCGGAAGCCGGACGTGATCCGCCAATCGACGACATCGGCCCCCGCCGGCCAAGGCGCCCCGCCGGTTCCGAGCCTGCGCAACCCCGGCAAGCCTCTGGACCTGGGGGCGGTGCGCGGCGTGCGGGTCAACCGCGCCGCCGCCGACCACCGCGCCGCCACCCTCGTCGCCCGCCGCTCCGTCAAGGGGGAGCGGCAGGCAGGGTGGCTGCTCCGCGCGGTCACCATGATCGATCTGACCACGCTGGCCGGCGACGACACGGAGGGACGGGTGCGGCGCCTCTGCGGCAAGGCCAGGCGCCCCGTGCGGAGCGACATCCTCCGGGCGCTGGGAGTGCGCCGAGATGAGGTGACCGCGGCCGCCGTATGCGTCTATCACGGCTTGGTCCCCGCCGCCCGGGACGCCCTGCGCGGCAGCGGCATTCCCGTCGCCGCCGTGTCGGCCGGCTTCCCGGCGGGACTGTCACGCTTCGCGACCAGACTCGCCGAGATCCGCGATTCGGTGGACGCGGGCGCGGAGGAGGTGGATGTGGTGATCACGCGGGGATCGGTGCTGAGGGGCGGTTGGGAGCGACTCTACGACGAGGTGGCCGGTTTCCGCGAGGTCTGCGGCGACGCCCGCTTGAAGGTCATCCTCGGGACAGGGGAGCTGGGGACCCTGGCCAACGTCAAACGCGCCGCCGCCGTGGCCATGACGGCCGGCGCCGACTTCGTCAAGACCTCCACGGGCAAGGAAAGGGTCAACGCGACCCTGCCCGCCGGCATCGTGATGGCCCGGGCCGTCCGCGAATACCGCCGGTCCACCGGAATACGGGTGGGCCTCAAGGCCGCGGGCGGGCTCAGGACGGCTCGAGACGCTCTCTCCTGGCTGGTCCTGGCGAAGGAGGAGCTCGGCGACGCCTGGATGGACCCGCGCCTCTTTCGAATCGGTGCCAGCTCGCTCCTCGCCGACATCGAGCGGCAGCTGGAGCACCACGTAACGGGCCGCTATTCGGCGTTCCACCGGCATCCCCTGGGGTGAGCGCGCCAATCCTGCCCCGGCCGCCGACCTCCCCGGCCTCCCGCGTCCCGGCGTGAGCCGCGCCCGAGACACCTCCGGGTCGCCCGTCCGCGACGCCTTCCTCCGCCCCGGCTACGGGCCGGCGCCGGAGAGCGACCGCATCGCCAACGAGTGGCTCAGGGACGGCGAGCGCACCTTCGGGCACTTCATCGGCGGCCGCTGGACGGCGGGCGACGGCGTCCTCGGGCGGACGAACTGCCCCGCGGACGGCCGGCGGCTGGCCACCTTCCGCCACGGAACCGGCTCCGACGTGGACCGCGCGGTCGCCGCCGCGGCCGCGGCGCTGCCCGAGTGGCAGGAGACCGGCAGCCACGGCCGCGCCCGCCACCTCTACCGGCTGGCCCGGCAGCTACAGAAGCGGTCGCGCCTCTTCGCGGTCCTGGAGTCGCTGGACAACGGCAAGCCCGTGCGCGAATCGCGAGATCTGGACGTTCCCCTCGCAGCCCGCCACTTCTACCATCACGCGGGCTGGGCCCAGCTGCTGGCCGACGAGTTCCCTGGGTACGAACCGGTGGGGGTAGTGGGGCAGATCATCCCCTGGAACTTCCCCCTCCTCATGCTGGCCTGGAAGGTCGCGCCCGCCCTGGCCGCCGCTAACACGGTTGTGCTCAAGCCGGCGGAGCACACGCCCCTGACCGCGCTCCTCTTTGCCGAGGTTGCCCAGGAGACCGGTCTGCCCCCGGGCGTGCTGAACATCGTTACGGGCGGCGGGGAGGCCGGCGCGGCGCTGGCGCGGCACCCGGACGTAGCCAAGGTCGCCTTCACGGGCTCCACCGAGGTGGGCCGCGAGATCCGGCGCGTCACAGCGGGGACGGGGAGGCATCTGTCGCTGGAGCTCGGCGGCAAGTCCCCCTTCGTCGTCTTCGAGAGCGCGGACCTCGACGCCGCCGTGGAGGGCGTGGTGGACGGCGTCTGGCTCAACCAGGGACAGGTCTGCTGCGCCGGTTCGAGGCTGCTGGTGCAGGAGAGCGTGGAGGAGGAGGTGCATGACCGCATCCGCGCCAGGATGGAGCGCATCCGCGTGGGGCACCCGCTGGACAAGGCGATCGACATGGGCGCGCTGGTGAACCGCGCCCAGCTGGACAGGGTGCGGGGCTACCTGGAGGCCGGCAGGGGCGACGGCGCCGCGATCTGGCAGCCGGCCAGGCCGGTCCCGGACGGCGGGCCGTTCCTACCCCCCACTCTTTGCACGGGGGCTCCGGCGTCGAGTTCCATCGTCACCGAGGAGATCTTCGGCCCCGTCCTGGTGAGCCTCACCTTCCGGACCCCCGCCGAAGCCGTCGCGCTGGCCAACGACACCCGCTACGGACTGGCGGCGAGCGTCTGGACCGAGGACCTGAGCCTGGCGCTGGAGGTGGCGCCCGCGATCAAGGCGGGGACGGTGTGGGTCAACTGCACCAACCGTTTCGACGCCGCCTCCGGATTCGGCGGCTACCGGGAGTCCGGGTTCGGCCGCGAGGGCGGCCGCGAGGGGATGTGGGAGTACCTGAAGCCGGCGGGGGCCCGAAACGACGGAGATTCCGCGCCGGGGGTCCCGGGCGCTGAGGAAGGCTCCGGCTTCGACGCCGCCCAAAGCGCCGGGGCCCTGCCGGGCGACTCCGGCGGCGGCCGGGCACCGGCCCCCTCCCCCGCCTCGCCCCCGGACCGAATCGACCGCACCCGCAAACTCTGGATCGGCGGCGGGCAGAAGCGTCCCGACGGGGGGTATTCGCTCACGGTGACCGACCCCGTCGGCACCCCCGTGGCCGAGGTGCCGCGCGGCAACCGCAAGGACGTGCGCAACGCCGTGGAGGCGGCGGCCCGGGCGCGGACGGGGCTGGCCGCGAGCAATGCGCACCTGCGCGCCCAGATCCTCTATTTCTTGGCCGAGAACCTGGCGGTGCGCGCCGCGGAGTTCGCCGCGGAGCTCCGCCGGTGCGCCGGGACGAGCGAGGCCGCCGCGCGGGCCGAGGTGAAGGCGGCGGTGCGCACCCTCTTCACCTTCGCCGCCTGGGCCGACAAACACGACGGCAGGGTACACTCCACGCCTTTCCCCAACGTCACGTTCGCCATGAACGAGCCGGTGGGCACGGTGGCGGTCCGCTGCGGAGGCCGGGCGCCCCTGGCCGGCGTGACCGGTCCCGTCGCCGCGGCTCTGTCGCAGGGCAATGCGGTTGTGGCGGTTCTGCCGGAGCGCTTCCCCGTTCCGGCGCTCGACCTGGTGCAGATCCTCGAGACGTCCGACGTGCCTGCGGGGGCGGTCAACATCTTGTCGGGCATCCACCGGGAAGTCGTGCCGGCGCTCGCTTCCCATGACGATGTCGACCAGGTCTGGGACTTCGTGGCGGACGGGCTGTCCGGCGAAGTGGAACGCCTGTCGGTGGGGAACCTCAAGCGCGTATGGGTGGACCGGGAGGGGGCGGTGGACTGGCTGTCCCCGGCGGCCCGCGACGGAGAGCTGCTTCTCCGCAAGGGAACCCGGGTCAAGAACATCTGGTTGCCGTACGGAGTCTAGCAGTCCGCGGACAAAGCCTCCCGAGCGCCGGGACCGGCGAGACGCCGGGCCGGCAAGCCGCCGTTCGTCCAGTGAGCGAAGCCGCGAAGGGGTCCACGGGCTGCCGGGCCGCGCGCTCGCAGGCCCGGCGAAGCATCTCCGGGGGTACCGGAACGCGGGTCAGCCCCCATCCGATCCCACGGCCCGCACCAAAGTCGACAAGCTTATCACCTGCTCGATATAGAGCGTGGCCGACTCGCCCGGTTCCAGGGAAATCGAGTTGGTTCGGAACGTGCTCCCCGCGAGCAGGTCGATCTCGAGGACGAGGTTGTCCGCGGTGGGCCAGGGGAGGCTGAAGGTCTCGCTGCTGTTCCCGGCAACGATGCCGATCCTGCGCTGGATGCGGCCCAGCGCCTTGACGGTCGCCTGGTGGAAGTTGTGATTCTGCACTACGACCCTGATGATCCCCGCCCCCTCCGTTTCGAAGGGATTGGACACCCGACCCTGCCAGATACACCCCGCCACGGTCGTCGTCGCAACCAGCAGGACGGCTCGTCCGCGCATGTTCTTGCTCCTTTGTCACAGGGGCGAGTCGTCCGTCAGCTCACCGGGCGGCCTTCCCGAATCGGTTCCAGACCCTCGCGGACCAGGAGCTCGTTCAGCCTGCCCACATCGCGCCGAATTGCGATTCCCATCTGCTCCAACTGCTCGTCCAGGAGATCCGCAAGGCGCTCGAACACCACATACGACTGGTCCGTGGGCCGGCTTTCCGAACGCTCCACCAGTCCCAGCAGGGCGGCCAGCTTGTTGTTGATCCTGATCGGGTAGTTGAGGGGGTCCTGGTTGCTCCGGTTCTTCACCTGGTAGATTTCCGCTTCGACCGCGCTCAGGTTGTCCTTGACGACGACCGCCTGGGCCTCGATTTCGGCGTCGTCGGTCTCCTCGAGGCGGTCGTCGACCTGCCCCCTGATGTCACGCACCCTGACGACCGCCTCGTTGGCTTCGGTGACGCGATCCCGGATCCGGACGGCCAGTTCGAAGCGTTCCCGCAGATCGGCCTCGGTGACCCGGTCGAGGTTGGGGTTGGCCCGGACCTCGAAGTCCCGGCTCAGCGGAGCGCCGCCGTCCACCGTCATCCGCACGGCGTAGACGCCCGGTACGGCCACGGGACCGATGGGCCGCGCCGCCCACATGATGCGGCCCTCGAAGTCCGTCCACGGCGGATACCTCAGGTCCCAGCGGAACACGTGGCCTCCCTTGGCCACCGCAGGGCGGTCGCCTCCTCCACCGCCTGGGGAGCGGGCGAAGGGACCCTCGTCCTCCTCTTCGCCCTCCCGCCCCGCCACGCCCTCCCACCTGCGCACGACCTCGCCGCCGCCACCCACGATCTCGAAGGTGACCCGCTCGGCGTCCTCGGCCAGATGGTACCGGAAGCCGGCGGTCCGGTCGATCCCGCGAACGGGGTCGGCGGGATCGAAGAGCCACGCCGGGGCCGCGGCGGCCTCTTCGCTCATCTGCCGGAGCGGTCCGATGTCCTCGAGCACCCAAAACGAACGTCCGTGCGTCGCGATCGCCAGGTCGTCCTCCTCGACCACCAGGTCCGAAACCTGCACGACCGGGAGGTTCAGGGAGAGCGGCTGCCAGCGGGCGCCGTCGTCGAAGGAGACGTACACGGTGCGCTCCGAAGCGGCGTAGAGGAGCCCGGGACGCTCCGGATCCTCGCGGGTCGCACGAATGAAGTCGTCCTCCGGAAGACCGCCGACGATCTTCGTCCACGATCGCCCGTAGTCCGCCGTCTTCCAGATGTACGGGCTGCGGTCGTCGTCGACCAGATACCGGATTCCCGAGACGTAGGCCTTCCCGGCGGTGTTCGGCGACGCCTCGACGGTGTTGATGCGCACGAAGTCGGGGGCGTCCGGCGGCGTCACGTTCGCCCACTCGCGGCCGCCGTCCCGCGTGACGTGGACAAGCCCGTCGTCGGAGCCGGCCCAGATCACCTCCGGATCGTGATGCGACGGCGCGATAGCGAATACGGTGGCGTACGTCTCCACTCCGGTCTGGTCCTTAGTGACGGGGCCGCCCGAAGGTCCCATCGTCGCCGGGTCGGCGCGCGTGAGGTCGGGGCTGATCCGCTCCCAGCTCTGCCCCTCGGTGGTCGTCCGCCAGACCTTCTGCGTGCCGGTGTAGAGCACCCGCGGGTCGTGGTGCGAGAATACGATTGGGAACGTCCACTGCACCCTTTCGACTAGGTCCTCGGACGACTGTCCCATGGGGTTTTCGGGCCACACGTGTATGGCCCGCGTCGCCCCCGTCGCCATGTCGAAGCGGGACAGGCTCCCCCCGTAGCAACCGGCGTAGAAGATGTCCAGGTCGACCGGGTGCGGTGCGATGTGGCCGCTCTCGCACCCCCCGACCGCGTAGTACCACGTCCGGTCGCCGGGACCCCGCGCCGCCATATGGCTCCAGCCCCGCACCGGGATGCAGGCGGTGGAGTTGTCCTGCTGGCCGCCGCAGATGTGGTACGGCAGGTGCTTCGTGGCCGCCACCCTGTAGAACTGCGCCGTCGAGTAGTCCTGATCGGTCCAGCTCAGACCCCCGTTGAAGGTCACGTTGGCGCCGCCGTCGTTGGCGTTGACCATCCGGTCGGGGTCGTCCGGCGCGATCCACAGGTCGTGGTTGTCGCCGTGCGGCACCCGGATGCCGCGCGGGAAGGTCGCGCCGCCGTCCCGGGACCGGTAGAGCCCCGTGTTCAGGGCGTACACGACCTCCTCGTCGCCGGGGTCCGCGTACACGCGCGTGTAGTAGAAGGCCCGCTGCCGCAGCTTGCGCTCGTCGTTGACCAGTTCCCAGGTGGCGCCCGCATCGTCGGAGCGCCACAAGCCCCCGTCGGGCTCATGTTCGACGAGCGCCCACACCCGGTTCGGATTCGCGGGCGACACTGCGACCCCGATCTTGCCGACCGGCCCCTCCGAGAGGCCGATGAGGGCGGTGATCTCGCTCCAGCTCTCGCCCCCGTCGGTGGACTTCCAGAGCCCGCTGTCCTCCCCGCCCGACGACATTCCCCAGGAACGCCGCCACGCCTCCCAGACCGACGCGTAGACGGCGTCGGGGTTGGTCGCGTCGACGCTGATGTCCACGGCGCCCGCCTTGTCGCTCCTGTGGAGGACCCTGCGCCAGGTGGCGCCGCCGTCGGTCGTCTTGAAGACCCCCCGCTCCGGATTGCGGGCGGAGTGCTTGCCGAACGCGGCCGCCCAGGCGATGTCGCAGTCTTCCGGGTGAATGCGGATGCGCGCGATGTTCTGGGTCTCCTCGAGGCCCACGTGCTCCCACGTCTCCCCGCCGTCGGCGGATCTGTAGGCGCCGTCGCCCTGCTGGACGTTGCCGCGGAGCTGGGTCTCGCCCGTCCCCATGTAGACGATGTCGGGGTCGCTTGCGCAGACCTCCACCGCGCCGATCGAGGCGCTGCCGATCTGCCCGTCCGTGACGGGACGCCAGTTCTGCCCGCCGTCGGTCGTCTTCCACAGGCCTCCGCCCGTGGTGCCCATGTAGTATTCGAAGGGCCGGGCCTGCGAGCCGGCCACGGCGATCGAGCGCCCGCCCCTGGGCGGACCCACGTTGCGCCACTCCAGCGAGCCCCACAGCGCCTCCGGGTAGGCTTCCTGGGCGCTGCCGGCGTTGGGGAACGGGGCAATAGCCGCCGGAACGCCCATGGCGACCGCAGCGGGCAATGCGACGAGGCGTAAACGGGACGCGCGAATGGGACGCTCCTTGGCCACGTTGGGCGAACTGGCTACCGGGCGACGCTCCCCCGGGCGAACCGGTACCCGGAGAGCGCCGCACGGACGGGCACGGCAAGGATAGAGCCGGGCACGGCATCCGATCAAGCCGCCCGCAGGCGGCTGCCGCGGACCTACCGCCCCGGAAACCGAACCGCGAAAGTCCGCCCGCCCCCCGGTGGCGGCTTTTCCCCGCCCTCCCCCGCTTCCCCCTGGAACGCGGCTACGGCGAGGAACGCAATCCCGCCGAGGATCGCCGACCCGAGCGCCGCGCTCCTCCCAAGCGAGAACTCCCGGACCTCGACGGCCGCCAGATCGTCGCGCGACACCCGATAGGTGTTCTCCTGCACGAATTCGTCGAAGGCCCCGATCGCCCGCCGGGTCCGCACTTCGAGGACGAGAGTGTCCCCGGCCTCGACAACGAGCCCTTCGACCGATGCCGTGCGGGGTGGCACGCCCGGTGCCGCGAGCGCGGACCTGACCGGAACATGCACCCTCGCCACGGATCCGGGGGCCGGCGTCTCGACAGGGAGGTAGGTGTGGCAGGCGCAGAGCGCGACCCCTCCGAAGACGGGAACGGCACGGCGCGGGACTCGCACCGGCAGCATCAGAACTTCACGTCCACGGAACCGGAGATTCGCTGGTTGAACACGTAAACGTAGCGCCAGGGGGCGTCCGGAAAGATGCCTCCGGATTCGGACAACAGGTTGCGGCCGTCGACATCCACGGCCACGCTGACGTCCAGGGTGTCGCCCGCGAGCGCTTCCACCTGAACCAGCCAGCGCCGATCCCGCGCAATGCTCATCGCCGTGTCGACCGGCAGGGTGTGGAGCACGGTGTCGGAGGAGAACACCAGCGCCTGCGTGACGCTCCCGCCGCCGTCGCCGGCCACGAAATTCGTCGCGTAGATCGCCTTCGCCCGGAGTCCGGCCTCTCCCCGCATCTCGAACGAGACCTCCCTCGGCCACTTCTCTTCGAGGAGCCCGCACGAAACCGCCGTCAGGGCGCAGGCTGCGAGCAGCGTACCGGCGGCGGGTCTCATGACTTCGGGATCGCGGACTGCTAACTGCAGCCGTCTTTCCAATCCTGCGGGTTGGCCTGCCGCTCGATGTTCGAAACCGGCAGCATCACGCCCGGACACTTCACGGCGTCGGAAGAACCCTGCCACTTGGGATCCTCGATGCCCCACCGGTACATGTCCGCGAGCCGCAGACCCTGCAGCAGAACGGTCACTCGCCGAGTGTGCCTCAGCATGTCCATGTCGGGGATCTGGCCGCTGAAGGCCGTGAGTCCGTCCATGGCGCGGATATGGTTGATGTGCTCGGCGAACCTCGACTCGTTCCCGCCGGCCAGGGCGTTCTCCGCCAGGATGATGTGCATCATCCTGGTGGAAGCCAGCGTCAGGGGCGGATAGATCCCGCCCTTGTCCAGGTAGCTTCCGCCCTTCCACTGGTTCAGCCACTTGATCACCGAGGGATCCTCCACATCGTCGATCGGGTCCTTCAAGGCAATGCCGTTGATGTCGTTAGCCGCGTTGACGGTGACGACGGACAGGTCGATCTGGTTCTCCTTGCGGTCGTTGATCCACTCCGCCATCGCGTTCGAGGCGCTGGCGCTGGAGTACGTGAGGTTGAAGAGCCGGTCGGCGCCGTTGCCGCCCGCCGCTTCGATTACCGCCGCCGCGTCGGCGCCCGCCCCGGCGGAATTGACCAGGCCGCTCCCCGAAGCTCGCGGGTTGACGACGTCCCATATCGCTCGCGAGTGCCGGGCCCGGGCGCGAACGGCCATGGCGTTCAGGGTCACGCCCGGGTCGCCGCCATGTCGGTCGAAGCCGGCGATGGCGGCGCTCAGGCGCTCGATGGCCCCGTCCAGGACCGCGTACATGTTCGCGGCTCCGACCGGTTCGCCCGCCTCGGTCTTGTTCGAGAACGCGAAGTCTTCCTGGATCTCGCCGACGACCGTGTAGATGATCCCCGAGTACAGGTTCGCACGGGCGAGGAGGTGTGCCATCGCCGTCTTCAGCGCGTCGGTTTCGGCCTCCTCCACGTGATTCGCCAGGATCTCGATTGCCAGGTCGCTCATCCAGCGCGCCTGCCCCATCGCGGGGAACGGGCCGTCGATGAACTCGTTGAGCGGATCGTCGACGAAGCCCTTGTCGAGGGAAAGCCATGCGTCCCTGGAACCGATCCAGTACAGCTCGTCGGAAGCCACCAGGTAGGGCTGCCAGGACTGGGACACCGACGACGACACCAGCGCCAGCGTCCCGTTCACCACCGCCTCCGCCGCCTCGATCTTGCGGATGTCCTCCTCCACGAGGTCGTTGGGATTGCTCACATCCAGGAGCCCGCACGTCGCTAGGGCCGCCGTCGCCGCCAGCGCCGCCGCCCGGTTCGGAAAAGTCCGTACGTTCATGGTCGTTTCTTCCGCCTGCTTGCAGTACGCGGATGGCGTCGCCGTTCGAATGCCGGGGTGATTCCGTCCACGGGCCGTTAGAACGTGAAGCGGGCTGAAAGCGTGATCCTCCGCGGCACGGGAATACCCCAGCCTTCCGTCGAATCGAGGAAATTGCAGTCGAGTCCTTCGTTGCACCGTCCGAGCACGTTGCCCTCGGGGTCCATGCCGGGGTAGTCCCCCAACATGAAGAGCCGCAGGTTGCGCGCGCCGAGATTCAGGGTCGCAGTCGAGATGCCCCAACGGTCCGCCAGGGAGGAGGGAACCCGGTAGGCCAGCGACAGCTCCCGCCACTGCAACCAGCTGGCGTCGTAGACGCCGTTCATGCCGCTCATCGGCGAGAGCCCCTCGATCTCCTTGACCCACGCGATCGCCGCATCCAGCCGATCCTCCTTGCTAGTGCCCGGATCGACGAGCGCGGCATACAGTTCGGCGGACCTGGGCGTATTGCGCCCGATGAAGCCGTTGGCCCGGCGGAACATGCCGGACAGGTCCTGGACCTGGTGGCCGAGCTTGTACTCGAAGAGGGTGTTCAGTTCGAAGTTCTCGGCGAAAGCGACGTTGAATCCGAAGGACCCGGCGAAGTCGGGGGTCGGCTTGCCCAGATAGCTTAGCAGAAGGCCGTTTCCGCAGTTGTGGGAGGCCAGACTGTCGTTGGGCGTGCCGTACGCCCAGGGCTCTCCCGTGTCCGGATTGATGCCGGTCCTGTTGCCGACCGCCAGCGGCTTGAACTCGCTGGGATCGCGGGGAACGCTGAAGTACTCCAGGGCCTGTGCGCTCGTAGGCACCTGACACACGCGGGCGACGGGCGGAGCGATGTCGAGGTTGAGCGG
Organism: Gemmatimonadota bacterium; assembly: GCA_028873825.1. GTDB lineage: Bacteria > Gemmatimonadota > Gemmatimonadetes > Longimicrobiales > Gaopeijiaceae > Bin94. The sequence continues at coordinate 14,743 of JAPPNM010000092.1, read as the reverse complement.
AATGGCCTCGTCGGCCAGCTTGGCGCCGAAGAAGGCGCCCGGCGCGTAGCCCTCGGTCAGATAGTTCCGGTAGCGGGGGTAGCTGCCGCCCGTCTTCAGCGGCGGGGCGCCGCCCATATCGGTGATCTCCTGGTACTCGTACGCCGTGTTGGCGAAGAGGTTGACCGACAGTCCCTCCCGCTGGACCACCGCTCCGCGCAGGTACAGCTCCAGCCCGTGCGCCGTCATCCCGCCGATGTTGTCCAGCTGCGTCTGAGTGAAGCCCCCGGTCACGGGGAACTGGCGCGCCACCAGCACGTCGGTGCCGTTGCGGCTCCAGTAGGTGGCCTCCATCGACCAGCTGTCGTTCAGGAAGCCCATCTCGGTACCGAACTCGATCTCGGTCGAAACTTCGGGTTTGAGCGCGTCGTTTCCGAGGTTCGCGGGCCGCACGCCCGGACCCGTCTCGGAACCCTGCGACGAGAAGGTCGTGAACTTGTCGAACGCGCCCGGCTGCAGCCCGGACCGCCCGACGGCGCCGCGCAGACGGAAGGTCGACAGCGTCTCCGACGCCCCGTTCGTCGCCCGCAGCGGCTGAATCGAAATCGATACCTTGGGGTAGAAGGCGGTGCTGAAGTCCGCGCCGAAGGCCGAGTTGGCGTCCCAGCGGCCCCCCACCGTCAGGAAGAACCAGTCGTCCACCCCGATCTGGTCCTGCAGATAGCCGCCGATCTGGGTCACCCTCAGCCAGGTCTCGTAGGATGCCTGGGAACCGAGCGCCGACAGCGTCTCCAGACCGGGACCGGGAAAGTCGCGGCCCTCGCCGCCGGCGGACTGCCGCTGACGGAGAAAACCCTGCCCGCCGAACAGGAAGGTGTTCTCGATCCGGTCGGTTCTGTGGACGTGCGAGCCCTTCACGTCCGCAGTGATTTCGCGGCTGCGGTCCTCGTTGACCTGCCGGCTCCCGTCCGGTTCGGAACCCGAGAACTGGTCCACGTTCCAGCGATAGGGACGGAATTCCACCGCATCGTCGGCGGCGAAGTCCATGCCGAAGGCGCCCGACAGGCGGAAGTTGTCGGTCGGCGCGTACTCGACGTTCGCGGTGCCGGTGAAGTGTTGCGAGTTCACGAAGTTCCGCTGGTACATGTTCTCGCGCAGCGTGGCGAACGCCGGCTGGCCGTAGTGGTTGAACCTCTCGTCTATGCTGTCGGAGTGCTCCTCCAGCCAGGCCTCGGTGTTGGCCCGGCGCAGCTGCATCATGAGCGCGGACGAGAACACCCCGAAGATGTTGTTCGAGTTGTCCGGCGTGTGGTGCTCCATGTCCGAGAACAGCGTCGAAAAGCCGAGCCGCAGCTTGCTGTTCGGCATCACCGTGAAGTTCGAGGTGACCGAGGCACGCCGGTTCGTGTCGGTTTCCGGCTCGATACCCTCGACGGGCTCGAAGTTCCGCGCGGCATCGTAGGGGCCGTCCTCCGTGGTCAGCCGACCGGACACGTAATACTGGAACGACTCGGAGCCTCCCGAAACCGAGCCGGAGTAGGCTTGGCCCACGCCGGTCGTGAGGAGTTCGGGCACCAAGTCCCGCTCGATGGGCACGTAAGGCTCGATGTTGCGTCCCCAGCGATCCGACATTCGCGAGACCGTCACATTCAGAATCGAATCGTCCTTCTCCCCGGCGCATCCGGGCCGCGCACACGCCCGCGCGGCGAAGTCGGCAATCGGAAGAATCCGGTTCGTGGGAACCGAAATCCCGGTGAAGTCGACCTGCGCGGTGAAGCGCGGCCTGCCGATCCGCCCGCGCTTGGTGAAGATCTGGATCACGCCGTTCGACGCCTCCGTCCCGTACAGGGTGGCGGCGGCCGCGCCCTTCAGCACCTCGACCCGCTCGATCGACTCCGGCGGGATGTCGTCGAGGCGGGACGGGCTCCCCTGGCCGTTGAAGCTCGTCACGGCCGAGCGGTCCACGCGGATACCGTCCACGTACACGATGGGCTCGTTGAGCTGCGTGAGCGACGCCGACCCGCGGATGCGGATTCGCGCGCCCTCGCCCGTATAGCCCGATGACGGGAGCACGACCAGCCCGGGCTCCCGCCCCGCGATCAGCTGGCTGAAGTCGCTGACCGGGGCGTTCTCGAGCGCGGCCGTGTTGATGGTCGTGATGGTGTTGCCGAGCTTGCGCTTTTCGGTCACGATTCCCGCGCCGGTCACGACGAGCTCGTCGAGCGCGATAACCGCCTGGTCGAGCTCGAAATTCAGCTCCGCCGTCGCGCCGGCCGAGACGGTCACCGTCCGTTCGCCTTGGCGGTACCCCACGCGCGCGGCGCGAACCGCGTACTCGCCGGGCGGAACCGACAGCAAGACGTACCCGCCCGAGGCGTTCGTGGGGACGCCGAAGGCGGTTCCGGGGAGCGACACCACCACCCCGTCGAGCGGGCGCGCGGACGCCGCGTCGGTAACGCGGCCGGTCAGGACGCCGGTAGCTTGCGCGGAGACGCCCGCCGCGAGAACGAGGCCCGCCGCCAAGGGCGCGCCGAGGACTCCCGCCCGGACTCCGGACAAGTTGCGCATCGTGTTGTTCGACCTCCAATGCCTCGGATGCGAGTCCGGATCCTGCGGTACCGATGCGGAACCGCTCCGACCGCAGTCCTGGATTTCGGCGAGCGGCGGGCGATGAACCCCCCCGAAGCGGATGGCACCTCGGAGGTACCTTATCATCATACCGGAAGCCTGCCCCATCTTCAAGTTGCCTCTTTCAGGCAACTCTCGCGATCGCCTCGATCTCCACGTCCACCCCCTTGGGCAGCGCCCCCACTCCCACAGTGGCCCGGGCGGGACGGTGGTTGCCGAAGTGCCGGGCGTAGACGGTGTTCATGTCCGCAAAAAGGGCCATGTCCGAGAGGTACACCGTCGTCTTCACCACCGTCCGGAGGCTCCCTCCGGCCGCGGCGAGCACGGCCGCCAAGTTCCGGAGAACCCGGTCGGTCTGGTCCTGCACGTCTCCCTCCACCGGCGAACCCGTCCGCGGGTCGATGGGGATCTGGCCTGAAGCGAAGATCCAGCCGCCTGTCACGACAGCCTGGGAGTAGGGGCCGAGGGCCTCGGGTGCGTGCTCGGTGCGTACGGCGGCGATCTCCGTCATCTTGTCGCTTTCTCCGTTAGGTCGGGGTCCGGCGGCGCACGGACCGGACCGGCCGCGCGCGGCCATGGGAGGCGATGCGTCCGCGGGCTTCCGGGAGCCGTCGGACACCTGGCGGTGCCGACAACTCTCGCTTCACCCGGAGGCGCAGGTCAACCTACGGCAACCGTCGCCGCGGGTCTGCCGGCAGTCGCGGAACGGGGCCGGAACGCGGTTGCCGGGACGCCTGGGCGGCGGCGCCCGGGAACCCCGCCGTAACGCAACCGTGGTAATGGCGGTCGATATCGTGTATTCTCCAATGGAGAGCCGCGGATCCCGAAGCCGCCGTCCCGCCGCATGAAGCCGGGTCATCCGGGCTTCGCCCGGGCGGGCGCCGACGAGGACCTCCGTCCCGAGAGCGGTGTACATGAGTGGCAGGTCGGTCAAGGGCGCGGCGATCCGGCGACCGGCGGCGGCTCGATTCGAGGCTCGGGAGACATCACGCGAACAAAGGGCGGTCATGTCAGCAATGAAACGCACCCCTGGACATCCGGCCCCCCGGACACTCGCCCTGGCGGGTGCCCTCGGGTTCCTGCTCACCCTGCCCGTTCCGGCTGCCGCCCAGTACTTCGGGCGCAACAAGGTTCAGTACGAACAGCGCGACTTCCTGGTCCTGACGTCGCAGAACTGGGAAATCCACTTCTACGCGGAAGAGGCCGAGGCGGTCGAGGACATGGTCCGCATGGCGGAACGCTGGTACGAACGCTTCTCCCGCGCGTTTCAGCACGAGTTCGAGTCCCGGAGGCCACTGGTCATCTATGCGGACCACCCGGACTTCCAGCAGACCAACACGCTGGCGGGGGCGATCAGCCAGGGGACGGGCGGCGTCACCGAATCGCTCAAGAACCGCGTTATCATGCCGTTGAACGCCTCCTATCGCGAAACCGACCGGATTCTGGGGCACGAGCTGGTCCACGCCTTCCAGTTCAACATCGCCCAGAACCGACTGAGCGGCGGATTCATGAATCTGGCCCGTCTTCCGCTGTGGCTGGTCGAGGGCATGGCCGAGTACATGTCGATGGGTCGCGAGCATCCCCACACGGCCATGTGGCTCAGGGACCACATCCTCCGCGACGACAAGCCGACCCTCAAGGAGATCACGCGGGACCCCAAGTACTTCGCCTATCGCTTCGGGCAGGCGCTCCTATCCTATGTGGGAGGCACCTACGGGGACGACGCCGTTCAGGACTTCTTCCGCACGGCGCTGCGACGGGGATGGGAACCCGCGGTGGAACACGTCTTCGGCATGCCGGAGGACAGCTTTTCGGCGCAGTGGTGGGAAGCGGTCGAAGCCGCCTACCGGCCGCTCATGGCGGGCAGGACCGAGCCCTACGAGACGGGCAAGGTCCTGATCTGCATGGAATGCGGCGCCGGACGCACCAACGTGGCGCCGTCCCTGAGCCCGAACGGCCGCTACCTCGTCTTCCAGTCCGAGAAGGACCTCTTCTCGATGGACCTCTACGTGGCGGACGTCGCCACCGGCAGGATCCTGCGCCCGCTCCGGCGGAACGAGACGGCGTATGTCGACGGCATCCGCTTCATCGACAGCAGCGGCTCCTGGTCGCCCGACAGCCGCAAGCTCGCCTTCGTCATCTTCGCCGAAGGAAACAACCAGCTCGCGATCATGGACGTCCAGAGCGGCCGCCTGGAAGACCGCATAGACATCGAGGGGCTGGGGGCGATTCAGAACCCGGCCTGGTCTCCGGACGGCCGCCGGATCGCCTTTACCGGCCTCCGGGGAGGGATCACCGATCTCTACCTCCATGACACCGAGACCGGGAGCGTCCAACAGCTGACCAACGACAAGCACGCCGACCTCCAGCCCGCCTGGTCGCCCGACGGCCGCACGCTGGTCTTCGTATCCGACCGTAGCGCCGAAACCGACTTCGAGACGCTGACCTTCGGGAATTACGTCCTTTCATTCCTGGATCTGGAGACCCTCGAAGTGGCGCCGCTCTCGGTCTTCGACGGGGCCAAGCACATCAACCCCGTCTACGACCGGACGGGCGAAGGCGTGTTCTTCCTGTCGGACGCCGACGGCTTCTCCGACATCTACCACCTGCGGCTGGCGGACGGCGAGATGCGGCGGATTACCCGGGCCGTCACCGGGGTCAGCGGAATCACCTCCAGTTCGCCGGCCTTTTCGTACTCCCCGCGGACCAACCTTCTCGCCTTTTCCGTCTTTCACGAACGCGGATACGCGATCAACACCGCCTACCCCGCCGAGACGTCCACCCCGGTGGACTTCGTCGCGGACGCCGGCACCCATCCGGGGCGTCTGCTTCCGCCCGGCAGGCCCGGGTTCCCGAGCCGGGTGGCGAGATACCTGGCCGACCCCTACACGGGCCTTGTCGGAGACAGCATCTACACGGCCGACCAGGCGGAGCAGTACGATCCTTCGCTGCAACTCGACTACATCGGCCAGCCGACGATCGGCATCGGCACCGACCCCTACGGGGCCACTGCCACGGGGGGCACCACCGCCACCTTCAGCGACATGCTCGGGGACCGTTTCCTCGGGGTGCAGCTGCAGGCCAACGGCAGCCTCAGGGACATCGGCGGCAGGGTCTTCTACATGAACCAGAAACGTCGCTGGAATTGGGGGGTGGGTCTGCAGCACAATCCGATCCTCTCCCGCTATGTCGACCCCTACACGCCGGGCGAGTTCTCCGTCATCACCCAGCGCATCTACGTGGACGCGGCCGAAGGGATAGTGGCTTTCCCTCTCTCTCGGACCCGGCGGCTGGAAGGCGGCATCGGATTCAGCCGCTATTCGTACCATCTGGAGCGAGAGAGGTTCTTCCTCGACGACTTCGGGCGCGTCTACGACTACGAGCGCAACAGAATCACCGCCCGGGATCCACTGAATCTGGCCTCCGCCTCCGTCGCCTTCGTCGGCGACAACTCCTACTCGGCGTTTACGGGTCCGGTCCGCGGCGAGCGCTTCCGCCTGGAGGCGGGGGCCACCGGCGGAACGGTCGACTTCCGGACCCTGACTCTCGACTACCGGCGCTACTTCAACGGCGGAGGCCTCGTCACCCTGGCCGCGCGCGGACTCCACCTGGGGCGCTACGGCAACCTGGGAGCGGAGGTCGAAGACCGGATCTATCCGTTCTTCCTGGGCTGGGAGACCTTCATCCGCGGGTATTCCTCACAGTCGATCGACCTCAGAACGGAGTGCGCGGGCACGGAACCCACCTCGGACATTACCGGCTGCTTCCTAACCGACAGGCTGGTGGGCCACCGCGTCGGCGTATTGAATCTGGAGCTTCGCCTGCCCCTCACGGGGGTCGAGGAATTCGGACTGTTCAACTTCCCCTACCTGCCCATCGAGCTGACGGCGTTCGCCGATGTGGGCGCGGCCTGGGACCGCGACCGGCCCACGGAGCTGAAGTGGTCAACCACCGACCAGGGCCGGATCCCGGTGGCAAGCACCGGGTTCTCCTTCCGATTCAACATCCTGGGGGCCCTTATCCTCGAATGGTACCACGCCTATCCGTGGCAGCGCCCGGGGGTGGGGTGGGTCAGCGGTCTGCACTTCGCCCCGGGGTGGTAGCGGGTTCCAGTCCCCTCCGGCGGCAGTCCGTGGACGAAGCCGCCCGAGCACCGGGAGCGGCGAGGCGCGCCTTGGAGACCGCGCGGGCCTATCCGCGGACCGCTAGAAGATCTCGATCTTCAGGTAGCGGCCCGGATTGGCCTTAACGTCCGCGACAAGCTCGCGCAGGGACTCGGCCGTCGCAGTCAGCGATTCGTAGAGCGATTCATCGGTCAATAGGCGTCCCAGCGTGCCCTCGCCCCGGTCCATGCGTCCCAGGATGCCGTTCAGCGAGGCGACCGACGCCGCCAAGTCCGCTGAAGTGCGGTCCAGGACCGCGAGAGCGGCCTCGGCGGAGGCGAGGGTCCGGCGCCACTCGTCGGCCCCGGTGATTCCCTCGACGTTCCTGGCCGAACGCCGGAGGCTGCCGGTCAGGGTCCGCAGTTCCTCGGCCTGACCCTCCGTAAGCAGGGAGAGGTCGCTCAGCACGTCTCGCAGAGATGACACGGCTTCGCTCGCCGCGGCGATCGAGGAGTCGGACAGCACGGCCCTGATCCGCTCGAGGACCTCCCCGGCATCGCCCGCGATCCCTCCCGCCGATTCCAGCACGCCCGGGAACGCCTCGCCCGGAATGACCTCCATCGGCTCGACGAAACGCTCGCCCCGCCCCGCCACGACCGACACAACCATGCCCCCGAGCACCCCTTCCGAGGACAGCTCGGTTCGCGACCCGGCGGGTATTCTCCATTCGCCCTCGATCTCCAGCGCGATCAGTACCCCGGCGCTGTCCAGCCGCGAACCGACCACCCTCCCGATGTTGATTCCCCGGAGCCGCACCGGGTCTCCGTTGCGCACGCCCTGGGCGTCGCTCACATGCGTCAGGATCGTGTACCGGCCCCTGAACGTTCCCGGATCGGTCAGCAGGAACAGGAAGGTGAGGAAGCCCGCGATTCCGAGAATCACGAATATCCCCACGCGAAACTCCCGCGACTTCGCGGTGGGAGGCACGGCCCGCAGGATCTCCCGGTCGGAGAGCCCCGGACTCGGCGACGGCTCGGTGCTGTTCATGTCATCTCCACGACATCCAGGGCGGCCTGGGCGGCCGCTCGATCAACGAAGGCTCTGACGACGGGATCGGGACAGGCCCGGAAGTCCTCGGGCGTTCCGCAAAAGCGGATGCGTCCCCCTTCCAACATGGCCACCCGGTCGCACATCCACAGGGCACCCTCCACGTCGTGGGTCACCAGGACCGACGTGACTCGCAATTCTTCGGAGAGCCGCTTGATCAGGCGTTCGACGGCCGCGGTGTTGACAGGGTCCAGGCCGGTCGTGGGCTCGTCCCAGAGAAGGATGCGGGGACGCCCGACGATGGCGCGGGCGATGCCGACGCGCTTCTTCATGCCCCCCGACAGCTCGGAGGGGAGGAGCGGCTGCACCGTTTCCGGGTCGAGGTTGACCAGTTCGAGCGCCCTCCGGACCGCCCTGGCCGCCGCGATCCGGCCGATGCGTTCGAGACGTTCCGCGGGCAGTCCCATTTCCACGTTCCGGTATACGTTCAGCGAATCGAAGAGGGCCGCATGCTGGAACACGTAGCCCACCTGCCTGCGAACGGCCTCCAGCGCCTCCCGGCCGCCGAAATAGACGGATTCCCCCCCCACCTCGACATCTCCGCGGTCCGGGACGACCAGCCCGATCGTCGTCTTGAGCAGGACGCTCTTTCCCGTACCCGAAGGTCCGAAGAGGGCGAACATCTCCCCCTCGCGGATGTCCAGGTCGACGCCCGAAAGCACCGGCTTCTTGAAAGCCTTGTGAGCATTCCGGTAGCGGATCGCGAGGTCGGAGTTCATCGGGACGGCCCGCAGCCCGGCTAATCGAGGAAGAGAGACGGGAACATGGCGTCAAGGATGAAGATCGTGAGCGTCTGAAACATGACCGAAGCCGTCGTGGTGCTTCCGACGCCTTCCGCGCCGCCGCGGGTGCGCAGTCCCATGTGAATGGCGATGACGGGAATCGCGAAGCCGAAGGCGATCGACTTGAGGAGGGAATAGAACAGGTCCCACGAGAGCCAGAACAGCCGCGCGCCGAAGAGGAAGGTCTCGAAGCTGAGTCCCAGGGAGAGCTGGGCCGAGACCATTCCGGAGAACAGTCCCACGATGTTGGCGATGCCCACCAGGAGCGGCATCACGATCAGCCCGGCCAGAATGCGGGGTGCCCCCAGGACGATCAGCGGATCCCGCCCCAGCGACCGATAGGCGTCGATCTGCTCCGAAACCACCATCGTGCCCAGCTCGGCGGTGATCCGGGCCCCGACCCTGCCCACCAGAACGACGGCAGTGAGAACCGGCGCAAGCTCGAGCGCGATGCTCTTGGCCGTGACGCTGCCGAGCACGTACAGCGGGACCGTCGCGGTGATCTGGTAGCCTCCCTGCTGGGATGTGACGATCCCCGACAGGATGGAGGTAACCGCAACGATGGGTATGCTCTGCACTCCCATCACGTACAGCTGGTTCACGAACTCGCCGAACGACACCCGCAACCGGAACGCCGCCGAGAAGGTGGCCCAGACGAGCATGCCCAGCTGCCCGGCGTGCTCGGCCCAAATCGCCCACCGTCTCCCCACCGCCCGGACGGGGCGCGCCAGAGGCGTGGTGCCCGTCATCGCCGCGGGCGAGGGGCCTTCCGCGCCCGGGCGGGACCGATCAGGATGCCCAAGCAGATCGCCTGGTCGTTGAACACGCCGGATCCCAGCGACTGCCGAACTTCCAGGAACGGCGCTACCACCGGCACGTTCAGCATGCGAAACCCCACGACCACCGAGTATTTCCAGTCGTCGGTACTCGTTGTCTCCTCGTCCGCGACTTGGTCGAGACGCGACAGGAGCACGTTCAATCCGATGTAGCCCATGCCTTCGCCGAGAGTGATCTGCGCCCCGGCCTCCCAGGAGCCGCAGTCCTCGCAGTCCCGGGAGAAACGGTTGTAGACCCCGCCAAGTCCCAGTTGCGGCGCGACGAACCCCAGGTCGAACTCGGCCCGGGCCCCGATGCCGAAGCCCTCTGCCAGGAGCTCGCTCCGGTAGACGCCGTGCCCGCCGAGGAGAACCTGCGCAGGCGCGGGCGCCGCGACCGCCGCGAGGACCAGGACCGGCACGACGATCGCGGCGCGAGCGCCGGCCGCGAAGCGCCGTTGCCGAACGCCGCACGCCGCGGCTCCGATCAGTCGCGGCATCTTCGCCACTCCACCCCGTACGGTTGATTTTCGGGCACCGGCATCCACACCTTGTTCCGGTTCGCCGCCTCCAGGGTTCCCGCGCCGGGGCGATCCGCATGCGGACCTTCGGAGCCCTGGGGGCGCGTAGAATCGTGTACGCGCATCACCCCGCAGACGAATCTTGGAATGTATCGAAATCGAACCCTCCCCGCCGCGCGTCCCTCCCGAACGGCCGTCGCAGCCGCTTGCGTGCTCGCCGCAGGGGCGGTTGCGGCTTCGGAAACACCGCATCCCTTCCGCCTCTCCGTCGCCGACGTGGGCGTGACCGAGTCCACGCTGAAGGTACGAATACGCTTCTTCTGGGACGACCTCCAGCTGGCGGTGATGGAGAACACCTCCGACATGGAGTTCGAGCTCGCGGAGAATGACGAGGTGGACGCGATCGTCGAGACCTACATCAACGACATGCTGCTGCTCGAGGCCGACGAGGCCGCGGTCCGGGGAAGGGTGACGGCGCGCGGCGTGGAGGATGCGGCCCGGATCGACGAAGTCATGTGGTGGTACCGGCTGGAATACTCGCTGCCGCCCTCCGCGGAGCGCGTCCGGATTCGCAACCGGCTTCTTTTCAACATGTTCGAAGACCAGCGCAATATCGTCAATCTCAAGACGAGGAGCGGCAGGGAGCGGACCTACCGGTTCTCCTGGGACGACGACGACGTCACGGTCCCGATCGGCTGAACCGATCGCGGCCCGTGGCTGACTCCGCACCAACCACGCACACGGTGGTCGCCGCCTCTTGCTAATCCAGCTCGTAGCCGTCGTCGGAACCAGCCTGGCCGTTTCCTTCCTCTGCTCGGTTCTCGAGGCCGTGCTGCTTTCTCTGAACCACTCCTACATCGCCGTGCTGCAGAGCCGCGGCGACCGCGCCGGCCGGATCCTTCACGCGATGAAGCGCAGGATCGACGAACCCATCGCGGCCATCCTGACGCTGAACACCGTGGCACATACGATCGGAGCCGCTCTCGGAGGCGCGATCGCGGCGCGCGCCTTCGGCGACGTGGTGGTCGGGGTCTTCGCGGCCGCGCTCACGCTGGCCGTGCTCGTACTCTCCGAGATCATTCCCAAGACCATAGGCGCCACCTTCTCCAGGCAGCTCGCGAAGCCGGCCGCCCACCTGCTCCGCGCCATGGTGTTCGTGATGAAGCCGCTACTCGTCCCGCTCGGCTACTTCAGCCGCTGGATCAAGCCGAGGGAGGCGCGGCCGGCAATGATCAGCCGCGCGGAGATCGAGGCGCTAGCGGAGATCGGACACCGCGAAGGCGCCATCGACGAGGACGAATTCCAGGTGATGTCGAATGTGATGCAACTCGACGAGATCGCCGTCAGCGAAGTCATGACCCCCAGGATCGACATCGTGGCCGTGCCCGTCGAGGCGACGGTCGAAGAGGCGATGGACGTCATGCTGGACCGGGGAAAGCTACGTCTCCCCGTCTACGAGGGAGACCTGGACAGGATCGCGGGCATCCTCCCGGCGCGGGACCTGTGGAGCGCGGCCCGGCGGGGGCGCACGGCCGTTCGCGAGATCGCCCGTCCGGTCCGGTTCGTCCCGGCCTCCAAGCCCGTCGAGGAACTTATCCGCGAGATGCGGGCCGAGCGCGCCAGGATGGTCATCGTGCTGGACGAGTTCGGCGGCACCGCCGGTCTGGTCACGCTCGAGGATCTCATCGAGGAGATCGTCGGTGAAATCAGGGACGAACACGAGGCGGACGAACCGCGCGACTTTCAGGAGACCGAGGACGGGCGCACCCTGATCCGGGGGGGAGCCCCCGTGAAGGACGCGGCGGAGCGGCTGGGCGTCGAATTCGGGGAGGAGTTCGACACCGTCGGCGGGTACGTGTTCGGAGCGCTCGAGGGCGTCGCGAAGCCGGGTGACGCGGTCGAGACCGAGGCCGGGCGCCTGCGGGTGGCGGGGGTACGCCGCCGAAGGATCGAGCACCTGGTCTTCGAGCCGCGCGGGTGGAAGCCGGACGTCAGCCCTCCGTCGGCTCCGGGTTCGTCATGACCTCTGCCGGGTTGTCCCCGGTCTCCCGAGCCTCGGCGCGCTTCAGGGCCCGCCCCTCGAGCCAGAACGACAACGCGAGCAGTACCGCCCCGCACGATATGGCCATGTCGGCGACGTTGAAGATGGGCCAGTCCATGAAGCCGAGGTCGATGGGCCCGATGAAGTCGACCACGCCCCGGTCCCACCGCACGCGATCGATCAGGTTGCCCAGGGCCCCGGAAATCACCAGCACCAGGGACACGAGACGCACATGGTCGCGCGGCCGCGCCTGCACGAGCAGAACCACCATCAGCACGAGGGCGAGAAGGGCCACCGGAATGAAGAACCAGCGCGGGTCGTCGCCGACCGAAATGCCGAAGGCGGCGCCCCGGTTGTATGCCAGCGTGAGGGGCACGCGGCCACCGAGGAAGTCCGGGCGGGGCGCACCCCGCAGGACTTCCTCGGCCCAGCTCTTGGTGAGGATGTCGGCGAGCAGAATGATCGGCAGGATGGTGCCGAGGAACGCCAGCTTTCGCTTCACTGTGCGATGTTCTCCCAGGGGATTTTATTCACGGGCTGCCGGGGGCCCCGGCGGCGGACCGGACCCGTCGTCGGGTCAAGGACGGGCCGTCCGGTCACCGGAGCGACCGGAAGAATGGAGGCGGCGGGAGTCGAACCCGCGTCCGCGAATGAGTCCTTCCAAGCTTCTACGTGCGTAGATCGCCGTTCGGCTTCGCCTCCGGCGGGGGTCGGCGAACCCCCCCCGCCGGGCTAGCCACCGCGTGTCTCATTCTCCGATCCGGTGGCGCGAATCGGAAAACCAGCCCGAATTGTCGACGCCTCCCGGACTGCCTCGGGCGGGCGGACCGGGAAACGGGCTGCCCGTGTCTAGGCAGCCAGAGCCAAGTTGGAGTTGGCGGTTTTGTGGTTTCCGGAGAGGATTTGCGAGGTCTCCGGACCTCGGCACGCAGCTTCGAGATTCCCAAACCCGTCGAAGCCGTGTCGCCCCCAAGTGTTCCGTCAGCCCAAGGCTCCGTCAGCCCAGGGCTCTGTCAATCAGCGGCCCTCCGGCGCGCGCCGGATCCGGCCGCGCGCGCGAGCCAGTAACTATAATCCCGCGTCCCGGCTCCGAACACCCCCCGTCCGCGGTACGGCCCAGGTAGGATTCCAGTACGGCGCGCACCTGGCGCAGATCCCGAACCCGGAATAGGATCCGCCGGAGCCGCCGCCCCCCGGCAAGACCCTTGGTGTACCACCCGAGATGTTTGCGGAATTCCCGCACCGCCTTGTCCGCGTCACCCTCGAAGGCGACCGCGTTCTCGGCGTGCCGCACACAGATGCGGAAGCGGGTGCGGACATCCGGTTCGCCGGGTATGGGCAGCCCGTCCAGCGCGGCGCGGCACTGGCGGAACAGCCAGGGCGCCCCGTGGCATCCCCTCGCGATCATGACCCCGGCACATCCCGTCCGTTCCAGCATGCGCCGCGCGTCCGCGCCCGATCGCACGTCGCCGTTTCCGATGACGGGGATGTCCAGGGCGCGCACCACGTCCGCGATCTCCTCCCAGCGGGCATGCCCGGAGTACATATCGGCGCGCGTACGCGGGTGCAGCGTCACCATGCGGGCGCCCGCGTCCCGGCAGATTCGTCCGATCGCCACCGGGTTCCGGCTCTCCTCGTCGAATCCCGAGCGGATCTTCGCGGTCACCGGAAGACGCGTCGCCGCGACCACGGCCCGAACGATCAGGCCCACCAGACCCGGGTCTCGCAGGCAGCCCGATCCCCCGTTGCGCCTGACGACCTTCTTCACAGGACATCCGAAGTTGATGTCCACGAAGTCCGGTGCGTACACCTCCGTCACGAGCGCGGCCGCCTCGGCCATGGCGTCCGGGTCGGCGCCGAAGATCTGGATCCCGATCGGCCGCTCCTCGTCGTCGAAACGGAGGTAGTCGGCAGTGCGGCGGCTGCCGCGCACGATCCCTTCCGCGCTCACGAACTCGGTGAGCACGATGTCCGCGCCGAAGCTCCGGCAGAGCCTTCGGAACGGTGACTCGGAGACCCCGGCCTGCGGGGCCAGAAACAGTGGCGTGGCGGGGTCTCCCGGCACGTCGAAGGGCAGCGCATTCACCTTTCCAAGGTAACCCGGCCGATCGGGAGGCGTGCGTCGGCGAGCGGCCGTTTCGCGGCTGCGGCAGTGGCCTTTAGCGCCCGGGCCGAATATCTTGCGACGCCGGTTCACCGTTACGCCTTCGCCGTGGCCCTCCCGCCCGTTCCGTCGTCATGCGCCTTCGAGACTTCTTCGCCGGGACCGGGGTCGACCTGAACCTGCCGGGCGACTCCCGGAACGAGGTCCTGAACGCGCTCCTCGCCCTGCTCCCGCTGGACGAACGTTCCCGGACGGTTCTTGCCCGCACCCTGCGCAGGCGCGAGAACCTCGGTTCGACGGGAATCGGCAGGGGCATAGCGATACCCCACTGCCGTTCTCTAGTGGTCAGCCGCCTGCACCTGGCCTACGGGCGGCACGTCGCGGGGGTGGACTTCCGGGCCATCGACAACCGGCCCGCCCATCACTTCTTCCTGATCGTGGCACCCCCGCTGGAGGTTTCGGGCCGGTACCTGCCGGTGCTGGGCAGGGTGGCCCAGTTCGCCAAGGAGGCGGACGTTCCCGCCGGTCTCGCCGCGTTGAACTCCGTGGCCGAGTTCTTCGATCTGCTGGACCGGAAGCGCGTCTGAAGACGTGCAAGCGCCGGCCCGCGGCAAGCAGTCCGTGGATAAAGCCGCCCGAGCACCGAGAGCGGCGAGGCGCCGG
>JAPPNM010000166.1 GCA_028873825.1 Gemmatimonadota bacterium | reverse complement strand
GCCTGACTCTGAGCGGCCTGACGCTGGACCCGGATTTCGATTCGGACGAAACCGAATACGTGGCCACGACGACCAACAACGACACCACCACCACGGTCACCGCCAGGCCGTACGGGGATGCGTCGGACACGGTGATCACTCCGGCCGATGCGGATACGGACGCGTCCGGTCACCAGGTCAACCTGACGGAGAACGACACGACCACCATCACGGTCGAGATCACCTCCGAGGACGAAACGGAAACGGAAACGTACACCGTCAAGGTGTTCCGGCAGGGCGCGAACATCTCCACGCTGGCGAGCCTGGCCGCGAGCACGGGCACCCTGACTCCCGACTTCGACGCGGCCACCGAATCCTACACGGTGGACCTGGAACACGACGAGGCGAGCACTCGGTTCACGTACCGGGCGACCGACGGAAACGCGGACGTGACGCCGGCCTCGCCGATGACCGTCGGCGTGGACAACGGAGCGGACAGCACGCGCACGATCACGGTCGTGTCGGCGGACGAAACCGACACCACGACCTACACGGTCACGGTGTCCCGTGACGACGAGCCGGATCCGCCGACGCCGGGCTTGAAGTTCATGAACAAGGACGGCGACGACGTCACCGCCGACGGCCTGGAGATCCCGGAAGGCACCGCCGACGCAACCGGAGACACCACGTACCTGGTGGTCCTGAACACCCAGCCGGATTCGGCCATCGAATTGAATGTCATCGTCCCAACCGGGGTTACCTCCGATCCGACATCGCTGGAGTTCAGCACCACGAATTGGGACGATCCGCAGGCGGTTGCGCTGACCCTAACGCCGCAGGACAGCAATGCGGTAGCCAACGATCAGGATACTATCGTTAGGCACGCGGTGACGGCACTCAGCACCGGCGGCGGTGACGGATACGAGGAAGCGGATACGACGGTACTGGACGTCATTCTCACCGAGAGACACACGAAGGGCGTCGTCCTCAACGCGATGGCGAAGGAAATCGCCGAGGGCGTAGCGGGCACGTACACTGTCATGCTGAGCTCGGCCCCGACCGAAAGAGCGACCGTGTATTTGACGGGCGCGCCGGCCGGTGTGACGGTCGCTCCTACGCAGTTGGATTTCACCGCGGGTGACGCTGGTAACTACAACACTCCACAGACGGTGACGGTCACTCCTGATGAGAACGACGACACCGCTGCGTGGAGCGCCTTCGATTTGGGCCACGATGTTCAGGGCGGAGACTACCGCGACCACACCGGACCCGATCTGTCGGTCCAGGTCATGGACGACGAGGCCCCTGCGGTCTACATCAACATCACGGAAATCTCGTGGAACGAAGGCGTGGCATTCACGTACGCCATCGGCCTTACCCAGGTTCCGTCCGCTGGCGAGACGGTCACGGTCGATCTGGTGTTCAACACGGCCGACTTCACCGTTCCCACAGTGTCCTTCGACTTCACAGACGTTGCCGAGAAGACTGTCACGGTGACTCCGAAGTCGGTCGATGCGGACGCGACCAAGTCGATCAGCCACGCTGTCAGCAACGCGGACACGGACGACTCGGACGACGAGGTCTATGGTGACGTGACATCGGCCACGGCCCTCACCGTCCACGTAAAGGACGTACCTGACGACAGCTAACCTCAATCCCTCTCGGCATCCCGCCGAGAGCGGCCCTGGCCTGCCCCCGTCCGGTTCCGCCGGGCGGGGGCAGGCTGCCATCCACGGCCCAGGAGTTCATTGAATGTCCGACGCCATCGACCCCGGCCGGGGGCCCGGCGGGTACCGCTCTCGGCAACTCCGTCCCTCGTGGGATCACCGAAGATGTCGTCCCGAACCCACTCTTTCCTAAAGGACAAAGGCCCAACCCGTGACGATCCGATCCTTCCTCCCTTACGCTTTCACGGTCTCCGCGCTCCTCGCGCCGGCATCGCTCGCCGCCCAGACCTCTCTGTCGGTTGGGGGCGGCCTCACCCTGGCGAAGGTCCAGTTCTCCACGGACGGGCTTGACGTCACGCCGGACAGCCGCATGGGCTTAACGGTCGGCGTTTCCATGACCAAGCCGTTGTCGGAAACTGTCGATCTTCAGCTCGGCGGAGCTTACGTACAGAAGGGCTTCAAGGTCGGCGAGGACGACCTGAAGCTGGACTACCTTGAGCTCACCGCTCTTGCGAAGCCTTCTTTCCCCATGGACGGGGACATGTCGTTCCACGTGCTCGGGGGCCCTGCGCTGGGGATCAGGATGGGGTGCTCGGAATCGGAGGAGGAAGGCGAGGAAGTCGAGACCGAAGATTGTTCGGACTACGTGGCCTCGTTGGATCTCGGTGTCCTGGTCGGGGCCGGCATCCAGATGGGCAGCTTTCGGGTCGACGCCACGTACACGCTCGGGATCATGGATATCGACGCTGCGGACGCGCCGCAGGACGCCGAGGATTCGAGCATAAAGAACCGGTCGATGTCCTTCCAGGCGGCGTACGTGATCCCGTTGGGGGGCGGCTCCTGATGTTCTCCATTCGATTTCGATTCAATGGGCTCCCGCTGGAGAAACCCCTGTCATGACAAGTTCGAGTCCGAACGCCAGCACGGAACTCAACCAACGGAGGCAGACACCATGAGGTATGCGCCGCTACTAGCGCTTGTTCTACTCGTCACCGGCGTCGCTTCCTGTGATTCGACGAAGCCGGCAAACCCCCTCACCGAGAGCGAAACGGTTGCCCTGCTGCGTGAGATCGTCCTGCTATTCGAAGATGAGATCGAAGGCTCCAGCACCGTGGATTGCTCCGTTGGCGGAGAGGCCACCGTAACCGCAACCACCAGCGACGGCGAGAACGGAGACTCGGCATGGTTCAAAGGCCGCTTGACGATCGTCCCGATCGACTGCGAGGCGAACGTAGTCAGCGACACGCTGACTCTGGACGGAAAACCCAATGTCCAGTACACAGTAGATTATTGGGTCGTATTCGACGACGATTTCGAAGTTGTGAAGGGCGGAGCCAGGGGCCGTGTTCGGGGGCGCCATGACGTGGCGGAGGCGGAACGGCGATACTGACACTTGCTCAGTCGATCTGACGTTCGAGAGCACCGAAATCGATGAGGACGAGGGATTCAAGGGGGACTTCCGGGGCCGCATGTGCGGCCTCGACCTCGTAATCGACGTTACCGAGTTGTTCGGGTCTTAGATTCCGGCGCTCCAGGCTTCGCGCGGGACTTGCGGACGTTGCCGTTGGAGATGTAGTGGCCGATAAGAACCTCCTTGTTCCGGGCACCCAGGCCACCACGCTCCGCGATCAGAACGACACGACCGTCTACAATGCGGTCCGTGTCTCCCTGGGACTCCAAAGGAACGACCTGGGCGGCCGGCCTCGTGACGAATGGCAAGCACTCCTGAGCGTCGAGCATGAACGCGGCAAGTTGGAGCCGAACCTCACGTCTCTCCTGCCGGGCACCGAAATCCGTCCGGGGTCCGTGGCGATGACACCGTACGACCGTCTTCCCAAGCCGCTCGCCACCTTCCCGTACGACTGGCGGCTCGACATACGATTCAATGCGCGGCGCCTGCTCGAACATCTCCGGGCGAACAAGCCGGCGAACGGACGCTGGAACCTGATCGGGCATTCGCAGGGCGGCATCGTCATCGTCCTGGCCAGCCACTACACGACGCATCTCGAAGAGTTCGCCCGGTTGGTGGCTCGGGTCGTCCTGGTGGGATGCCCCATCGCGGGAACGCAACGGGCGTTGGAGGCCCTCGCCGCCGGTAGGGGCGACTTCGGCGAAGATCCGTTCCTGTACGACGCGGCGAGGGGGATGGCACAGACGTGGCCGGCCCTCTACCAGATGTTGCCGGGCTGGGACTCGGTCGTCGACCCGGCGGGGAACCCTCTGCCCGAGAGCAAGCAGGTAACGCGGATCGGTGGATACCCCGGCGTCTGGAAGCGCGGCATGAGCGAGGATCTCCTGGAACGGGCCCGGGAAACGCACAAGTTGATGGAGCGGCCTCTGGCCGGATTCGGACCCGGCGTGGCGGCGCTCGTCGTGCAGGGTCAGAAGCAGGATACGCCGACATGGTTGACGCGGGACGGCGCCAGGCTGGCAACCACGGGGAACGCACGCGGCAGCCGTTTCGAGCTCGACTTCGGCACGACCGCGGGCGACACGTTGGTGCCGAGCGACGAAACCGTCAAATGGGCGGGTCGCCGCTACGGCGAACTGACCCTGAGGATTGCGGGTCCGGTCAAGGCGCACGCCTTCCTGTGCGACGGGAAATTCGTGACTAGGAGAATCGCCGAGTTCCTGAAGGATCCTGCGCCCGCTCCCCCCGATACCTTTGGAGGATGAAACGAATGACCGGAGCCGGACTTGGGAAAGTGTCGCTGCGGGTTGTTCACGTCGTTCTGGCCGTCGCGCTCCGGGTCCCGGCGGGTGCGGAGGGTCAAGACCAGCTCCGGGTGCAGATGGCCGGAACGGGCCTTTTCGACGGAGACGCTCACGGTCTCCTCGGATATGACATGGGAGCGGACATCGGCGGCGGGGACTGCCGGCCGGGGACTCTGTGCGAAGTACCGAGCTGGACGTTCCTCGCCGGAGTATACGCGGGGGTGGCCACGTCGGGCGTGTCCGGATACGCCCACCTCGGCGTCGAACGTAAACTGACCGACCAGCTCAGCCTCGGAGCGCTGGCCTTCGGTTTCGCGAACCCCTACCAGGGCGGCCCGGCGTTGAGATTCGACGGAAACGATGTGGGTGCGGTCAAGGTAGGGTACGGTTGGGGGGACGCCGACGAGGACGACGACGGCTTCTTTCTGGCGTTCGAGGTCGCGTTCGCGTTCATCCGGGATTTGTTCCGGTAGATGGCTACCGTGCCCCGTGCCGGGGGAATCCGCGCTTCACAGAAAGGAAAAGGAGCCTTGCTCTCCGACAGGCAGGGCTGTCCTCATGTCGGGCCGCCCTGTCCCATCCCGATCCCGAGGACGGGGCGGTGGCAACCAACAGTGGGTTGCGCAGTCGAAGCTCGGCCGGTTACGCTATTAACACGGCAGGATCCGAGAGATCCTCCGACCGGTTCCTCCAACGCATCCCAGGAGTTCCCATGAGCCTTCTATCTTCTCCCCTCTCCCAGATCAAGCCCCACTACGATGTCATCGTCATCGGCTCCGGCTACGGAGGCTCCATTACCGCTGCCCGGCTTGCCCGGGCGGCGAAGGCCGACGGATCGAAGGTCAGCGTATGTCTGTTCGAGCGTGGCCGGGAAATACCCGTCGGCCATTTCCCCGACACGCTTCTGAAAGCCGCAAGGGAATTCCAAGTCGACGCCGGGGCAGGCCATCTGGGGAGCCGCAAGGCGCTGTTCGACATGCGGCAGAACGACGAGATCAATGTACTGCAAGGTTGCGGGCTCGGAGGGACCTCGCTGATCAACGCCAACGTCTCGCTGCGTGCCGAGAGCTGGGTGTGGGAGGATGACGCTTGGCCGCAGGCCATTCGCGACGATCGCTCCGGCCGTTTGGAGGCCGGGTACCGGCGGGCTCAATCCATGCTTCAGCCGACGCCGTATCCTAACAGGCCGAGGCTCGCCAAGAACGAAATGCACCGGAAGTCCGCCGAGCATCTCGGCCACGCCGACTGTTTCTACAATCCGCCGATCAACGTGACCTTTGAGTCCGGCGTGAACAATGCGGGCGTCTATCAGGAAGCCTGCAACGGCTGCGGCGATTGCGTCTCCGGCTGCAACATCGGGGCCAAGAACACGCTGATGCGAAACTACCTGCCATACGCCAGGAACTCGGGCGCCGAGATCTTCTGCGGTGTGCGGGTTCGGCGTTTGGGCAGAGAGGGCGGAAAGAACATCGTCTACTACGAACCGGTGGGCGCCGGTCGCCGCAGCTTCGGCGGCGCGGACCCGTTCGTCTCGGCGGACATCGTCGTCGTGTCGGCCGGCACTCTGGGCACCGCCGAGATTCTCCTCCGGTCCAAGGAGAACGGCTTGGCGTGTTCGGACGAACTTGGCGCGCGTTTCACGGGGAACGGCGACGTGCTCGGCTTCGGCTACAACACGGATCACGAGATCAACGGGGTCGGCGCGGGAGACGAGCCGGTCGATCCGGAGTCGCCGGTCGGACCCTGCATCACCAGCGTCATCGATCTACGCAAGGTCTTCCCGGTTCCGGCGGAAGGCTTCGTTGTCGAGGAAGGCAGCCTCCCCGGGGCGCTTTCGCCCGTGTTGGCCAGCGCGCTCTGGGCGGCGGCGGCCGTGGCGGGCGAAGACACGGATCGCGGTGCCTGGGACAGCGCCAAGGAAATGGCTCGCATGTGGCAGAGTGCCGCTCCGGGCGGTGCGTATCGCGGAGCCGTGCGGAACACCCAGACCTACCTCATCATGGCGCACGACGACGGGGCGGGCAGGCTGAAGCTGAAGGGCGACAGGGTGCGTGTCGACTGGCCCGGTCTGGGCAAGCAGGAGGTCTTCCGGCGGACGAACGACGTGCTGTTTTCCGCAACCGAGGCGTTGGGCGGCACCTACACTCCGAGTCCCATGTTCACCAAGGCCTTCGGGTACGACCTCGTTACCGTTCACCCGCTCGGAGGCGCCTGCATGGGCGAGCATGCTGGCTCGGGTGTCGTCAATCACAAGGGCCAGCTCTTCGCCGGCAAAGAGGGCGACGCCGTGTATGAAGACATCTATGTTTCCGACGGCTCCGTGATTCCGCGTCCGCTTGGGGTGAATCCGTTGCTCACGATCTCCGCGTTGGCGGAGCGCAACGCCTACCTGCTGGCGGCGGATCGCGGTTGGACCATCGACGAATCTCGCCCTGCGGGCCGAGCCAAGGCGGACGGCAGCTGGTCGCCCGACGAGAAGCTGACCCTGCAATTCACGGAACGGATGAGCGGGCACTGCTCCACGTCGGTGCTGGACGACTATCGGAGCGCCGCGGAGGACGGCAGGGCCGAGGGCCAGGAGTGCTCCTTCCTGCTCACGGTCCAATCGGACGACCTCGAACGGATGATCGACGACGAAAGTCACGAAGCGGCGATCATCGGCACCGTCCGCTGTCCGGCGCTGTCGCGCGCGGCGCTCACCGTGTCCAACGGACGCTTCAATTTGTTCAAGGAAGACGAATCCGACGAACGACTGAAGCGGATGATCTACCGTTTGAATCTCGTGAGCGTGGAGGGGACAAGGTACTATTTCGACGGATTTAAGCTGATCGAGGACGACAGGGGCGCCGACCTCTGGAGCGATACCACGACGCTCTACATCACCATCCACCAAGGCCGGGACGACCGGGGGCCCGTCGCTGCGAAGGGCGTACTCCGCATCGCCAAGGAGGACTTCGCGACTCAGATGACGACGGTGGAATCGCGAACGAGCGACGGAAGGCGGTCACTCGAAGGAGCGGCGAAGCTCGGCGCCTTCTTTTTCCGTGAACTTTGGGACACGTACGGCGTCGAGTCCCTCGGCGCCGGCTCTGCCGGGTGAGGAGGCCGCGCTTCTCGATGCGGACCATGACAACCGAGTCGCAATACCTCGGCGCTAGCGAACGCCCAGCTCGAGCTCCGCGAACCCGAAAACTGCCCAAGGCGCTCGGCTCGGGTCGTTATGAGCCGCCCGGGACACGAAGATCACATAAGTCCGGCCCTCGTAGCCGAACACTTCGAACGTCTTGGTGACGAGCAGGCCAGTGGCGACTACGGTGTCCGTTTCCATGTCCATTATGGAGTAGCCGTTGTAGTTGTCTCGGAAGTTGTCGGCACGGATCGAGAACGGATACGGCGGGTAGAGATCCGCTTCCTTCCCCGGCTCGAGCGGGTCGGTGAACTTGATGATCCGGTTGGCTGGCATGGAAGCGTAGTTGAACAGGCCGACCAATCGGAGCGACTCCGGATCAACCTTGGCGAGCGTCTCGTCACTCGTGACCGCACGGATCTCCCCGTCCCGGCGCTCGACGCCCCACACGGCATCCTCCAGCAGCGTCGTGTTCGCCGGGATCGTAGTCTGGTCGATCGTAACCTCTACCGGCTTGCCGGAGCGATCGATTGCGATCCACTCGGTCGCCGGCGGATCGACCGTCCGCGTGTGGTTCCGCAGCTCGTCGGTCACGAACCACAGGGCGGCGCCGAACACGGCCGCGCTGCCGCCCGCCTTGAAAGACGCGACAGACAACCGGCTCCCCTCGACGCCGCCGAGAAAGCGGTACAGACAGGCCGTCACCATGAGGCTCGCGGAGATCGCGGTGATGACGGGCGGTCCGTTGAGCCAGAGCGACACCGCGACGCTGATCGAGAACAGGGCGATCAGGCCGAGCAGGATCTGGGTTTCCCCCTTTACGTTGGTCATGTATCCTCTCCGAACAGGTGGACCTTCGGAAGTCCCGACATGGGTTCAACCCAACCCTCCGGCCTCCTTCATCAGATGCAGATGCGTAGCGGCCTGCGCGAGACCGCCCTCGCCCTCGCCCCAGGAAACCCGACCGCTGCCGTCGGCGTCGGTCCCCGATACGATAGCCTCGGTCATCGCAGCGATTTCTTCGGCGAGCGCCTTGGCCGCCGCCATATCGGTCGCGGCAGCCACGGCGGCTCCCTTCTCCGTGATGCTCTCGGCCCACATGACCACGTTCATACAGCTCGTCTGCACACGGGTCGCGTGGGACTTGACGGCGTCCGACGCGTCGTCCGATCGACCGGCCATCCCGATGTGCTCGGCGCAGCCGGCGGCCGCCCTGGCAAGCCCGTACCCCTTACCGGGTCCGCTATCGGAAGTCGACGGGTCGATCGCGTGTAACACGTGGACGATGTGCTGCTGGATGGCCGCAAGATCGCCGCTCCCCGCAGCCAGTTCGGCATGCCGCGACGCGACCCTCGCCTCGGCCTGGGCTGCGGCAAGCAGCCCGACGTTCCCCGGTGTGCCGTTGAACATGTCGGCGACGTGGCCAATGTGACGGTGCGCTTCGTTCTGGGCCGAAACGGCCGGCGCGGCCACGAGGACGGCCGTCGCCAACGCCGCCAACGCCGGTATCCTTGGGTTCACCATGCTTGTTCTCCTTCGCGGTGGCTGATCGGTGGACGGTTTCCCGAGCAAGGGAGTTCCGCTATCAGTCCGTGGATAAAGCCGCCCGAGCACCGAGAGCGGCGAGGTGCCGCGCTGGCAAGGCGCGACGAAGCGGCCAGCGCGGATGCGTCGCCGCTCGAATGCCGGGGGGATTTTGTCCACGGGCTGCTATGGCCGGTTGCGACCGAGTATTATACCGAACGACGGAACCGAGATCCGGGATGGAAGGCGGTTGGGGCAGGGTTGGTTCTCCTCTCGGCTCTTCACCTGTCGTGGTGGTGGAGAACATCCGAAGCTTAATGATAGCCGGGCTGGAAGGCTTTCGCAAGCGTCATCCCAGCGCCCCAGCGTCGCGACCCCCCGTTCTCATCTTGATTGTCGCCGCGCAATCGCGTATAATTCCCTTTCGGAACCTGAAGGAGGAGACGACATGAGCCTTACGAAGGAGGACCTGAAGCGGATCGGCGATCTCATCGTTGCCTCCGAGGAGCGGGTCTACAGCCGGATCAAGGACAAAGCGCTCAGCGAGATCACGAAGCGGCTGGACTCCATCTCCGAGGACCTGGGAACCATGGCCGAGGATGTTGCCAAGATTACGGTGATCGAGGGCGAGATCCGGCTGATGGATGAGAACATTCAGGCCCTCCGGGACCACGCGGGAATCTGATGAACATAACCGGCCCGTTGCGATCCTGCTGTTCCCCTTGAATGCCGCCGCGACGCATTGCGTCGTCCAGATCGTCCGGCAGTGGCCACGACACTCCCGCCTCCCGCGCCTCGTCGATGGGCCGCGTCGTCTGAACCGTGAGCAGGCGCGCGCCCCACAGCGTGCCCGTCGCCGTCCACATGTCCTCGCCCGAACTCCTTCTCCCTCTTCGCCCTCCTAGGTGGACCGATGCTGGCTGTAATTGCCCTGCGCGCTTTCGAGTGGCGTGCGCGAAAACAGTACAGGGAAGATCTGATGAAAGTGCAGAGCGACATAGCGTGGTTGAGCAAGGACCTCGCGGAGGCCAAGAAAGACATTGAGTGGCTAGTGTCGAGAGCGAGAGCAGGTCTTGGCCGAACGGGCGATGCGCGCGCCCGTCACTGATCGCAAGGACTACCGCCGCGCATGAGGCTGATCGTCTCGAGCCAGTCCTGAAACTCGTCGTCCGGCGGAGAGCAGAGGTCGGTGTTATGCCATAAGAACGTTGTAAGCGTCAGCTCCGTGAGAGTTCGTGGCAGCGGACCACTCAGGTTGGTGTCGTAGAGTAACAACCCCTCCAAGGCAGTCAAGTTGCGGTACGGATCCGGTGAGATCGTTCCCCCAAACGCTGAGGTAACTCAGGTTGGACAGGTCTCCGAGCCATTCCGGCAGGGGACCGGTCAGCTGATTGTGATGGAGGTCCAAAGTGGCCAGATTGGTCAGGTTAGCGATCACGGACGGGATCGGACCGGTCAGGGAGTTATGGTGCAACGACAATTCCGTCAGGTTCTCCATCTCTCCGATCTCAAGCGGTATGACACCCGTGACGGATTCGTTGAACATCAGATTCAATACCCGCAAGTACTTCAGGAGCTTGATCTCGGAGGGTATCTCGCCGATCAGGTTGTTGCGAGGGAGACCTACCACGGAGACGTTGCCGTCCTCGCCCGTCGAGAATTGGGCGCCTGCCGGCGATCGTGGCGGTCTGTGACGTGACATGTCGGCCCAGCACTTGGCGTCTCTCCGCTTGCCCACAGCCTGCTGGGGCAGAGGCTACGGGTTTCTGTCCAAAATGTCGTGGTTGCAGTGGTTCCGCATGCAGATCGTCCCTTTCTCCCAATGGAACGTGACACGGTTCTTCCGGTCCACACGAGCCTCCCATACGCCATCCCTGCCCTTCATTTTGCGGACACGGAGACTGGGGTGTTGCGGGTCATCGCCGAGTCGGCTAAAGCACTTTTGAATGGCGGTCTGCATCTCCGGCGTCTTTTTCTTGAAGCGTTTCTGGAACGATTTTGTCAGGCGGAGTCGATCCAACGGAATCAGTCCGCCATGAGCCACTGTGCCGCTTCAGCGCCACTGGCGAAGCCCACGTACTCTCCGCGACGATACTCCTCCATTACCTCTCGCTCAGCCTCCTGCCATTCCTTCGTCCAGTAGTAGGACTGGCTCGGAAGAGGCCTTCCGTGGCGGAATGCCTCTTCCAGGAACACCTCTTGGACGATCACGGACGGGCGGAGACGGAACTCCGGGGGGGACGGCGAAGAGAGCAGCAGGGCTACTGAGGTCGGCCCTATGGTGCTATACGTTATGTCCAAGAAACTCATGTCGCGTGCCCCATGTGTGAGAGTGCTTCTTCGAGTTGTTTCGCCAATCGCGCCGCGCTATCTGGAGCCAGAGCCACGCTGGCGGCAACACGGTATCTGTTTCCAGAGTGGCGGGGAGTGCCGTCCTGATCCACCTCAACGACCGGCTGGTCGGTCAGGAAGTGAACCGTGACGCCCTGATTGCTGGCCCCGACAATGACCATCGACGCGAAGGTCGTGAGGGGTTCCATACTCCTGTCAGGCATTCTAATTCTCGACCTCGATGGAGTCCGTCCGGCTTTCTAGGGCTGTGATGCGCTCTGAGGTCATGGGGTCGCTCCTTCCTGGCTGTTGCTCTGTCCGTACCTCCACGGTAACCCCGGACCCGGGCTGATCGCAAGGCGTTCCCCCCGACGTTTCCGGCGATCGCCGTTGCGGCACCTCACCGGTTATTGGGAGCTTCTCTTGCGTCTCATCCCGCGCCCCCCGGTGCGGCGCGGCGATTACTCGTGTAGTTGCTACCTCCGGTAGTCACTCGGAGGTTCCGGCCGCCGGACCAGCAGTCGGTGAATAGGTTCCGAGGAACCTACCCGCCCTTACCCCGTTTCGCTCACCCCAGCCTCTCCATCACCAGGTCCACGCACTCCTCGGCCGAAAGCGCCTCCGTGTCCAGGCGCAGGTCGGGGCGCGCGGGGAGCTCGTACGGGCTGTCGACTCCGGTGAAGTTCCTGATCTCGCCCCTCGCCGCCTTGGCGTAGAGGCCCTTCGGGTCGCGTCGCGCGCACACCTCCACCGGCGCGTCCACGAAGATCTCGCTGAAGTCGCCCGGCTCGAAGAGGCCGCGGGCGAAACGGCGCTCGGACCGGAAGGGACTGATGAAGGACACGATCGCGATCAGCCCGGCGTCGACCATGAGGCGGGCCACCTCGGCCACCCTGCGGATGTTCTCGAAGCGGTCGGTGGCGGTGAAGCCGAGGTCCCGGTTGAGACCGTGGCGGACGTTGTCGCCGTCGAGCACGTAGGTGTGGCGTCCCGCGGCGACGAGGCGCCGCTCGAGAAGATTGGCGATCGTGGTCTTGCCCGACGCAGGAAGGCCCGTCAGCCACAGGCACCGGGCGCGCTGGCGCTTCAGCTCGGCGCGGACATCCCGGGTCACGTCGAACTCCTGCCACTCGAGGTTCGCGGCGCGCGCGGGCGCGAAGGATATCGTTCCGGCGCCCACCGTCGCCCCGGTCGCGCGGTCGATCAGGATGAAGCCTCCCAGCCCCCGGCACCGGTCGAACGGAGCGAACGGCACCGGCCGGTCGGTCGCGAGGTCGACGACGGCCAGATCGTTGCGTTCCAGGCGTGCGGCCGCGCGCGCGCTCCCGTCGGACACGTCCACCCCGTGCCGGATTCGGGTGACGGTCGCGCCGACCTCCCGCGAGTGCATCTTGAGAAGGCAGCGTCGGCCCGCTCCCATGGGTTCGTCGCCCATCCAGAGAATCCGCGCCCGGAACCGATCGGCCACTTCGAGCGGGTTCTCGGCGTCGCAGACGACGTCGCCGCGGGAGACGTCCACGCCGGGTGCCAGGGTCAGGGTGACCGAGTCGCCCCGCTCGGCGCGCTCGCGCTCGCCCCGCCATGCGACGATCGACTCCACCCGGGTCTCCACCCCCGACGGCATGACGAGAACCCGGTCGCCGGGCGACACCGCACCGGCGGCCACCCTTCCGCAGTACCCGCGGAAGTCCGGGCCGGGCCGGTTGACGTACTGGACCGGCATGCGGAAGGGCCGGTCCGCCTCGGTTGGCCGGATGTCGACGGTCTCCAGGTGGCTCAGCAGCGTGGGGCCGGCGTACCAGGGCGCGGCTTCGGAACGCCGGGTGACGTTGTCGCCGGAGAGGGCCGAAACGGGGATGGCCAGGGCTTCCGGAAGCCCGGCGTCGTCGGTGAGTCGGCGGTAGGCGCCGACGATGGCCTCGAAGGCTTCGCGGTTCCACCCCGCGGCGTCCATCTTGTTCACGGCCAGCACCACGTCGCGGACCCCGAACATCGACGCGATCCGGGTGTGCCGCGCGGTCTGCGGCAGTATCCCCTTGCGGGCGTCCACGAGCACGACCGCGAGGTCGGCGGTGGAGGCGCCGGTCGCCATGTTGCGGGTGTACTGCTCGTGGCCGGGCGCGTCGGCGGCTATGAACCTGCGCCGGGGCGTCTCGAAGGCGCGGTAGGCGACGTCGATCGTGATGCCCTGCTCCCGCTCGTCGCGCAGGCCGTCCACGAGCAGGGCCAGGTCGGCCGCGCCGCCCCGGGTGCCGTAGCGGCGGGAGTCCTCCTCAACCCGCTCCATCTGGTCGGAGAACACCTGCCCGCAGTCCGAGAGGATCCGGCCGATGAGCGTGCTCTTGCCGTCGTCCACGCTTCCGCAGAGCACGAACCGGAGCTCCGGCGCCATCAGAAGTAGCCCTCGCGCTTCTTGCGTTCCATCGAAGCCTCGCCGTCGTGGTCGATCAGGCGCCCTTCGCGCTCCGAACGGCCGGCCGCCAGGGTTTCGGCGACGACCCCGTCGATGGTTTCGGCGTCGCTCTCCACCGCCGCGGTCAGCGGGTAGCAGCCCAGCGTGCGGAAGCGCACCCGGCGGAGCTGCGGAGCCTCGCCCGGGCGAAGGGGCATGCGTTCGTCGTCCACCATGATCCACCGCCCGCCGCGGTTCACCACCGGACGCTCGGCGGCGAGGTACAGCGGCGCGACGGGGATCCGCTCGGCGGCGACGTAGCGCCAGACGTCCGCCTCCGTCCAGTTGGAGAGCGGCGAGACGCGGAGCGATTCGCCGGCGCGCAGGCGGGTGTTGTAGACGTTCCACAGCTCGGGCCGCTGGGCCCTCGGGTCCCACCGGTGGCTGCGGTCGCGAACCGAGAAGACCCGCTCCTTGGCGCGCGACTTCTCCTCGTCGCGGCGCGCGCCGACGAAAACCGCGTCGTGGCGCCCGGCGTCGAGCGCCTGCCGAAGCGCGACGGTCTTCATCACCTCGGTGTAGCGCTCGGAGTCGTGCGTGAAGGGGGTGATTCCCGCGCGCAGCCCCTCCCGGTTGGTGTGGACGACGAGCTCGACGCCGGCCTCGGCCGCGACCCGGTCCCGCAGCGCGATCATGTCGCGAAACTTCCAGCCGGTGTCGACGTGCAGCAGGGGCATGGGCGGAGGGGCGGGCCAGAAGGCCTTGCGCGCGAGGTGCAGGAGGACCGACGAGTCCTTGCCGGCCGAGTAGAGCATCACCGGCCGCGCGGCCGCGGCGACGCCCTCGCGGACGATCTCGACGGCCTCGGATTCGAGGGACGAGAGCCAGGGGTCGGCCTGCTTCACGGGTTGGCGGGCATCTGCGGGGTCAGAACCTCAGCCGCGCCCCCAGCTGCGCGCGCCTCGTGTCCCCGAGCCCGCTCCGGATCGTCCCGTCGAAGTTGAAGAGGAGCGATCCGTGCGCGGTGTCCAGCTCGTTGCGGGCGTTGGTCAGGTTGAAGACCTCGAGGACGGGCTCGACCGTGCGGCCGCCGCCGGCCGCGAACGGCCGCGTCACCTTGACGTCCCAGGTGAAGAACGCGTTGTCGCGCCGGAGCGTGTTGCGCCGGAGGATCGTTCCGTCCGCGCAGATCCGCTCGGACGGCTGCGCGGCCCGCTCCCCGCGCCGCTCGCAGCTCTCCGACGCCGGCGACGCCGACAGGTAGCGCACGACGTTGCCGAAGGCGATCCCGCCCGGCAGCGAGAACGCCAGGTAGCCGGTGGCCTTGTGGCGGCGGTCCCGGTCCGACCACCCGTATTCGGGTTCCAGCTTCGACGCGTCGGCGTAGCGGAGGGTGAAGGGGTCGCGCTCGTTGTCGTCGTCGGACCTGTCCAGCGACAGCGTGTAGCTCAGGTCGAAGGTGAGGAGCCCGCCGAAGGCGCCCTTGCCGCGCAGTCCCGCGGTCGCCGCGTGGTAGCGGGAGCGGGCGGAGCTCTCGGCCGAGGTGAGCGTGCCGATGCCGCCCCCGCCCGGATGGCTGCCGAGCCCGAACCGCGACCCGAAGGCGGCGTCGTTGCGGTTGACGAAGCGGAAGAGATGGTCGGTGCGCGCGTGCCGGTAGGACAGGCTGGCGGCGACCCCTTCGGCCAGCTCGCGCTCGGCCTCCCCCGCGAACGACCATGTGCGCGGCAGCTCCAGGTCCTTCGCCGTGACGTGGATGTCGGGGAGGAAGGGCGCCGTCGCGCTCCCGTCGATGAGCTCGCCGATCGCCGGCGGGCCCTGGCCGGGCAGGCCGGCGCTGCTCCGGAAGAGGGTCTGCTGGAAGGCCCCGTTCGTGGTCACGCTCTGCGCGAAGACCAGGATGGGGATGCGCGAATGGTATGCGCCGGCGTTCAGCCGCACGACGGTGCGCCCGTCCCCCGAGACGTCCCACGCCAGACCGAACCTCGGCTGGAAGTTGTCGAGGTCGTCGGGGATCGTGCCGTCGGAAGGGAAGTGCGGGTCGTCCAGGTAGGGAGCGTAGAAGGTCTCCTCCGGCGGGACCGCCGCCTCGGGGTGCCACGTCCCCTCCCAGCGCAGGCCCAGGTTCACCGTGAGCCGGTCGCTCGGCCTCCAGGTGTCCTGCACGAAGAACGCCAGCTCGTCCGTTCCGAAGTCGCCCTCGCCGAGCCGCTCCGGCGCCACCCCCGGCACCGTCCCCGACTGCAGGTAGACGAGCACCGGCCCGGTTATGCCGGCCCCCTCCGGGCACCGCCCAGCCGCGCTCTCGGTGCCGTCGGAACAGGTGACGTAGCGGGGCCCCCGAGTCACGAAGTTGATGAAGCCGTCGACCGTGGCGAAGATGTAGCGCCCGTTGGCGAAGCCGATGAACTGCTGCGTGATCCCGGTACGGTTGTACTCGGCGCCCGCCTTGAAGAGGTGCCGGCCGCTGAGCCACGACCAGTTGTCGACGACCTGCAGGCGGGTGTCGTACGCCGGGTCGATGGGGAGGAAGAACGGAAGGCCGATGCGAAAGCCGTCGGCGAAGTCCATGGCGATGTCCGGAAAGGGCCGCCCGCCCAGGGCGGCGAACTGCGGCGTCGCCGGAGGGTCGGCTCCCGGCATGAGAGGGCCGTCGTACCAGCGCACCCGGTCCTCGCGGGCCCACTGCAGGCGCAGCTCGTGCGCCAGCGTGCTGCTGAGCAGCGACCGCCAGGAGGCGTTGAAGGCGTGCGCCTCGTCGGTTTCGATCCCGTTGGCCGACAGTCCCCACGAGTCCACGTCGAAGGTGCCGTTGAGCTGCTCGGACCAGCTGTGGTTGTACTTGAAGGAGAGCTGGTTGCGCCCGTCGAGGTGGACGTCGGTCTTCACGAGGAGGGCCCGGGCGTCGTCGGTGCGGTCGATGGGCCCGAACTCGTCCTCGAAGAGGCCGGGCCACCGCGCGTTCAGGAAGTCGCGGAGCTTCGCCAGGTTGGCCGGGTTTTCCACCGGCCGCTCCCTCTGCTTCGTCTCGGTCGCCCTCTGCTGGTCGTAGGCCACGAAGAAGAACGCCCTGTCGCGCGCGACGGGACCGCCGAGGGTGAAGCCGAACTGGCTGCGCAGAAAGTCGGGCTTCCCCGCCCGCGCCGTCGCCGGGTGGGCCGCGGACACGCCGTCCCACTGGCCGAAGTAGTGCGCGGACCCCGCGAACTCGTTGGTCCCCGACTTCGTGATCACGTTCACGAAGCCTCCCGCCGACCGCCCGAACTCCGCCGCCGCCCCCTGGTTCACGACCACCACCTCCTCGATCGCGTCCTGGCTGAAGGTGAAGGCCGGACGCTGGCCGCCCCGCTGCTCGCCGAAGAAGGGGTTGTTGAAGTCGGCTCCGTCGACGATGAAGTTGTTGAAGATGCCGCGCTGGCCGCCGATGTTGAGCTCGTCGCCGTCGGGTCCCTGCGAGACCGCCACGCCGGGAGTCAGCAGCGCCAAGTCCAGGTAGTTGCGCCCGTTGTTGGGAAGCCCGTCCACGACCTCCCCGGAGAGGAGGGTGGAGCTGGTGACGTCCTCCGGGTGAAGGAGGTGGTCGCCGTGCGCCTCCACGGTGATCCCCTCCAGTTCGACCGCCCCGAACCGCAGCCTTAGCGCCAGCTCCTCGCCCACGTTGAGGACCAGGCCGCGGGCGGTTGGCGCGCCCAGCCGGTTGCGGGCGCGCGCGGCCACGTCGTAGGTGCCGAGCGGGAGGAGCGGGCGCACGAAATCGCCGGACGGTGTCGTTCGCACGGTGGTGAGCAGGCCCGTCTCGCGGTGGGCGATCTCGACGACCGCGTCCGCGACGGGGGCGCCGTCGGCGTCGCGGACCGTGCCGCGGATCACTCCCGTGGAGGCCTGGGCCTGGGCGGTGGCGGGGTGGGGCGGGGCGAGCAGGACGGCGGCGGGGACGAGCAGTCCGTGGATAAGGCCGCCCGAGCACCGAGAGCGGCGAATGCCGGGGGGATTTTGTCCACGGGCTGCTAGCGACAGGGCGGTCCGCGCCGTCCGCCCGCAAGGCAGCCAAGAGCGGAGCCTTGAGAGGGTGAAATGTAAAGAAAACATTACATTATGTCAAGTAAACTTTACGGTGTGGCCGGGTGGGCGGAGTGGTTCGCTGTGCACGACGCTCTTCCGGTCGTGCAAGTTGGTTGCGGGACGATCGTACGATAGCTTCCCCGCACTTTCCGCACCATACGAGGAGGCGCGGCCGACGGGGGCCGGGCCGCCGCCGGAGCGCGCCGCGGGCGGGCGGGCGGCCGGCGGCTCCGCAATCCGCGCCGCGGCGGTCGCCGACGCGGGCTGGCCCCGTTCGGCGCGCAGGCGTATCATGATGGTACGGGTGAACCTTCCCGGTCGCGGGCGGCAGGGGTTCGTTCGTTCGTTTCATGGCAGACCCCAGAGCGGGAGGCGGCGAGGATGAAACCGGTCGACCGAATTCTCTCGTGGAGTCCCCGCTTCGTGCCGGGGCTCGCAGCGGCGGCGCTGGCCGGCGCGTGCGGAACCGAGCCGCCGCTTCCGGCGAGCATCGCGGTCTCTCCGCCCTCGGCGACGCTCCCGTGGCTCGGCGATACCGTCCAGCTGACCGCCGCCGTGCGGGATACGGCTGGCCGGACCATGCGGGGCGTCACGGTCGTCTGGACGTCGGAGGACGAGTCGGTGGCGACGGTGGACGCCAGCGGGCTGGTGACGGCGGTGGCGAAGGGCGTGACGCTCGTGAGGGCCAAGGCGGGATGGGTGGAGGATCTGGCCACCGTCACGGTCGCCCCCGACCGCCGTGCGTTGCTCAGTTTCTACGAAGCGCTGAACGGCTCCCGCTGGCCGTTGAGCGAGAACTGGGGAACGGACGCACCGCTCGACGAGTGGTACGGAGTGACGGCCGACTCCAAGGACAATGTCCTAGCCCTTGAGATGGGGTTCAACAGGCTCTCCGGCACGATTCCCCCCGAAATAGGCGCATTGGGAGCCCTTGAGGAGCTAAATCTGATCAATAACTTCCTGCGCGGTTCGATCCCGCCCGAGCTCGGCAACCTCCGGAGCCTTCGGGTTCTGATTCTGTTCGGCAACCGGCTGGAGGGTCCGGTCCCGCCCGAACTCGGGAGCCTCGAGAACCTGAGATATCTGGTCGTCTCCAACGCGGTCGGCGGCCTCACCGGCCCGATCCCGCCCGAACTCGGAAACCTGCGGAATCTCCGGCGCCTGGACCTGTCCTCGAACGATCTCGCCGGCGCGATCCCGCCCGAACTCGAGAGCCTCGAGAACCTGAGAATCCTGAACCTGTCTTCCAACGCACTCACCGGCGCGGTTCCGCCCGAAATTGGGAATCTGTGGCTGGTCAGACGCCTGATGATCGACAACAACCCGTTGAGTGGCCGGCTTCCGCGGGAGCTGATCGGCATCCGCCTCTCGCGGTTCGACTGGGACGAAACGGATCTCTGTTCCCCGCCTGACGGAGAGTTTCGGGAATGGCTGTTGTCGATTCCCGATCGTAGGGGAAACCGGCCGTGTGACTCCTGAAACCGCCGTCCCGACGCTCGCCGCTCTCGGTGCTCGGGCGGCTTTGTCCACGGGCTGGTAGGCCCGGTAGTCCCGCGCGTCGCGGCCTCGGGCCGTCATGTCCGCCACGTCGATTCCCTTCATTCGCGGCTGTAATAGCGAGGGGACGCCGGTGCTGCCGGGCGTCCGCATCCCGACAGGAAGCCCTCGCCGGCGCGATCCTCGCCGGCTCCCGAAACATCGAAGCGAACGACGTGCCTGCTTCCCGCCTCGACGGCGTAAATGCTGCTTCGCGTGATGACCTGTACGTACATCCGGGCGAAATTCCGCGGCACCGCCGGCTGTCCCAGGTAGCGGCCGTCGGGTGCGAAGACATCGAATCCGACGACACCCCCGGCGAGCAGGCGACGGACCCACACCTCCCCGCCGGCCGACAGGTGGATGCTCTGGAAGGCAGGATAGTGGAGTGGGAACGTCTTCCAGTCGATTTCGGGGCGCACCCTGACAGCGGGTCCGGACCTCTCGCTCACGCTCCATACCGCGTGGCGATCGGCCAACGAGTCCGCCTTGGCCTTGCGGACGGATTCGGAAATCGCGGCCGGTTCGTACCGGTGCGTGACTGAAAGCAGGTCGTCGCCGGTTTCGAGGCTTGTCCGGCGAATATGGTAGCGGTCGCGGCCGATTTGGAAGGCCATCCAGAGGTCGAGTTCCGAGCCGAGGATAGCGCGATTTTCGGGCGCGTACGGGATCGGCGCGCGATGGCCGAGTTGAAGACCTGATAAGGAGACCACGACCGCGAAGGTTTGCTTGGACGACTGCGGCCACACGGACGCGGCCATCCGCCTCGTCGGCATGAGCTCGCCTCCCGCCAGCTCGTAGAACCTCACCGAATCGGCCGCGTCGCCGAACTCCTGCCGGACGGCCATCAGGCCCTGGCGGGTCCAGACCCGCGGCCCGCCGCCCGATTCGCCAAATACGAACGGGTGGCTGCTAACCCAGCTTCCGGCGGTGTCGAAGACCTCGTATCGCCGGGTAGACCGGTCCTCGACCCAGATTTCCTCTCCCGGTCCCGCAAAAGCGTCGCCGATGTCTCGGAATCCTCCGCGCCCCTCCCCCCACCTCCCCACGGCCCGCACGAAGCTCCCGTCGGCTTCGAAGACCCGTATCTCGCCGCCCCAGCCCGGCCCGTCGACCACTACCCAGATGCGGTCCAGCGGGTCGACCGCGACGCACCTGGCCCTCCGGAGAGCGTCCTTCCCCTCGCGGTCGCGTCCGCCGATCCGCAGGCTCTCGGAGACCCCCCACCTCCGTTCGGGATGGAGATCCCAAACCCCGGCCGAACCAGGCTCCTGCGCCCGGGCGGACTGGGCGCACAGGTTCAGAAGCAGGGCGAGCAGTCCGTGGATAAAGCTGCCCGGGCGCCGAGACCGGCGAGGCGCCGGTTCACCCGGTTCCGAAGTGCTGTGCGCGCTTCTCGTCCGCGGGCTACAGATACGTCAGCCACCCCCACGGATCCGGCCCCCTCCCCCCGGCCAGCTCCAGGAAACGCCTCTGAATCGCCTCCGTGACCGGCCCCCGCCGCCCCTCGCCCACCTCGAGCGCGTCGACGGACCGGATCGGCGTCACCTCCGAAGCCGTTCCCGTGAAGAACATCTCGTCGGCGCCGTGGAGCATCTCGCGCGAGACCAGCTGCTCGCGCACCGTGTAGCCCAGCTCCTCGGAGAGCTTGAGCACCGTGTGGCGGGTGATCCCCGACAGCGAGGTGCCGTCGAGGATCGGCGTGACCACGTCGCCGTCCACGACCAGGAAGAGATTCTGGCCGCTCCCCTCGCTGACGAGGCCGCCGGGTCCGAGGCCGATGGCCTCGTCGTACCCGTGCCTGTCCGCCTCCAGCACCATCAGCGCGGACAGCGTGTAGTTCCCCGACGCCTTGGCCCCGCTCGGAATCGTGTTCGGGCGCGGCCGGCTCCACGACGACACGCACACGTCGACCCCCCGCTCGAGCGCCTCCTCGCCGAGGTAGGTGCCCCAGGGCCACACCGGGATGTACGTCTCGATCGGGCTGTTCCCCGGATGCATGCTCGACGATCCGAAGCCCCTGAGGACCATGGGACGGATGTAGCACGAGGCGAGCTCGTTCCTGCGGATCGTCGCGAGCGTGGCGTCGGCGAGCTCGCCGATCGTGTAGTCCGGCCGCATCCGGTGGGTCCGGCTGGACACGATCAGCCGACGCAGGTGGTCGTGCAGCCGGAAGACCGCCGGACCCCGGGGCGTCTCGTAGCAGCGCACGCCCTCGAAGACCGAAGCCGCGAACTGCACCGCGAGGCTCAGGATGTGGACGGTGGCGTCCTCCCAGCGGATGAACTCGCCGTCCTTCCAGATCCACGGGCTGCCCGGCAGCGTTCCGGCTCTTCCCATTATTCCGCCTCCCCGTAGTTGCCGCGCCTGGCGGCCCGTGGACAAAATCCCCCCGGCATTCGATCGGCGATGCATCCGGGCTGGGCGCTTCGCTTCACCCGCCCACGCTGTAAAGTATGCATTACACTATGTAATGTCTGCTATACATTTTGCCACTCGTGCAGTCGCGTCCGGTACGCCGACGGCCACTCTCGAGGTTGCGGCCGCGGCATTTGGTCCACGAAGCCGGTTGCGGCCACTACGGTCACCACCGGTGGCCGCCGTACTTTCGAGTCAGTGGGGAGCCACGGCAGCCACGCCTGTTCGGAGTCTTCCTCCACCGTCATGATGGCACTCTGCCACACTTCGCGGCCGTCGGGGTCCTTGGCAGTCACGCTGAAGTACTTCTTGCCCGGGAGGTCCGCCCGTATCCAGAGCGTATCTCCGCGTATTCTCTTTTTCAGGCCCCTTTGCGCCACCGCGCTGTACTCCAGGGGATCGCCGTCGGGATCGTCGAAATGGTCCGTCAGCACGAATTTGACGCTGTCGCCTTCCGTGACCGTGATCTCTCTCGGAATGGAATCGACGATCACCGGCGGCCGGTTGCTGTCGACCGTGACGGTGAAACTGATCTTGGCCGTCAGCCCGGTCCTGTCTTCCGCCATGAATTCGATCGTCGCCTTGCCGACGGCGAGTCCCCTGAACCGGGCGAGGTGCCCGTCCGCGGTCGCCTCCAACACGGCCGAGTCCGAATTGGACAGGGTGAAGGTGAGCGAGTCGCCGATGTTGCAATCGATGATGTAGAAGGAGAAGGACCGGGTGGTCTCTTCGTCCACCGCAATGACGAAGTCTCTCCCTTCGCTTCTGACCTCCGGGGCGACGTCTTCGACCTTGACCCCCCACCTCTTGCTGGCCGAGCGGCCATCGGGGTCGGTGACGGTCACGGTGACGGAGGCCCAACCCTCCGCCACCGTCACGATCTTGACCGTGTCCGTGTCGGCGCTCTCGATGCGGACGACCGCCTCGTTCGTGGATTCCGCGGTGACGGCGAGGGTGGGATAGTCGTCGTCCGGATCCTGGAAGTGATCCTCGATGACGATCTTGAGCGTGAGGTCCTCCAGCAAGGGGTCCCCCCAGTACACATC
Organism: Gemmatimonadota bacterium; assembly: GCA_028873825.1. Taxonomy (GTDB): domain Bacteria; phylum Gemmatimonadota; class Gemmatimonadetes; order Longimicrobiales; family Gaopeijiaceae; genus Bin94. Next base: position 6,848 of record JAPPNM010000166.1, on the reverse strand, counting down.
CCAGAACGGCACCGTCTTCGCCCGCGGCGGTTTGTTCGGGGGCTGGGTCTTGACGGTCACCCCAAATTCCTGGTCCGCTTTCAGGCCCTCGGGATCCTCTGCGGTGACCTTGACCGTTGTCGTGCCCTCGTCCATGACCTTCAGCTCGACTTCGGTCCCCTTCATGGTCGCCTCGACCACCTCCGTGTCGGCGCTCTCGGCCGAGAACTCCAGTTCGTCTTCGTCGGGGTCGCTGAAGAAGGATGCCGCCTCCACCATGCTCTCGTCCCCCTCCTCCAGGTCCTGCGCGAGGATTTGGCCGACCACCTTCGGGGCACGGTTTTCTTCCTCCTCTTCCTCCTCCGAGACCGTTACGGTGAAGTCCGACGTGGCGGAGAGTCCGTCCGGGTCCTTCGCGGTGATTGTCACGGTGGCGGTCCCCTCGGCCACCGCGGACAGGGTGACGGTGCTCCCCGACACCCTTGCCGTCGCCACCTCCGTGTCGGAACTCCGGGCCGAGAACTCCAGTTCGTCGTCGTCGGGGTCGGTGAAGTGGGAAGAGCCGTCGACCGTGCCCTTCTCGTCCACTTCCAGGCTGCGGGCCGGGATCCGGCCGACCACCGCCGGCGGCCGGTTCTCCTCCTCGGCCTCCGAGACGGCAACTCCGAATTCCAGAGAGGCCGAGAGCTCGTCTGGATCCTTCGCCGTGATCGTTACGGTGGCGGTCCCGGCAGCGATCGCCGACAGGGTTACCTTGCTACCGGACACCTTCGCCGTGACCGCTTCGTCTTCGGAACTCTCCGCCGAGAACGAGAGTTCGTCGCCGTCGGGGTCGCTGAAGTAGGGCGCGGCGTCGACCGTCCTCGCGTCACCCTCTTCCAGTTCCTGCGCCAGGATCTTGCCGAGCACCCTCGGCGGGCGGTTCTCCTCCTCGTCGCCCGAGACCGTGACCGCGAAGTCCGAAGCGACGGACAACCCGTCCGGGTCCTCTGCGGTGACGGTCACGGTGGCGCTGCCTTCGGTCCTGGCGGACAACGTGACCTCCCTTCCGGACACCGTCGCCGACACCGCGGTGGCTTCGGAGCTCTCAGCCGAGAATGCCAGTTCGTCGTCGTCGGGATCGCTGAAGTATGAAGAGACGTTGACCCGTATCCTGTCGCCCTCCTCCAGGCTCTGGTCCAGGATTCTTCCGACCCGTATCGGCGCCCGGTTGCGTTCCTCGCCCTCCGCGACCTCCACATCGAAGTCCAGAGAGGCGGCAAGCCCTTCGGGATCCTTCGCCTCGACGGTTACGGTGGCGGCGCCTTCGGCAACGGCGTCCAGCGTGATCCGGTTTCCGGACACGGCGGTCTTCACCACGCCGGCGTCGGAGGTCGTGGCCGAGAACGTCAAGGGGTCGTCATCGGGGTCGTCGAAGTACGAAGCGGCGTTGAGCGTGCGAGAGTCGTCCGGTTCGAGTTCCTGCGTACCGACGGTGCCCACGACTCTCGGGCGCTTGTTCGAACCGGAGCCTCCCGACTTGTCGACGCGCACTTCGAAGACGAGCGCGGCGAGCAGCCCCTCCGGATCCTTCGCGGTGAGAATCACGGTTGCGGTGCCTTTGTCCATCCCGCGCACGACCACCCCGTTGCTGGCCATCCAGGCCTTCGCCACGCGGACATCCGAGCTGGTTGCGTCGTAGACCAGGGTATCGTCGTCGGGATCGGCGAAATAGGACCAGGGATGGACCCTGCCCATCCCCCCCTTCTTCAAGCTCATCTTCGGGACCTCGCCCACAGCGGCGGGTGTGCGGTTCGGGACGGTGACCACGAACGTCAGGGTGGCCGAGAGGCCCTCCGGATCGGTGGCGGCGACCGTGACCTCGGCTTCGCCCTTGGCGACAGCCGTGACCGTGACGGTTCCGCCCGACAACGAAAGGGACGCCACCCCGGTGCCGGCGCTGGTGGCCGTGTAGGTCAGGATGTCGCCATCGGGGTCGCCGAAGTAGCGCGGCAGTTCCAGCGTGACGGTCCCGCCCGCCTCGACGGTGGCATCCGCGATCGAGCCCCGCGGCTCTGGCGGCCGGTTGGCCGCGCGGATGGCCCACGTCCGCGACGCCGCCAGCCCGTCCGTGTCGGTGGCGCGGATCGCCACGGTGGTGGCGCCCTTCTCGAGGGCCGTGACCGTGACGATGCCCCCCGCCACCTCGATGCCGACGATGTCGGCGTCGGTGGCGGACGCCGCGTAGGACAGATCGTCGCCGTCCGGGTCCGTGAAGTAGCCGGACAGGTCGAGCGCTGCGGCCTCGCCGACCTCGAGGGTCCGTTCCTCCAGCGCTCCCGTCGCGAAAGGCGGCCGGTTCGGCACGCTGGCCCGGAAGGACCGCGTGGTCGAGAGGCCTTCCGTATCGGTGGCCGTCACCGTCACGGTCGCGGAGCCCTTGGCCACGGCTGTGACGGTGAGCGCGCCCCCGGCGATCTCCGCGGCGGCCACCTTCGTGTCGGACGAGACGACGGCGAAGGCCAGCGCATCGCCGTCGGGGTCGCTGAAATGGCCGGCCAACTCGACCGTGGCGCCTGCTCCGACCTCGATCGTGCGGTCCCCGAGCGCTCCCGTCGCCAGCGGCGGCCGGTTCGGCACCGTCACGGCGAACGCCTGGGCGGCGACGAGGCCTCCCGGGTCGGTGGCGGTGACCGTCAACGTCGCGGTGCCCTTGGCCGCCGCCGTGACGGTGAGCCTGTCATGAGAGACCTCCGCCCCGGCCACCGAGGCGTCCGAGGACGCGGCGGCGAATACCAGTGCGTCTCCGTCGGGATCGGTGAAGTGCGCGGCCAGCTCCAGCGCGGCGGTTTCGCCTGCCTCAACGGTCCGCTCCCCGACCGGCGTGGCCGGAAGCGGCGCCCGGTTGGGCACCGTCACGACGAACGCAAGCGTCGCCGCCAGCCCCTCCGGGTCGGTTGCGGTTGCCGTCAGCCTGGTCCCGCCCTTGGCCACGGCAGTAACGGTGAGCACGCTGCCGGACACCCGGGCGCCGGCCACTCCCGGATCCGAGGACACCGCGACGAAGGCGAGGGCGTCCCCATCGGGGTCGCTGAAGTAGTCCGAGAGCTCGAGAGACTCCGCTTTGCCCACCTCGATCGTCCGCGCCTCGATCGAACCCGCCGCGAGAGGCGCCCGGTTGGGCACGGTCACCGGGAACTCCAGCGTGGCGGTCAGGCCCTCCGTATCGGTGGCCGTGACCAGCACGGTCGCCGTCCCCTTCGCAACGGCGGTTACCGCGAGCGCGTCGTCCGACACCGCAACACCCGCCACCTCCGCGTCGGACGACTCCGCCGCGTACGCCAGCGCATCGCCGTCCGGGTCGCTGAAATGGCCGGAGAGATTCAGGACCGAGGTCTCGCCCGCCGCGATCGTCCGCCCCCCGACCGCCCCGCCCGCGACCGGCGCCCGGTTCGGCACGGTGACCGCGAACTCCTGCGTGGCCGCAAGCCCCTCCGTGTCGGTGGCCGTCACAGTGACCGTCACCGACCCCTTGGCCACCGCCGTCACCGTCAGCACGCTGCCCGATATCTCGACCGAGGCCATCCCCTCTTCCGACACGGCCGCAGTGAACACGAGCGCATCGCCGTCGGGGTCGCTGAAATGGCCCGACAGCTCCAGCGACTCCGCCTTGCCCGCCTCGATCGTGCGCTCCGCGATCGAGCCGAGCGGCACCGGGGCCCGGTTCGGGGCGGTTACCGCGAACTCCTGGGTGGCCGCGAGCCCTTCCGCATCGGTGGCGGTCACAGTCACCGTGGCCGTCCCCTTGGCGACCGCCAGCACTGTCAGATCGCTCCCCGAGGCCTCCACCGAGGCGACGGCCGTCGCCGAGGAGGCCGCCGTGTACGCCAGCGCGTCGCCGTCCGGGTCGGAGAAGTAGCCGGTCAGGTCGATCGCGGCGCTCTTGCCCACCTCGATGGTTTGTTCCGGCATCGATCCCACCGCCGCGGGCGCACGGTTCGGAACCGTAACCGCGAAGCTCTGCGCCGCCGTCATGCCGCCGGGATCGGTGGCTGTCACCGTGACGGTCGCGACCCCTTTCGCCCTCGCCACGACGGTCACGACGCTTCCCGCAACGGCCGCGGACACGATGCCGGTGTCGGAGACCGAGACCCCGTGAGCAAGGGACTGGCCGTCCGGCTCGTCGAAGTGGAGGGCGACATCCGTCGTGGCCGACTGTCCGACGGCCAACTCCCGCGCAGGGATCCGGCCCACGGCCAGCGGTGGACGGTTGGGCACCGTCACCCGGAATTCCTGACCTCCATCCAGCCCCGTCGCGTCGGTCGCGGTGATCGTTACCGTGCTCGTGCCCGGCGCTACCCCGCTCAATGTCACCGTGGTTCCGGAGATCGACACGGCGACGATGCCGGGATCCGAACTCGCCACTTCGTACCTCAACACATCGCCGTTGGGATCCTCGAAACACGCGCTTACCGTAGCCGTCTCCCCGACCGCCACCGTCCGCGACGCGATCTCGGCGCACAGCGCCGGCGGCCGGGGCTCCTCGCATCCGGCCACCAATGCCGCGCCGAGCAACACCGCGCATGCCGATCCCGGTTCCGGTACGCCTCTTGAGAACATCCTCGGACCTCCCTCGTGTTGGCGACGACAGACCCGCAGACGGCCCGAACCCCGAACGTAGACCGCACCGGCTTGCGCTGTTGTACGTGGGAAGACTGTAAGGCTTGCCTCATAATACCGAAAGGTCCCACGCGGTTTTCGGCACCCGCACTCGGCCGTTTGCATTCCATCCGTCGTACACCGGCCTTGCTGGCCCCGATTTGCTCCGGTTAGTATGGCGCCTCCCGCAGGGCTCTTCGCCCCGGGTCCCGTCTCCGATCCGGGAGCGCTTGGATCCCGCCGTTCCGCCACAACCGTGGAAAGCGAGACCCCGCCCACCGTCATGAACCGCATCCGAGGCAAGACCGCGGTCGTCACCGGCGCCACGTCCGGAATCGGCGAGGCCTGTGCCCGTACCCTCGCCGAGGCGGGTGTCCGGCTGGTGCTCGTCGCGCGGCGGGGCCAACGGCTGGCGTCGCTGGCCGGCGAACTCGACGGGGCGAACGGCGCCCGCGTGCTCCGGTACGTCCTCGACGTGAGGGACCGGGAGGGGGTGGCGGGTTTTGCGGACCGGCTGGAACGGGAGGGCGTGGCCGTCGATATCCTGGTCAACAACGCGGGACTCGCCCGCGGCCTCGATGCCCTTCATGAGGGCAGCCACCGGGACTGGGACGAGATGATCGACACGAACCTCAAGGGGCTCCTCAACGTGACGCGGGCGCTGCTCCCAGGGATGATCGCGCGCGACGCGGGGCACGTGGTGAACGTCGGCAGCGTCGCCGGGCACGTGGTCTACCCGATGGGGAACGTCTACTGCGCGACCAAGTATGCCGTCCGCGCCCTGACCGAAGCCGCGAATCTGGACCTGGTGGGAACGAAGGTGCGCATGTCCTCGGTGGATCCCGGGCTCGTGGAGACCGAGTTTTCGCTGGTGCGGTTCCGGGGGGACGAAGAGCGGGCCGGCAGGACGTACGAGGGGGTCGACTCGCTCATGCCCGAGGACGTCGCCGACGCGGTGCACTACGTCCTCAACGCGCGTCCGCGCGTCAACGTGCTCAACATGCTCGTCATGCCGACGGTGCAGAGATCGCCCTACGTCATCGCGCGCAAGGAGGTGAAACGATGATCCGCCGTTCCGGAACCACGCGTGGCCGCGGACGGCCACCCCACGCGACCGAAACCCGCCGTGCCCGCGGGCCTGGATCCCTGGCCGGGCCGGACGGCGTCCCATCCGGGACCGCCAGGAGTCCACAGGCTCCCGGGGCACGCGCGAGTCTCGCGTCCATGGGCCTCCTGTTGCTCCTGGCACCGATCCCGGGGCTGTCTGCAGCGCTGTCCCCCGGCGGGGAAGGGGGGCCCCCTCACCCCCCTTGGGGTTTCGTGGGCCATGAACTGGCTGCGCGGGCCGCCGCGGCCCTGCTTCCCGAGGAGATGCCCGCCTTTTTCCGCGCCGCCGCCGAGCAACTGGCGTATCTCAACCCCGAACCCGACCGCTGGAGGGTGCGCGAGCAGCGGGAGATGAACCAGGCCTTCGCCTACGACCACTACATCGACCTGGAGAATGTCCCCGACGGGGCCCTTGACGCGCCCGACCGCTTTGTCTATTTGCGGCTGCTCTACGAAGCCGGCCTGGAGCGGCCGGAGCGCGATGCCGGGTTCCTCCCCTACCGCATCGCCGAGCTGTACCAGCGGACGGTGAACGGGTTCCGCAGATGGCGAGCCGAGCAGGATGGCGGCCGCCGCGAGTGGATCGAGGAGCGCATCGTCAACGACGCCGGAATCCTGGGGCACTTCGTGACCGACGCCTCCCAGCCCCACCACACCACGATCCACTTCAACGGCTGGGACGCGGACACCCCGAACCCGGAGGGGTACACCCGCGACAACGGGTTTCACGCGCGGTTCGAGCGCTACTTCGTCGAGACGCACGTGACCTACGCCGACCTGGCCGATCACATGCCCGCGGACGCTCTGCCGTCGGTGGCGGGTTCGGTCCAGGCGGCCGTGCGCCGACACATCCTGGAATCGCACGCCGAGGTGGAGACGCTGTACCGGCTGGACCGCGACGTGGGCTTCGATCCCGAAAGGCCCGCGGCGCCGGCCGCCGTCGACTTCGCGGCGGAGCGGCTCGCCGCCGGGGCGCGCATGCTGGCGGTGCTGTGGTGGTCGGCCTGGTTGGAGAGCGCGTCGGAGCCGGAGCGGGGCGGGCCGGCGACGGCGGAAAAGGCGACGGGGCCGGCGAGCAGTCCGTGGATAAAGCCGCCCGAGCACCGAGAGCGGCGAGGCGCCGG
>JAPPNM010000162.1 GCA_028873825.1 Gemmatimonadota bacterium | reverse complement strand
ACATGATGAACGTCCTCAACTTCCTGGATCCGTCCTGGGGAATCGTGCAGGTCTCGAACCCGGTTGTTCAGCTCTGGCGAGCCTTTAGGCCCAAACCGGACCCCGACAGTCCCTGTCCAGGGTTCCCCCTTGAACCGTGCGCACCGAATCCGCTGGTGGTCAGATATCTGGGTGGGATTCGGCGGGCGCCGGAACCCGGCATCGTCGGCACGGCACTGCGGCCCTGGGCCCCGGAGGTGCCGGCGTCGCAGTGGCGCGTGCAGCTGGGATTGCGGATGTGGAGGGGGCGAAGGTAGGGGCGCCGACAGTCGGGACGCACCCCCGAAGGGCGGTCTGCTCCCCCCAGCTCGGACCATGTTCCACGTGGAACATAGGTGCCGTGTTAGATTGGGTTCAGCCCGCGGCAACCCCCGGGGCTTCCTGCTTGAGGGCTCAAGCCCTCCCAGCGTGGTAGCTCGCCGCACCGGCCGTAGGCTAGGCCCCCCGATACCCGGAGACGATTGGCGACCTTGACCTCCATCATCGCGTTGGCGAACCAGAAGGGCGGGGTCGGCAAGACCACTACCGCCGTGAACCTCGGGGCCGCACTGGCTCGCGACGACGCACGGGTCCTCCTCGTGGACATCGATCCCCAGGGCAACGCGTCGAGCGGACTGGGCGTGGTCGACCGAGACACGATACCCACGACGTACGATGTTCTGATCCGCGGACTGCCCGCCTTCAGGGCCATACGCCGTCCCAACGGACAGCCGAAACTGGATCTGTTGCCCGCCAACCGTGATCTCGCAGGCGCGGAGGTGGAGCTTGTGGATGTTAGAGATCGCGAGACCATTCTCCGCGAGACCCTGGCACCCGTCGCCGCGAACTACGACTTCGTCCTGATCGACTGCCCGCCTTCGCTGGGACTGCTGACCCTGAACACCCTCGCCGCGGCGAATTCCATCCTGATACCCATTCAGTGCGAATTCTACGCGCTGGAGGGGCTCTCCCAGCTTCTCGGCACGGTTCAGCTCGTGCAGCGCGGCCTCAACCCGGGACTGACCATCGAGGGAGTTCTCCTGACCATGTACGACCAGCGCCTGAGCCTGTCGCGCCAGGTTGCCCTCGAGGCCAAGCGGTACTTCGGCGAGCTGGTGTTTGACGCCGTTATCCCGCGAAACATCAGCATCGCGGAGGCTCCCGGCTTCGGCAAGCCGGTAGCCGACTACGCGCCGGCGTCGGCGGGCGCGCGCAGGTACGCCGACCTCGCGAGAGAAATCGTGGCAAGGAAGAGAGACTGATCGAGTGGAATCCCGCAAGGAGCATGAGAATCGCAAGGAGCATGAGAATCAATGAACCGGACCGACCGTTTGGGGCGGGGGCTGAGCGCGCTCCTCGGCGAGTACGCGGGAGGATCGCCGGTGGCGGCGGGCGATCCCACGCCACCCGCGAAGCTGCCCGTGCGCGCGATCGCTCCCAACCCGTTCCAACCCCGCAGGGACTTCCAGGAGGCCGATCTGGCCGAACTCGCGGCTTCGATCGAGGCCAACGGCCTGATTCAGGCGATCGTCGTCCGAAGGTCGGCCAGCGGGAGAACCTTCGAACTTGTGGCCGGCGAGCGCAGGCTGCGCGCCGTGAAGCAGCTGGGCTGGAGGGACATCCCGGCCCAGATCCGGGACGTGGACGACCGTGCGCTTCTGGTGCATGCGCTGGTCGAGAACATACAGCGCGAAGACCTCGGGCCGATGGAAGAGGCCCAAGGCTACGGAACACTTCGGGATAAGTTCGGTTTCTCCCAGCGAAGCATCGCCGACGCGGTCGGAAAGAGCCGCTCGACGGTGGCCAATGTGCTACGCCTCCTGACGCTGCCGGCGTCGGTTCGGCGGCTTCTCGAGGAGGGCAGGCTGTCGATGGGACACGGCCGGGCGATACTGGCCGTGGAAGATCCGGTCAAGGCCGCGGAACTCGCCCGGGAAGCGGTCGCCGGGGGCTGGTCGGTGCGGAAGACCGAACGGATGGTTCGCGAGGCGCGGAAAGGAGCGCGCCAGGCCGACGCGCGGCAAACCGGCGAAGACCCGGGGACGGACCCCGCCGTAGGCGTGCTGGAGGAGGCGCTCGGCGGCCATTTGGGAGCCCGGGTCGCCATTCGATGGAAGGGGAGGGGCCCGGGCGCGATCAGGATCGCCTTCAGCGGCGCGCGGGAGCTTGAGCGGCTTTTCGCGGCCGTGACAGGCCGGGAGGCGTCGGAGGTCGTGGGATAGCAGTTCGCGTGCGGACGAACCTCCCGCCGGGCGAATCCGCGCCGATTCGGCTCCACGTTCGGTCGCCCTGCGTGATCAGCGCTCGATCGGGTAGACCTCGATCAGAGTTTCGTCAAGGGCGCCCATTGCCTGGACGAGTACACGATCCTCCGCAATGTCCAGAACGTGCAGGCGCACGGGCATCGTGATCCGCTTCTTCCGTTCCCACGCTTCGCTGAAACCGACCCAGACCACCTGGTCCTGAAGCGGGTTGGGGTACTCCCGGATCCACAGAAGGCCGTCGGCGCCGCCCATCATGGCGGAAAACGCGGGAAGGGTGGGGCGGGCCGGCAGGTCCTCGAGCAGGCGGAGGCCAAACTCCGATATGAACTCGTTCGCCCGCAGGGTATCGCTGACGAACCGCACCCAGTCCGCCTCGGCGCTCTCTCGGGGCTGCTCGAATGAGACGACTTCCACGGCGGTCCCCGCCTCGTCGTAGCGCGTGATCGTGATCGAGTCGGTATCCGCCAGGTAGGCGTAGCGATCGGTGACTGCAGACACGGCAGTCCGTCCGAAGACCACGGATTCCCCGCAGTAAGCCATATTGCCGGCATCGTTATAGACCTCCCTCAACGCCCACTGCTCTTGACCGGGAAGCGTGCCCTCGAAGACGACCTCCCCGTCAGAAAGACGAACGATCTCATATGTCACCGGCTGCCGGATCTCCATCGGCCCGGCGGGCGAGGAACCCCGCCATCCTCTCTCCGAGCTTTCGAGCAGCACGCCGTTTCCGAAGGCTCCAACGATCCTGGGCATCTGATAAGCGTACGATCTGTGTTTCGTCTGCCCGATGTACCTCCCAGACGCGTCGAGCCGGGTTACTCGCATGTGGTATGCGTCCGAGGTGACCAGTCCGTCCGCGTGGCGAGCGATCCCAGCTAGGTACACATACTCGCCGGGACCCTCTCCACGCCTGCCTTGCCGATAGAGCAGCCGTCCCGCAGCATCCAGGACCAGGACCTCGTACGACTGGAGATCGGCGATAGCGATGCCGTCGCCGAAGAAGACCGCTCCGGAGACCCTGCCCAGCGGGAGAGACTCGTCCGATCCCGCCACTAGGCTCGGTTCCGCAGCGATCCGGAACGACTCGTCCCCAGACCACCCGGAGAACAGGTCCGCAGCCGCCGGGCGACCCGTGGTGGCCAACGGGTCGTCCGATGGACCCTCCACGCAGGTGGCGCAGAGCACCACACAGGAGACCGCAAGCATCGCTTTCGCAAGCGTGACCCCCGGTGCATCTCCGTGTCTCATGTCTTTCACCAGCCTTCGTCTCTGAAGCAGTGACCCGAAGACAACAACTACAAAAATAGGAGTTGGGTGGCCTCGCGCAAGGAGGAGAGGGCGTGCGGAGGCCCCGATCCTGCCCGCGCCCCGGAATCCTTCGGCCTGCATGGGGGCCGCGTTCGCCTCGATCATGGTCGACGCGCTCGACCACCTCTGGATCAGGGAATATGACCTTCCCCGAGAGGAAAGGCCGGCTCCGCTGTGGACCGTGTTCGACCCGGATGGGCACGCGCTGGGATTTTGTCGAAACGCCAGAAGGACTTCGGATCTACGAGATCGGCGAGGACTACATCCCGGGCCACTCGATGGATGAACTCGGGGTGGAGACGATTCAGGTGTGGCCGCGGGAGAGGCGGGGGCCGGAGAATGCGTCACGGCCAGGCAAATCGTATTGAGTATACATTTGTTGCCGTATACAGGTGATTATGTATACTAAACTCGTCATGTCCGATCAGATCATTCATCACCGCGAAGGGCAAGCCGTGCTCGCGCGCCATCCGGATCATTCTCTCCGAGGGCCCGTTGGTCGAGAAAGGCCTCCAGCCACTCCAAGGGCCTGTCGACCGCTGGGCAATCTCTTCGGGGAGATGTTTCAGGACATTCGGGTAGAAGTGGTCGGCCAGTTCCCTTCGTGGGTCTTCGCGCCGCCATTCGCCGGTCAACTCCCTTGCGGAGGCCAGGACCAGTTCGTCGGGGAACGACGGCGAACGGTCTTCGCGGATGTACCACCGCGTGCCCGCGCCGGCGAACTTCGAGAAACTCAACCATGCGGCCGCCACATGCCGCTCTCGGGCGGCTTCATTCGCGCGGACTGCTCCTCCGGTCCCGGACATCCGTGACTGGCATTGGCCTCCGTACTAGTGAATATTCCGTGGCGCAGCGGTGCGCGGGCAGCGACTCGCGCCGAAAAGAACGGGAGGCGGCATTGAGACCGAACGCCGGTATTGCGGGTGTCTAGGCTGGGCTCCGGCACGTCCCTGATCGTGGTCCCCGCCGACGGATCGGAGCCGCGGACGATCCACCTCTCGCCTCGCAGGATCAGGCTGGCGGCGGCGCTGGGGACGTTGCTGGGGGTCGCGGTCGTCGCCATGGCGGCGAGCTGGGTGCCGCTGGCCAGAGGTGCGGCGCGTTCGGACGATCTTGCGCGACAGGTCGATTCCCTGACGGCGCGGCAGACGAGAATGGAGCGGCTCGCCCAGCGCCTCGCCCAGCTCGAAGGGGTGCGGGACAACTACAACCTGCGGCTGGGCGTCTCGAGCTCGGCGGATTCGGCGCTGTGGGTTCCCGCGGCGAGGGCCTCGGCGGGGGGAGGCGAAGCCCTGCCGGACGACGATGCGGCTACCGAGCCGACGGTGTGGCCGCTCACCGTCGCGGGAGCGGTGACGCGGTCGCACCTGGGCGGAGCCGGCGCCGACCATCCCGGAATCGACATCGCGGTGCCCACCGGTTCTTATGTCAGAGCAGCCGGAGGCGGGGCCGTCGTCGAAGCGGCGCGGGATCCGGACTACGGCCTGTTCGTCCTGATAGATCACGGCAACGGAGTGCGAACCCGCTACGGCCACGCGTCCTATCTAGTCTCGGACAGGGGGTGGACGGTGCGGCGGGGGGAGGTCATCGCCCTGTCCGGTTCGACCGGCAGGTCTACCGCGCCGCATCTCCATTTCGAGATATTGAAGAACGGGAGACCCATCGATCCATTTACAATGGTGACGCCACCATAGAATCGCCCGAGCAACCAGATGCGAGAGAAGGCAGGGCAGGTCATGTCGAAAGTCCGATCCACCCCGGCCGCGTCTTCGGACAAGGTGATTTCGATCATCGGACCCGGGATGCACATCGTCGGTGACTGCGATACTACCGATACGGTTCGGATCGAGGGCCGGGTCGAGGGCTCCGTTCGCGCGGAGAAGGCCGTCGTGGTCGGGAAGGGGGGGCATGTGACGGGGGACATCCAGACCCAGGACGCCGTAATCGCGGGAACGGTCAAGGGGGCGCTGGACGTGGAATCCCGGCTCGAGCTTCAGGCCACGTGCGTGGTGGACGGCGAAGTCCGCGCGACCCGCCTGAAGCTGGACGAAGGGGGCGTTCTGAATGGCAGCGTGAGCATCGGCCGGAGAGAGGCGGGCGCGATGCGATCCCCGGTCGCCGCCGTGCCGCCCGGAAGACCGGCCGGTCCCAAGACTCCGGAGAAGGCTGCCGGGGGGTTGCGGAGGGCGGGCAAGGCCAAGGCCACGATGGCGAAGTAGCGTTCGCGCATCCCGATGTCTGCGGTAACGCTGGCGGATGTCGCCGGGTTCCTTGACGAATACCTCGGAATCGAGGACGCGCCGGACTACCCCCACGCGCTGAACGGGCTCCAGGTGGCGGGGCCCGAACGCGTCTCGAGCTTCGCGGTGGCGGTGGATGCCAGCGAGGCGGTCATCGCCGAGGCCGGAGGGTGGGCGGACCTGCTCATCGTCCACCACGGGCTCTTCTGGAGCGGCCTGCAACCGCTGACGGGTCCCCACTTCCGGCGCGTCAGGATTCTCATCGAGAGCGGGACGGCGCTGTACAGCGCGCACTTGCCCCTGGACGGGCACGCGGAGGTGGGCAACGCCGCCGTGCTGGCGCGGAAACTGGGGATCGAAGCCCTCGAGCCGTTCGGGAAATACGGCGGAGCGTCCGTTGGGTGGAGGGGTGTTCGGGCCGAGGTCCCCTTGCGCGAGCTGGCGGACTCGCTAGCGGAGCTCACCGGAGCCCGGGTCCGGACGTTGCCGGGAGGGCCCGACCCGGTCTCCCGCGTGGGCGTGGTCACCGGTTCCGGGGCGGACGCCCTCCACGAAGCCGCAGCCTCGGGGCTCGACGTCCTTGTCACGGGCGAGGCGCGGCATCATCACGCGATCGAGGCGGCCGAATCGGGAATCACGGTTCTGCTCGGCGGGCACTACGCGACCGAAGTTTGGGGGGTAAGGGCGGTCGCCGCGATTCTCGAAGAGCATTTCGGAATCGAGGGCCGGTTCGTGGACTCGCCCACGGGCCTGTGATCCGGCCCGCGGAAGCCTGATCGAATGACGACTGCGCACCTCGTTTGTCCGAAGTGCCGGCATCGCGCGGCGTCGTCCGACGCCAATTTCTGCACGCGTTGCGGGGGGGCGTTGCGGGGCCCCCCGTGCCCCGGGTGCGCGACCCCCTCGGAGACGGGAGACCGGTTCTGCACCCGTTGCGGGGCGGCGCTGAAGCCGGGCGGAGCTGCCGGGCGGTCCCGCGGTGCGCGGGTTTCGTGGGCGGCCGCCGGCATCGTCGCCGTGACACTATCGGTTGTCCTGGTTGTGCGTCTCGCGCCCGTGGCGCGGAGTCCCGTCGCCGCACCCCCTTCAGCCCCTTCCGGCACGCTGGGCCCGACCTCGGCGGTCGACCTCGGCGCGATGACCCCGCGGCAAGCCGCCACCAGGCTCTTCAACCGAGTCATGCGTTCGGTCGAAAGCGGCGACGAGGCCCAGGCGCAGCTGTTCCTGCCGATGGCCGTCGCCTCGTACGACCGGATCGCCGCGCTGACTCTGGACGATCGCTTCCACCTCTCCCTCCTGCACGCCGCGGCGGGCGACGCGGCTTCGGCGCTGGCGGTCGCCGAGGCCGGCCTCTCCGTCAGGCCCACGCACCTCCTGTGCCTCGCGGCGGCCGCCCGGGCCGCGGCGATGGGCGGCGACGCCGCGAAGGCGCGCGCCCACTACCGGACCCTGGTGGACGCGTACGACGAGGAGAAGAGCGCCGGCCTGCCGGAATACGCCGCGGGAGCGGAGGAGGGCCACGCGGAGCTGCTGCCGGTGCTGCGGCAGGAGGCGAGCGACTACCTTGCGGGCTCCCGGTAGAAGGACGGAGTCGCGAATCGAGTCTCCGCCCGACGGCGGCGGCCGGCCGCTCCATGGTGCGAAGTGCTTGACTTTCATATGATTCACGGCCCCGCATTCCGGCCGCGGACTGCCTGCCGGAACACGGCGGGAAGCCGGCCGAACCCATGGGAGGCCGGCGCCGGGGGGACGATAGCGCCGATCGGGAGATCCACCGGAAGTGATTCCGTCAGAGACGAATGGAGGGGGCGGGTCCGCGAAGCCGGGCGGCTACGCGCCGGCGGGCAAGGACACCGGGACGGTCAAGCCGAAGGGATCGTCCCGGATCCGGGCCCATTGCGGCATCGAGACCATCCCGATCACGTCGCGCAAGCCGTCGTGGCTCAAGGTGCGCTCGCCGGGCGGACCCAACTACCTGCGCCTCAAGCGCCTCATGCGCAGCCGGTCGCTGCACACCGTCTGCGAAGAGGCCGGATGTCCCAACATCGGCGAGTGCTGGGAGGACGGCACCGCCACCTTCATGATCCTCGGCGACGTCTGTACGCGCGCCTGCAAGTACTGCGCGGTCGCGCACGGGATGCCCACCGAGCTCGACCTGGACGAGCCCCGCCGCGTCGCCGAGACGATCGCCGCGATGGATCTCGACCATGTCGTCGTCACCTCGGTCAACCGGGACGAGCTCGCCGACGGCGGGGCGGGCATCTACGCGGCCACGATCCGCGAGGTGCGCGCACGGCTGCCGCACTGCTCGGTCGAGGTGCTGATCCCCGACTTCAAGGGCGACGAGGACGCGCTCCGCACGGTCATGGAGGCGCGGCCCGCCATCCTGGGCCACAACCTCGAGACGGTGGAGCGGCTCCACCCCGAGGTACGGCCCGGCGGCCGCTACTGGCGCTCGATCTCCTACCTGGGCAGCGCCAAGCGAATCGACCCGTCGACGCTCACCAAGACGGGCGTCATCCTGGGGATGGGGGAGCGGGCGGGCGAGATCCGCCGGGCGATGGCCGACCTGCGCGAGGCCGCGGTCGACATCCTCACGCTGGGGCAGTACCTGCGTCCCTCCAAGCAGCACGTCCCGGTGGCCCGCTGGGTGACGCCCGCCGAGTTCCGCGACTGGAAGCGGATCGGCGAGGAGGAGTACGGGTTCCGGCACGTGGAGTCGGGGCCGCTGGTTCGCTCCAGCTACCACGCCAAGGAGCAGGCGCGCGAGGTGGAGGCGGGGGGGCCGGGCCGGATCCGCGAGGTGATGGAGGCCGACGTGCCGGCACCGGCGGAGGTGGCGGGGCCGGGAGGCGCTCCGCGCCGCGCGGCCGGCCCGCTCCTGCAAGTCCGCGACGACCGGGGCCGCATGCGCGCCGCCGGGGCGGGAGGTTGAAGCCCGTGGCCCAGCAGTCCGTGGATAAAGCCGCCCGAGCACCGAGAGCGGCGAGGCGCCGGGCTGGCAAGGCGCGACGAAGGGGGAATAGCAGCGCTATTCGCCCGAGGAGCAACGCAGAGCGAAGCGGTCCGGCGCGGACGCATCGCCGCTCGAATGCCGGGGGGATTTTGTCCACGGGCTGCCAGGCCACGCGCGAAAAGGGGGCCCTCATGGCCAACGGCGACGGTCCCGCCGGGGACGGCGGGGAACCCGGGGCCGCCACCCGTCTCCACGGCTTCTCCAGGGACGAGCTCCACGGTCTCCTTGCCGACATGCTTCTCTACCGCCGCTTCGAGGAGAAGGCGGAGGAGGCCTACGCGATCGGGAAGATCGGCGGCTTCTGTCACCTGCACATCGGCCAGGAGGGACTGGCGGCCGGCGCGATCAAGCCGCTCCGGGCCGACGACCTGGTCGTCACCGCCTACCGCGAGCACACGCAGGCGATCGCCAAGGGAATCGACCCCCGGGCCGTGATGGCCGAATTGTACGGCCGGACCGGCGGCTGCTCGGGGGGGCGCGGCGGTTCCATGCACCTCTTCGACACCGCCGTGGGCTTCTACGGCGGGCACGGTATCGTGGGGGCGCAGATTCCGCTGGGCGCGGGGCTCGCGTGGGCGATCCGGTATCGCGGCGGCGACCAGATCTGCGTCTGCTTCATGGGCGACGCAGCCGTGAACCAGGGTGCCTTTCTCGAATCGCTGAACATGTCGGCGGTGTGGAAGCTGCCGGTCGTCTACGTGGTCGAGAACAACGGCTACGGGATGGGGACGGCGTTTTCGCGCGTCTCGGCGACGGACGTGGAGGCACGCTCCGGAGCGTACGGCATCCCGGCCCATACGGTCGACGGGCAGGATGCGCTGGAGACGTACCGGTTCTTCGAGAGGTTGGCGGAGCGGGTGCGGCGTGGGGCGGGTCCCCAGTTCGTGAATGCGGTCACGTACCGTTTCCGCGGCCACTCGATGTCCGATCCGGTCTCGGGCACCTACCGGTCGAAGGAGGAGGTGGAGTCGCACGTCCGGGGGCGGGACCCGATCGCGCTCCTCCGCGACCGCCTGATGGAGGCGGCCCTGCTGACGCGGAAGGAGCTGGAGGGGATCGACGCCGACGCCCGCGCCGCCTGCGACGACGCGGCCGCCTTCGCCGACGCTTCCCCCCTCCCCGCCCCCTCGACGCTCTACGACCACGTCTACGCCGAGATCAACCCGAACGGCAGGCTGTTCCTGGACGGCCGCGAGGGTGCGCCGGCCGGGGGACGAGCGGGCGGCGGCGGCCGAACCCCGGCGGGCGGCGGCGCGAAGGGTGGCCGACGTGGCTGAGATCACCTACCGGGAGGCCCTCAACGCGGCCATGTGTCAGGAGATGGACCGCGACGACTCGGTCTTCCTGCTGGGCGAGGAGGTCGCGGAGTACGACGGCGCCTACAAGGTCTCGCGGGGAATGCTGGCCCGCTACGGGGACCGGCGGGTGGTCGATTCGCCGATCAGCGAACTGGGCTTCGCGGGCTTGTGCGTGGGGGCGGCCATGGCCGGCCTGCGTCCGATCTGCGAATTCATGACCTTCAACTTCTCGATCCTCGCTCTCGACCAGGTCGTCAACAGCGCCGCCAAGATGCTCTACATGACCAACGGGCAGGTCTCCGTCCCCATCGTCTTCCGAGGTCCCACCGGCGCGGCGCTCCAGCTCTCCGCGCAGCACTCCCAGGCGTGCGAGACGTACTACGTGCACGCACCCGGAGTGAAGCTGGCGACCCCGGCGACCCCGGCCGACGCCAAAGGGCTCCTGGCCGCCGCGATCCGCGACGACGACCCGGTTGCGGTGATGGAGGGGGAGCTCCTCTACAACGTGCGCGGCGAAGTCCCCGACGAGGAGTACGTGATCCCGCTGGGGGTGGCCGACGTCAAGCGCACGGGCGACGACGTGAGCATCGTCACGCACGGCAAGATGGTGCACGTGGCTTTGCAGGCGGCCCGCGTGCTGGCGCGGGAGGAGATCGAGGCCGAGGTGCTCGACCTCCGCTCCCTTCGGCCCCTCGATGCCGACGCCATCCTGGAAACGGTGGCGAAGACGAACCGGGTGGTATGCCTCGAGGAGGGCTGGCCCTTCGCCGGCGTCGGGGCGCAGATCGTGTCCCTGATCCAGGACGAGGCCTTCGACGACCTCGACGCGCCGGTGCTGCGCGTCACGCAGGCCGACGTGCCGATGCCGTACGCGAAGAACCTGGAGCAGCTGGCCAAGCCCGGTGTGAAGGCGGTCGTGGAGGCGTGCCGGAAGGTGCTGTACGTGCCGAACGCCGCGACCTGAGTCCGGCGGCCCGTGGATAGGATCCTCCCGGCGTTCGAAGCGCGACGCATCCGCGCCGGTTGCTTCGCCGTTTTCGGCGCTCGGGCGGCCTTGTCCGCGGACCGCTGGAGCGAATAGGGAGGACAATGGCAACCAGGGTCCACATGGAGGCTCTTTCGCCCACGATGGAAGAGGGCCAGATAGTCAAGTGGCTGAAGGGCGAGGGCGAAGAGGTCTCGCAGGGCGACATTCTTGCCGAGATCGAGACCGACAAGGCCACGATGGAACTCGTGGCGCGGGGCGAGGGCGTGCTCAGGAGGGTGTTCGTAGCCGAAGGCGCGGCGGCGCCGGTGGGTGACGTGATCGCCGTCATTGCCGCGGAGGGCGAGGACATAGCCGCGCTGGAGAAGGGGTTGGGCGGCGGCGGGGGGCCGGCCGGCCCTGAGGCGGACGTCCCTCCGCCCGGCGCCTCCGCGAGTCCGGGCGGTCCGGCGCCCGCCCGCCCGCCCCGGTCCGAGGCCCCCGCCCGCATCAGGGCCTCGCCCGTCGCGCGCCGCCTCGCCCGGGACGCCGGCCTCGACCTCGCCGACCTGCGGGGCTCCGGCCCGGGCGGTCGCGTCGTCAAGCGGGACGTCGAGGCTGCGGCGGCCGCGGCCGCCGCCTGGCCGACCGTGCCCGGCACCGAGTTCGAGGACGTCCCGCTCAGCCCGATGCGGGCGACGGTCGCGCGCCGCCTCGCCGAATCGCTCGGACCCGTTCCCCACTTCTTCCTCACCGTCGACGTGGACATGACCCGGGCCCTGGCGGCGCGGGCGAGGATCAACGAACTGTTGGCCGCGCGCGGCACCAAGGCCTCGATCAACGACTTGGTCGTCAAGGCGGTGGCGGTCGCGCTGACGCACCATCCCGAGTGCAACGCCCAGTGGAGGGGCGATTCCATCCGCCGCTTCGACCGGTGCCACATCGGCGTCGCGGTTGCCGTGCCCGACGGCCTCGTCGCGCCCGTCGTCCGGGACGCGCAGGCCAAGGGTCTGGGCGAGATCGGCGCGGAGATCAGGGAGCTCGCCGGACGAGCGCGCGAAAAGAGGCTGCAACCGCACGAGTACACCGGGTCCACCTTTTCCGTCTCCAACCTGGGCATGCTCGGCATCGAGGCGTTCACCGCGGTCATAAATCCGCCCGAGGCCGGAATCCTCGCGGTCGGGGCGGTCGAGGAGCGGCCGGTGGCGGTGGGCGGGGAGGTGGTCGTGCGCCCGCGTATGCGCGTCACCATGAGCTGCGACCACCGGGTTATCGACGGTGCCCAGGGCGCCCGCTTCCTCGCGACGCTCAAGGCGTTCCTGGAGGAGCCGGCGGCGATTCTCGCATAAGCGGCCCGTGGACGGGATCCCGCGCCGTTGTCGAATCCCCTGAAGGGAGGTTCCCCCTTGGCAGGCAATGCAACCGGAAAAACAGACTTCGACGTGATCGTCATCGGCGGCGGCCCGGGCGGGTACGTCGCTGCCATCCGCGCGGCGCAACTGGGACTCGAGGCGGCGTGCGTCGAAGCCGGCAGGCTGGGCGGCGTGTGCCTGAACGTCGGCTGCATTCCGACGAAGGCGCTGCTGAGCAGCGCGCTCCTGGTGAGCGAACTCAACGAGGCCGGCGGCCACGGCATCTCGTTCGACGGCATGAAGGTCGACCTGGGACCGGCGCAGGCGCGGAGCAGGGCGGTCGCGAACCGTCTGTCGAAGGGCGTCGGCTTCCTCCTGAAGAAGAACGGGGTGGCCCACGTCGAAGGGCACGGGCGGCTGGCGGGCGGCGGAGCGGTCGAGGTCGAGCGGGACGGCGGGAAGCGCACCATCACCGCCCGGGACGTCATCGTCGCGACCGGGTCGCGACCCCGGAGCCTCCCCGTCCTGCAGATCGACGAGGAGCGGATCTGGTCGTCGACGGGGGCGCTCTTCCGGAAGGAGGCGCCGGAGTCGCTGGTCGTGGTGGGCGCGGGGGCGGTGGGGATGGAGTTCGCCGACATCTACGCCGCCTACGGGACCAGGGTGACCGTGATCGAGGCGCTGGAGCGGGTGTTGCCCCTGGAGGATGAGGACTCGTCGCGCGCGGTCGCCCAGGCCTTCAGGAAGCGCGGCATCGACATCTTCACGAGCGCCCGGGTGGAGAGCACCTCGGTCGGGGACGACGGAGTGGCCGTCTCCTTCGCCGACAAGCGGGGCAGGTCGCGCCGGCTAGAGGTCGACTACGTGCTGTCGGCCGTGGGGCGGGTGCCGAACACCGAGGACGTCGGGCTCGAGGCGGCGGGGGTGAAGCGCACCGAACGGAGCAACTTCATCGCCGTGGACGAGGCCATGCGCACGAACGTCCCCGGGATCTGGGCGGTGGGCGACTGCGCGGGCGGGCAGCTCCTCGCCCACAAGGGGATGCACGAGGGCGTGGTGGCGGCCGAGCACGTCGCGGGCGTCGGGCGCCACACGGTCGACTACGGCAACGTGCCCAATTGCACCTACTGCCACCCGGAGGTGGCGTCGGTGGGGCTGACCGAAAAGCAGGCGCGCGAGAAGGGGCTGGACATCGAGATCGGCAAGTTCCCGTGGACGGGGAACGGACGGGCGCTGGCGGCGGGCGACTCCACCGGCTTCGTCAAGGTGATCCGGGACAGGCGGTACTCGGAAGTGGTGGGCGCCCACATCGTCGGGCCGCACGCCACCGAGCTCGTCGCCGAGTTCGTGATGGCGCGCCACCTGGAGTCGACCGCCGAGGAGATCGACCTGGCCATGCACCCGCACCCGACGCTCTCGGAGGCGGTGGCGGAAGGGGCGCTGGGGGCGCTGGGACGGGCGCTGCACATCTGACGCGGCGGGGCCGGGGGGATTTTGTCCACGGGCTGCTACAGCTCCGGGTCGATCCCCCTGATTTTCAGAATCCGGGCGAGCGCTTCGCCGATCTTGTTGTTCGGGGTGGAGGCGCCCGCGGTGATGCCCAGCTCGAACGGACCCCGGGGCAGCCAGTCCGTGGCGACCGCCTCGGGCGCGTGGGGGTCGAGTTCCGGCTTGTGGTGGATCGCGCCCGTCGCGGTGTCGATGCACGCGGCGTCGCCGACGTGGTACGACGTGGTGTACTCGCGGCAGAGATGGGCCAGGTGGTTCGTGTTGGAGGAGTTGTAGCCTCCGACGACGATCATGATGTCCGGAGGGTTCCGCATCATCTCCAGCACGGCGTCCTGGCGCTCCTGGGTTGCGGAACAGATAGTCCCGAACGAACGGAAGTGCTCCCCGGCGTGGGCCTCGCCGAAGGCCCCGGCCATCATCTCGCGCAGCCGCGCCCCGATCGCCAGCGACTCGGTGGCGAGCATGGTCGTCTGGTTGGCCACGCCGATACTCCCGAGATCCCGGTCGGGGTCGAACCCGTCGGAGCTGCGGTCGCCGAAGTGCCGGAGGAACTCCTCGCGGCTCGGCGCGCCGTCGCCGCCGGTCATGTAGGCTCCCACCGATTCGGCCTCGGCCATGTCGCGCACGATGATGTACCGGCCCCCGGGGTGCCGGTTCACCTGGCTGGCCGTCGCGCGGGACTCCTCGTGATGATACTTGCCGTGAATGACCGCCGTGTAGCCGTCTCTCGCGTAGCTGTTGACGCGCTTCCAGACCAGCAGGACGGACCCGCAGGTCGTGTCGACGAGTATGCAGCCGATGTCCTGCAGCCTCTTCATGTCGGCGAGCGTGACGCCGAAGGCCGGGATGATCACGACATCGTCCGACGTGATGTGGCCGAAGTCGAATTCGCCGCCCCCGTCCGGCGCGATCAGCGCGATTCCCATCTCCTCGAGCCGGAGGTTCACATGCGGGTTGTGGATGATCTCTCCCACGAGGAAGACCCGCTTACCGGGGAACTTGTGCCGCGTCTCGTAGGCGTAGTCCACCGCGCGGTCCACGCCGTAGCAGAAGCCGAAGTGCTTGGCCAGGCGCACCGTGATGTCGCCGAACCGGTCGGTGTACCCGCGGGAGCGGATGCGTTCGACGAGGGCGGAGTGGTACTCCGACTCGATGATGGGCCTGACCTCGGCCTTGAGCCCGAATCCCTTGCGGAAGTATGTCTGTTGCGGGGCGGCTCTCATGCTGGTTCCACTGCGGCACGGAAGTCGGAGGGCCGGCCGGGGATGGCGCCGGCCCCGGGGGAGGCTACGAATATACACTGCGGGCGGGGCTTGGGGTATTCGTTGTACATTGCTGGACGGGCCGAGAGTCTCTCGGCACCCGCCAACCCGCGGGCGGCTTGCAACGAGCGCCCGACCCGTCCGGAGCCGGAGCCTTGCTGAGCAGGTTGATCTTCATCTTCGTGGCCGTGCCGCTGCTGGAGCTGGCCGTATTGCTGCGGATCGGCCAGTGGATCGGTCTGGTGCCCACCGTCGCGCTGGTTGTCGCGACCGGGGTGGCGGGGGCGGCGCTCGCGCGCCGGCAGGGCGTCCGGGCCTTCCTTGCCGTCCAGCGGGAGCTGGCTTCGGGCCGGCTGCCGGGGCGGTCGCTGCTCGACGGGCTCGCCGTCCTCGTAGGGGGGGCGCTGCTCCTCACGCCGGGCGTGCTCACCGACCTGCTGGGCTTCGGACTCCTCTTCCCGGGCTCGCGGCGCCGGCTCCAGCGCCTTGCGCGCCGCAGTCTGGAACGGCGCATCCGCGAGGGCGCCGTCGAATTCCAGGTCTACGGCCCGGACGGCGCGGCCACGAGGGGGCGCGCCGAAGTGCATACCCGCCGCCCCCGCTCGGAGCCCCCGGGATGAGCCGCGATCTCTCGTTTCTCGAGCGCCTCCTCGACGCCCCGGGCCCATCCGGATTCGAATCCCGCGCGGCCCGCGTCTGGACGGCCGAGGCGGAGGCGTTCGCCGAGAGCTGGTCCGACGTGGTCGGCAACAGCTACGCGGCCGTCCGGCCGGATGCGCGGCCCCTGGTCCTCCTCGCCGGCCACATCGACGAGATCGGGCTGCAGGTCACCCACGCCGACAAGTCGGGGCTGCTCTACTTCGGCGGGATCGGCGGCTGGGACCCGCAGGTGCTGGTCGGGCAGCGCGTGCGCGTGCTTGGCGCGCGGGGCGACGTTCCCGGCGTAGTCGGGCGCAAAGCCGTCCACCTGATCGAGCCTAAGGAGCGCGAGAAGGCCGCGAAGGTGAAGAAGCTGTGGATCGACGTGGGGGCCGGGTCCAGGGAGGAGCTGAAGGAGCTGGGGGTGCGGGTGGGGGACCCCGCCGTGCTCGACGCCGGGATGGTGCGGCTGGCGGGGGACCGGGTGGCGAGCCGGGCGATCGACAACCGCGTGGGGGCGTTCGTGGTGCTCGAGGCGCTTCGCGCGGTGGCCGCCGGGGAGGGGCGGACGGGAGTGGTGGCGGTGGCGACGGCGCAGGAGGAGATCGGGTATTCGGGGGGCGGGGCCCGGGCCAGCGCCTTCGGCCTCTCGCCGGATGTGGCCCTTGTGGTGGACGTGACGCACGCCACCGACGTCCCGGACGTCGACAAGAGCGAAGTCGGAGAGCACTCGCTGGGCGGCGGTCCCGTGCTGACGCGCGGCTCGGTCACGCACCCGGCGGTCTTCGAGGCCCTGGCGGAGACGGCGGACGCTGAAGGCGTTCCCTATTCGATCCAGGCCGCCCCGCTGCGCACCGGCACCGACGCCGACGCCATTCACCTGGCCCGGGGCGGCGTGCCGACCGGACTCGTGTCGGTGCCGAACCGGTACATGCATTCGCCGAGCGAGATGATCGCCGTCTCCGACCTCTTCCGCACGGCGGAGCTCCTCGCCGCCTTCGTCGCGCGGATCGACGGGGGCCTGGACTTCGACCGGGGCCGAATTGCGGCTCGATAGCCGGGACCGCGGCGGCGCCTGTCCGTCCTCCGCCCGCACCGGCCGTATTGACGGGCCGGCCGTCTGTCGTTTCATTGGGCGAGCTCACGCTCAACGGACGGAGAATACATGGTCGACGCCCGCGCCGTAGTCAAAGAACTCCAGGAGATGAGGGAAGAGGGACATCTTTCCGACGCTCTCCTCCGGTACGCCGTCAAACTCATTCACCGGGACGACGAACGCTTCGATTGGGTCGGCGTCTACCTGCTCGACGACGAGGGGGAGGAGCTCTGGCTCCACAACTACGTGGGGGCTCCGACCGATCACGCCAGGATCCCGGTGGGACGGGGCGTCTGCGGGACGGCGGTCGCCCACGGGGCCAACCAGAACGTGCCGGACGTATCCGAATTCGAGGGCTATCTGCCGTGCAACTCCGGGGTGAGGTCCGAGCTCGTGGTGCTGATCCGCGCCGACAGCCGCATCTACGGCCAGTTCGACATCGATTCCCACCGGCCGGCCGCCTTCGGCGACAAGGACGAAGTGGCGCTGCAGATGATCGCGGACAAGCTGGCGGAGCAGATCGCCCGCGAGCGCCGCTGACACGGCAGTTGCCTTCCGGGGGACCGGGGGAGCGCGCAACCGACGACGGCGGTCCCGCGGTACGTTGCTTCCTGGCCGGCAACCCCGGCCCCCTCACCTTCGACGGAACCCGCAGCTACGTCGTGGGTGAGCGCCTGGCGGCGGTCATCGATCCGGGCCCGCTTCTCGACCGGCATCTTGCGGCCCTCGCGGCGGCGGTGGAGCCGGCCGGCGAGGTCGTGGTGCTGGTCACGCACGGCCACGGCGACCACGCGGCGGGGGCGGGCGATCTGGCGCGGCGAATCGGCGCCGAGGTCTGGGGCCCCGGTGCGGGACGGGTCGTCGGCGACGGCCAGGAGTTTCCCACGGACTGCGGGCCCCTGGTCGCGGTCGC
Organism: Gemmatimonadota bacterium; assembly: GCA_028873825.1. GTDB lineage: Bacteria > Gemmatimonadota > Gemmatimonadetes > Longimicrobiales > Gaopeijiaceae > Bin94. The sequence goes on along the minus strand of JAPPNM010000162.1, from coordinate 11,869 downwards.
GACCCCGGGCCACTCGCGGCGGCACTTCTGCTACCACCTGCCGGGACAATGCGCGGTCTTCACCGGGGACGTCGTCCTGGGCGAGGGCGACACGACCTGGGTGGGCGAATACCGGGGGGGCGTGGCCGACTATCTGGCCTCGCTGGACCGGCTGGACGCGCTCGCACCGCGCATCCTGTACCCGGGGCACGGCGAGCCCCTGCGGGACGGCGCGGAGGGCGTCGCCCGCTTTCGCCGCCACCGGCTGACGCGAATCGATCAGGTCCGGCGCGCGGTCGCGCGGACGGGAAGCACAGACGCCCGCGCTCTGGCCCGGCACGTATACGGCCCTCTGCCGCCGGACCTCTTCGGAATGGCCGTGTCCGGCGTGGAGGGGATTCTGGACTACCTCTCGGGATCCGGGTACGCTTACCCATGATTCCGGCCGCCCTCACCGGGTCGCTCGTCGAGATCGTGGGAAGTGACGCCGTCGTCGTCGACGCGGACCGCCTGCTCGTCTACGAGTCGGACGCCCTGACCGCCTACCGCCATCGTCCCGGCGCGGTCGTCCTGCCGCGAACGACAGCCCAGACGCGGAGAGTCGTGCGCGCTATCGCGCGGCACGGCCTCCCCATCGTGCCCAGGGGGGCCGGAACGGGCCTGTCGGGGGGTGCGGTGGCGCTGGACGGCGCCGTCGTCGTAGGCACCGCGCGCATGAACCGGATCCTCGAGATCGACGCCGCGAACCGGCGCGCCGTACTGCAACCGGGGGTGATCAACGCGGAGCTCTCGGTCGCGGCTAGGCCGCACGGGCTCCACTACGCCCCCGACCCCTCCTCCCAGACGGCATGCACGATCGGCGGCAACGTGGCCGAGAACTCGGGCGGTCCGCATTGCCTCAAGTACGGCGTTACGTCGCGGTACGTGACCGGGCTCACCGTGGTGCTCGCCGACGGGTCGGCGGTGCGCCTGGGGGGGCGGGGCCGCGAAGCGCCGGGGTACGACCTCGTCGGACTGTTCGTGGGTTCGGAGGGCTGTTTCGGGATTGCCACCGAGATCGAGGTCGGGCTCCTGCCGCTGCCGGAAGGGGTGCGCACCCTGCTGGGGATCTTCGAGCGCATCGAAGACGCGGGCCGGGCGGTCTCCGGCATCGTGAGCGCGGGACTGCTGCCGGCCGCGATGGAGATCATCGACGGGCCCACGATCCGGGCCGTCGAGGAGAGCGTCTTCGCGGCCGGATACCCGACCGACGCCGAGGCGGCGCTGGTGATCGAGTTCGACGGGGTCGAGGCCGGGCTCGACGCCGACGCCGCGCGCGCCGCGGAACACTGCACTCGGGCCGGGGCCCGGGAGGTGCGAAGCGCCCGCGACGAGCCCGAGCGCATGGCGCTCTGGAAGGGGCGCAAGAAGGCCTTCGGCGCCATCGGCCGGATTGCGCCGGACCTTCTGGTGCAGGACGCGACGGTTCCCCGGACCACCCTGCCTTCGATCCTGAAGGGCATCTCGGAGATCGCGGGACGGTACCGCCTGGTCGTAGCCAACGTCTTCCACGCGGGCGACGGGAACCTCCATCCCAACATCCTCTTCGACCGCCGCGACCGGGACGAAGTGGAGCGTGTGGAGCGGGCCTCGAGGGAGATCATGCGGCTGTGCGTCGACTCGGGCGGCACGATCACGGGCGAACACGGCGTCGGCCTGGATAAGAAGCATCACATGCCGCTCGTCCACGGCCCCGCCGAGCTGGAGGCGATGTGGGGCCTGCGGCGCGTCTTCGATCCCGCCGGGGCGATGAATCCGGGGAAGGTGCTTCCCGACGGGGCGAAGGCCGCGCGGACGGGGGACGAGGCGCGTCGGCGTGACACCGGGGGAGTGCGCGGCGCAGCGAGGGCCGCTGCGGCGTCCGGGGGAGTCCTCGGGTTGCTTCCGGCGGACCGGGTCCTGTCCGGCGGGGCGGCTCGCGCATGGGCCGGCGGTTTCCCGGCCGAGGGGGTGGTCTTCCCGGGCGGCCTGGACGAGGTGTGCGCCCTGGTCCGCGCCGCCGCCGACACGGGCACGCGTCTGCTGCCCGCCGGGCGGGGGAGCTGGCTGTGGGCCGGGGGGTGGGCTGGTGGGGGCGCCGTGATCGTCTCCACCGACCGGCTGAACGCGGTGAGCCGCTACGAACCGGCCGACCTGACGCTCACAGCCGGGGCGGGGATCGGGTGGGGGGAGCTGGACGGAGTCCTCCGGCCGAACCGCCAGTGGCTCCCGGTGGACGCGCCCGGGGTGGGGGCCGGAACGCTCGGCGGGGCGGTGGCGTGCGGGGTCTCGGGGCCGCTCCGGGCGCGCTATGGCGCCGCCCGGGACAACGTGCTCGGTCTGGAGGTCGTGACGGGGGACGGGCGGGTCCTGCGGGTCGGGGGGCGGGTCGTCAAGAACGTGGCCGGGTACGATCTGGTGCGGCTGTTTACGGGTAGCCGCGGCAGTCTGGGGGTGATAACCGGCGTTTCAATCCGCCTCTTTCCGCGTCCGGACGCCGATGCGACGCTCTTCTTCGAGGGGGGGGAGACGGAGTTGCTGGCGATGGCCGGGGCGGTTCGCTCGACTTCCCTGCCGGTTGCCGCGGGCGAGGTGGCGGAAGTTCGGGGCGGGAGCCGGGCGGACCGGACCGGCTTGGCGGTGCGGGTGTTGGGCGGGCGGGCGGAGGCGGAGGAGGTGTGCTCTCGGCTGGAGAGGGAAATCGGGGCGGCGCCGGGGGAGGTGTTGTGGGACGGGGCGAGCGAGATCTTCCACGGGCGCCGTGCCGGCTGGGAGGGGGAGGCGCCGATGGTGGCGCGTCTGGCCGCTCTGCCGGACCGGCTGGGGGAGACGCTGGCGCTGGCGCGCGAAGTGGCGGCGGAGGTGGGGGGGGAGGTCGCGGCAGATGTCCTAAGCGGGCTGGTTCGGGTGAAGGGGTATCCGCCGGCGGAGGAGCTGCCGGCGCTGGCCGAGAGCCTGTCCCGCGCGCGGCGGGCGATGCGGAATGCGGGCGGCGCGATGACCCTTAGCCAGGCTCCGGGCGAGCTCGCCGCGCGCGTGGGCTGGACCGGGGACCCCGGAACGAGCGCGACGCTGACCGGGCGGATCAAGTCCCTCTTCGACCCGCGGTCGATCCTGTCTTCGGAAAGCCCGTGAGCGCGGTGGACGACACCCTCGGCAACGCGGTCAGGGAGCAGGAGCGGCGGCTTCTCAACTGCGTTCACTGCGGCTTCTGCCTGCCGGCGTGCCCGACCTACCGCAGGCTGGGCGACGAGGCGGACTCGCCCCGCGGCCGCCTCTACCTGATGCAGGCCGTCGTGGAGGGGAGGCTGGCCCCCGGCTCGGACGCCTTCCGGGTCCACATCGGCCGCTGCCTGGGTTGCCGCGCTTGCGAACCGGCATGCCCGGCGGGGGTCGAGTACGGCCGCCTACTCGAGCTCGCGCGCCAGGTGGACCGCGACGCCCGCACCCCGCCCCTCCTCTCGCGGCTTCTCCCCCGCGTCTTCGGCACGGACTGGATCGCCCGTCCCGTCCTGTTCGCGGGGCGCCTTCTGCGCGCTTCCGGGATACCGGCGCTCGTGACCCGAATGCTGGCCCGGAGCCCGGAAGGGGGGCGTCCGGCGAGGACGGTCGGCGCCGCCGGTCTGGCCTTGGCCATGCTGGCGGCTTCGGCGCCCCCCCGCGAATGGTCTCGCAGGCGGCCGCCCGCCACGTCCGGGCAAGGAGACGGGGGCGGTGGGGCGTCGACGGAGCGCGGCGGCGCGGGAGAGTCCGGTCGTCCGGCTCTAGCGGCGACGGCCCGGACCGGTCCCTCGGTCGGCCTGCTCGCCGGATGCGTCCAGGCGGGACTTTTCTCCCGGGTCAACGCGGCGACCGCGCGCGTGCTCGGTGCGAACGGCTACCGAGTCGTCCCAGTCCCGAACCAGGGGTGCTGCGGGGCCCTCCACGCGCATGGCGGCGATCTGGAGGCCGCCCGGGCCCTGGCCCGCCGGAACGTCAAGGCCTTCGAGGCCGCGGGCGTCGATCTTCTTGCCACCAACGCCTCGGGCTGCGGCGCGGCGATGGCGGAGTACGGGACGCTTCTGGATCGCGACGCGGCCTTGAGGGAGCGGGCACGCGACCTGGCGGGACGGGTCAGAGACGTTTCCCAGCTCCTCGCCGACCGCGGCCCGGCGGCAAGGGGAGCGGCCATCCGTCTCCGGGTGACCTACGACGCCCCGTGTCACCTCCTCCACGCGCAGGGCGTCGCGGATCCGCCGGTCAGGGTGCTGCGGTCGGTGCCGGGGCTCGAAGTCGTTCCCCTGGACGGCGCCGACGAGTGCTGCGGCGGCGCGGGCGTCTACAGCCTGGCCAACCCGGAGCTGGGCGGCAGGATCGGTTCGGACAAGGTCCGGCGCGTGCTCGAGACGGGAGCGGAAGCTCTGGTCACCGGCAATCCGGGGTGCATGATGCAGATCGGGGCCGGCCTCGCGCTGGCCGGAAGCGGGGTTCCCGTTCTGCACCTGGCCGAAGTCGTCGACGAGAGCTACCGGCGCGGCGGTCTCTACGAGGGGAGGACGCGGTGAGCGGGCCGCCCGTGTCGGCGGCGTACGCCGAATCCCGCGCGGACGACTGCCTGAGGCTGCTGCGCGCACTGGTCGAGTGCGAGTCGCCCACCGGCTACGAGGCGGGCAACCTCCGCGTGGCGCGGTTGCTCGAGGAGGCCATGGCCGAAGCCGGCGGGCGGGTCGAGCGAATTCCGGCGGCGGGTCTGGGCGTTCACCTGGTGGCGCGCTTCGGGGGAGCCGGGGGGGGGCGGGGCCCGGTCCTTCTCATGGGCCACATGGACACGGTCCACCCGGTCGGCACGCTCGAGCGCCTGCCCTTCGCGGTTGCCGGGGGAAGGGTCCGGGGTCCGGGCGTCTACGACATGAAGAGCGGCCTCGCGGTTTCCCTGTTCGCGCTTCGCCTCCTGGCCGAGCGGGGATCGGGCCCGCGGTGCGACCTTACGTGCTTCGTCACCTGCGACGAAGAGAAGGGGTCGCCCGACTCCCGGGAGCGGATAGAGGCGGCGGGGCGCAGGCACCGGGCTGCGCTGGTGGTCGAACCGTGCGCGCCCGGCGGAGCCGTGAAGAGCCGGCGGAAGGGGGTGGGCGCGTATGTGCTCAAGGTGGGCGGCGTTGCGGCGCACGCCGGGATCGAACCTGAAGAGGGGGCTAGCGCGACGCACGAACTGGCGCGCCAGATCTGCCGGATTCACGACCTCGCCGATCCGGATGCCGGGACGACGGTCAGTGTGGGCGTGATTCGGGGCGGCACCAAGGGAAACGTGGTCGCGGATCACGCGATGTGCACCGTTGATGTTCGCTTTTTCAGCAACACGGAGGCGAACCGGGTCGACGCCGCACTGCGAAACGCCGCCCCGTTCGACGAGCGATGCGTCTTGCATCTGGAAGGCGGCCTGAACAGAGGCGCTCTGGAGCGAACGGAGGCCTCGCGCCGCCTGTTTGAGAAGGCTCGTGCCCTGGCCGCGGAATTGGGCTTTGAACTCGGCGAGGAATCGACCGGGGGCGCAAGCGACGGAAATCTCGTCGCCGCCGTCGGCTGTCCCACGTTGGACGGGCTGGGTCCCGACGGAGGCGGCGCGCACACGCTACGCGAGCACATCCTCCAGGATGAAGTTCCGCGCCGAATCGCGCTCATGGCAGCGCTCTTCCGCGCGCTATAGTCTGCTTCGCGCGGCCCGGCACTCTCCGCCGCTCGGCGGAGGCCCGAAGGCCGACTTGTCCGGGAGTCCGGACGATCCCATTGTGCGAATAAGCGCATATGCCTACTTTTCAACATCCGACAATCCTTGACCCGGTCCCGCCTCGGCTTGGGGATTAGACCAATCGACGATCAGACCCAGGAGGAATACTGATCAAATGGACGCAGCAGCGAAACGCAACTACAGGGTCGCGCTCAAGCAGGCGGAAGCCGAACTCGCGGCCCACGAACAGCGGGGAGAGGCACTTCGCACGGCGGTCGACGGGTTGAGGACCCTGCTCGCCGCACGAGCGCCCGCAAAGCCCGCGAAGCCCGCGAAGAAGCCGGTGCAGAAAAAGGCGCCGGCAAAGCGCAGGCGGCGCCGGAAGAGTGCCGGCGCCGGTCACCCGGAGGTCCCGGCGGACACCTTCAAGGGCATGGGTCCGACGGCCGCGTACCGGAAGTTCCTGACCATGTACGGGGGAAGCTACAGCGTGCCGCAGATCAGGGACGCCCTGATCCAGGGTGGCGTCAAGTCCAGTTCCCCCACGTCCTTGCTCACCGGGCTGCACTCGGTCAGGCGGCGTGACCGCCTCAAGGAGGAGGCCGAGCGGAGCGCCGGACAAGAGGGATAGGCAAGGCGGCACCGCGGGGAGCGTGACGGGCGAGCAGCCTGCCTGAACCGGCGGTTGCTTGCCCGTCGTCGCCCTCGACGAGCCAAGGTGCGGGTCGCGAGAGCCGTTCTCCGGGAGTTGGTTCTCGAACTGAAGCGACATTTTGAGACCGGCACCGGAGGGACAGGCGCTCGGCGCATTCTCCTGCTAACCCTCGAGGCCGAAGACCTGGAGGGTTGGTCCGAATGCGTCGCCGCAGAGACACCCGGCTATTCCTACGAGACCACCGACACGGCCTGGCAGGTTCTTACGCGCTGGCTTCTGCCGGACTTGCCGGGGCGAGAGGTCGACGACGCTCGGCAGTTGCACGCCGCTCCGTGGCTTCGGGGTCATCCCATGGCGCGGGCGGCCGTCGAAATGGCGGCGTGGGATCTGGAGGCGAAACGCCGCAACCTACCGCTTAGGGACTTGCTCGGGGGAGCGGGCGAAGCGGTTCCCGTCGGGGTTGCGATAGGTATTCAGAAGACCGACGACGCCCTCTTCCGCAGGATCGAGCAATGCCTCGCCGACGGATACCGCAAGATAAAGGTCAAGATTAAACCGGGCCGCGATGTGAACATGCTGCGAGCGGTGCGGGAGCGTTTCCCCGATGCGCCGCTAATGGCCGACGCGAATTCCTCCTACGCCCTGCCCGAGGATCTCGAGCTTCTGGCGACGATGGACGAATTCGATCTGATGATGATCGAGCAACCGCTGTCGCACGAGGACCTTCTGGATCATGCCGCGCTCCAACGCAGCATTGCCACGCCCGTGTGCCTCGACGAGTCGGTTCGTTCCGTGGGAGATGCGCGCCTTGCGCTACACCTGGGCTCGGGCAGGATCGTCAACGTCAAACCGGGCCGCGTTGGAGGCCTCGCCTCCGCGGTCGCGATTCATGACGCGTGCCGTGCCGCCGGCTGGCCGGTGTGGTGCGGCGGGATGCTCGAGACCGGGATCGGTCGTGCGCACAACGTCGCGTTGGCGACGCTGCCCGGCTTTGTCCTGCCGGGCGACATCTCCAATTCCGGACGCTACTGGAAGGAGGACATCGTCGTTCCCGAATTCGCGATGACCGATGGGCTGATGCCGGTTCCGGAAGGCGCCGGGATCGGCGTCGCGCCGCGCAGGAACCGCATCGAGGCGCTCACGACGCGCATGCGGGTGTTCGAATCGTAGCCTGTCAGGTCGTAGCGGCGACGGGGCGCAGACAGGCCGGGCAATACCGCCAGTCGCGATCCGCCGGTTCGCCGCAGGGGCAGACGGCGCGGCGCGGGCGGCCGCACATGGGACACCCGGCGGCCGCGGGCGGCGTCGTCGCGTTGCAGTTGGCGCAACGCACGCCGGCGCCCCTGGTGAGAGCAATGATCCGGCCCGCCTCGTGCGGCGTCGTCGTCCTCTCGGCGACTTGGCGCATCGCGTCGCGGCCCATGGAGCGCATTCCGTTGCGGCGCGCCAGCGTGCGCAGGGTGGTGATGGGTGCCCCGGACGTCACCGCGGTCCTGATCTCGTCGTCGACGACCAGGACCTCGAAGACGCCGCTGCGGCCGCGGTAGCCTTCCCTGCAGACGGGACAGTCGGGCCGGCGTCCCTCGCATCGCGAACACAGGCGCCGAACGAGCCGTTGCGCGACAACTCCCGACAGACCTCCCGCCACCAGGAACGGGGGGACCCCCATCTCCAGCAGGCGCACAATTGCGCTCGGCGCATCGACCGTGTGAATCGTCGTAAGGACCAGGTGCCCGGTGACCGCCGCCGACATCGCGATTTCGGCCGTCTCGCGGTCGCGCACTTCGCCAACCAGGATCACGTCGGGATCCTGGCGGAGGATCGCGCGCAGTCCCGCCGGGAACCCCACTCCCGCCTTCCGGTCGATCTCCATCTGGGCGACGCCCGGAAAGCGGTATTCGACGGGATCCTCGAGCGTCACGATGTTGATCTTCCGGGTGGCAAGTTCGGCCACCGCCCCCGACAGCGTGGTGGTCTTGCCGCTCCCGGTGGGGCCGGCGGCGAGGAGCGCGCCCTGGCGCCGGTCGAGGAGCTGGCGCAGGCGCTCCAGGTCGTGGGCCGAGAGGCCCAGCGACGCGAGGTCGCCTGGCGCGTCTCCCGGATCGAGGAGGCGCAGGACGGCCTTTTCTCCGCCCTTGGTGGGGATGGTGGAGACGCGGATCGTCAGTTCGGTGTCGCGCCGTTGCACGGTGAAGCCCCCGTCCTGCGGGCGGCGCCGAACCGAAATGTCGAGGCCGGCCATAATCTTGATGCGCGAGATGACGGCATGGTGGGTGCCGGGCGGCAACTCGATCGCGGTGGCCAGCACGCCGTCTACCCGCAGGCGGACCCTCGATCCGGTGTCCGTCGTCTCGACGTGAATGTCGCTGGCGCGGTGGTCCGTCGCCGTGGAGAGCAGGTGGTCCACGATCCTGATGATCGGGGCCGCCGCGGCCTCCTCCTCCAGGACCTCGAGCCCGCCTTCCCGTTCCTGATCGCCCGGGCGGTCGAGGCTGTCCAGCAGTTCGGGCAGCTCGCCCCCGTACGCCTCGAGGACCGCCTTGGCGACCTCGGAGGCCGGTGCGACGACCGGCTCCACGCGGCATCCCGACTGGAAGCGCAGGTCGTCGAGAGCGTCCGTGTCGAGGGCGTTTCCCATCGCGACGGTCAGGCGCCGCCCCGTGAGCGAAAGGGGGAGGACGCCCTGCCGGCGGGCCAAACCGGCCTCGACCGTTGCAAGCGCCCGGGGCTCGGGACGCAGGGGAGGCGCTACGAAGGGAAGGTCGAGCTGCGCGGCAAGCGCCCTGGCCAGCTGGACCTCGTCGATCGCGCCCTTGCGCAACAGGATTTCGCCCAGGCGCCGCCCCGAGCGAAGGTGCTCCTCGCGGGCATCCCGCAGGACGCCCGGAGTGATCGCGCCTTCGTCCAGCAAGAGTTGCCCGAGTAGTTCGTCGTGCCCCGTCATCGCGCATGGAGATTCGGGCGCCGGACGGGGCGCATACATGGCGAAACGGGACTTCTTCAGCGCCGCGGGGGCGGAAATACGCCGCCGCCGGCTCCGAAATCGTGGAGCCGGCGGGCATCGCGGCCCCTTGCCGGCCCGGCGCCTCGCCGCCCTCGGTGCTCGGGCGGCTTTGTCCCCGGACTGCTACGGCGCCTGGATGCCCGGGCGAAGGTCGAGGGTGACTTCGGCGGCCACGTGTCCGATGTCGGCCCGGTTCTTGATGGCGTCCCGGAGGCGCGGGTCGATCTTCCTGTAGGCGGCCAGCACCCCGTCCCTCAGCTGCAGTCTCAGCACCTTGATGGCGTTGACGTCGGGGCGGCTGGTGCGAGTCTGCTTCTTCGCCTCTTCCAGGTGACGCGGCGTGATGTCGAACGGCACCACGCCGACGTCGTCGTGGCGCTCGTGGTCGAGGTACTGGATGGACACGGTGATGTCGCCGCGCGCCGTCTGGTGGGAGATGTCGCCGATGGCGCGAAACCGTGCCGCCAGCGGACTGATCTCGGCGCTCTGCGCGGCCTTGCGGTAGCCGGAGTCGACGAGCGCGAAGAGACGGCGCATGCGCTCGGGCGTGGTCGCGTCGGATTCCGGGATCGCCGTGTCCATTTCCCTGCCCCGGGCCTGGCGGTCGTTGAGCGACAGCGCCCGCTCCATGTCCCGGCTGCGGGCCCGGTCGATGTTTTCGAGAATTCTGTCGGGGTTCGTCCTGTAGCTCATTTCACTCTCGTACGATTCTTGACCGGTGGAAGGCCGAATAGGATAACGCCTTCCGCATTGCCCGGCCAGAATCGGCAGAGTAGCTTGGTGGCTCCGACGGGTTGAGGGCGCCTCGGTCCGTACCTCGATCCGATTCGAAGAACCGGAGCCGATCCCCATGAAGCGTAGCGTTGTTCTCGCGGTGGTCGCGGCCATCGCCGCCGGTCCTTCGGCCTCGGGCGGTTCCGGTCCCGGTGCGCCGCCGGCCCCCGGTGCTCCTTTGCCGTCGTCGCCCGCCCGTTCCCAGGATGTGCTGGCCCACGCCGTCCCGTCGGTGTCGAGCGCCACCTACGACGTGGCGGACACGATCGCGATGTCCCTCGGTTCACCGTCGGGGACCACCGAGTTGACGGCGGTCGCCTCCGCCACGGTTTCGGTGACGTTCGGCGGCGACCCGGCCGGCGTGCGGGTGAACGCCGAGATCGTGAACTTCGCCGGATCGACGGGCAACCCTGTCTTGGGGACGCGATCCCTCGACAACGACGACGCTCGGGGGTCGATGATCTTCGTCGTCGGGCCCACCGGCGATGTCGAGGAGGTCGCCCGACCGGAACTTTCGGCCGACGCGGGCCAGTTCTCCCTCTTCAACCAGATGCCTCACGACCTTTTTCCGGGACTTCCGGGCCGCGCGGCCGGTCCCGGCGACAGCTGGAGCGACACGGTCGAGTGGCGCTCGTCGGCGGGCGGAATGGAGACGACTTCGACGACGGTGCGGACGTACACGCTGGTCGGCGACACCGTCGCGGACGGGCGCGCGCCCCTGGTCATTTCGCTCTCCGCCGAAGTGACGATATTCAGCTCGGGGAGCCAGGGAGGACTGGCCGCCAGGACGACCATCGCCGGTTCGCTTGCCGGACGCCTGCTCTGGGACGCCGAAACGGGGCTGCTCCACACGGCCGAACTCATGCGTCGGCTAGAGGGGCGGTCGACGATCCAAGGGCGGCCGCCGGTTGCGGTCAGCTTCGTGGGACCCCAGCGCATCCGGCGGGAGGGTTGATCGTGACCGACCGCTACGACACCCGTATCGCCGCGGGCATGGAGGAGCCGCCGCCGCGCCCCGCCTTCCCGAAGCGCCTGTGGATGGTCCTTGTCCGGCCCGGAGACCTGTTCGACGCCCTGGCCGCCAACCCGGCCTGGTTTCCCATGGCGGCCTTCACGGCCGCCGTAGTGGGGGTGGCTTTGGCTCTTACGCCCGCGGAACTGTACTATGAGGTGGCGGCCGCGGGCGCGTCGCCCGAGCGGATGGGGGATCTCGGGGAGCTGCCCACGATCTGGTACAAGATTCCGGCGGTAGTAGGCGGCACGGGCGTCATGCTTGTCCTGCCGGTCGTGATGAGCTTGGTCACCTACTTGATCTTCGTCTTCATGCGGGGGGACCGGGCGACCTTCAGGCAGCACCTTTGCGTAATGTCGCACGCGGGCGTCATTTCGGCCTTCGGGGCACTGTTGATGACGCCGTTGCGGATACGAAACCGGAACTTCCAGGAAGCGCTCACGCTGGGCGACTTCGTCCCGTTCCTGGACGGTTTTCCGTTCGATGTGCTGGACAGGATGGACCTGTTCGCGATCTGGGCTAGCGCGGTCGCCGGACTTGGGCTGTCCCTGCTTGACGAGCGGCGGCGCTGGTGGCCGACCGCGGCGGTGCTGGTCGGGATGGTGGCGGCCTTGGCTGTGGCCCAGGCGAAGCTGGCGCCGTGACGGCGCGAATCGGTTCGAGGACCAGCAGTCCGTGGATAAAGCCGCCCGAGCACCGAGAGCGGCGAAGCGCCGGGCT
>JAPPNM010000043.1 GCA_028873825.1 Gemmatimonadota bacterium | reverse complement strand
GTAAGCTGAACGATCACAACGACATGTGGATCCGAATGCTCATGTCGCGTAGGCCGGATTGATCGAGTTGGCGGCGCCGAATCCGAACCGGCCGTGCCCGAATCCCAGGCTCAGGTCCGCCGACCACGCGCCGAGGCCGCCGCGCAGCCCCGCGACGACCGAAGCGTCGTCCATCTCGGACTCCTCGAGGGGAAAGAACCCGTCCGGGTACACGTACGACACGGTGCGCGGTACCCAGTCGGCCTTCCGGTAGAGTCCGTCCGAGACCGCTTCGCGCTCGGAGTAACCGCCGAAGGCGTAGAACTCCCCCGACTCCCCCACGGGAACCGCCGCGTTGGCGAAGAACGCCGCCGACTCGTAGTCGGGTTCGCCGTTGCGCTGGAGCAGGATCTTCTTGCCGCCGCCCGCGCAGGGTGCGTAGTCCGGATTCGGGCCGAAGCAGGTGGGCGCCTCGCCGGCCCGGTTGGCCGCGCCCTGCTTCGCGACCTCCACCGTGAGGTTGAGGAAACCGCCGGCGAGGGGCGCGCCCGCGTTCGCGGAGGTCAGCAGCCGCTCGCCGTCGCCCCGGGATGTCCGCGCGAAGTACGAGGAGGCGGTGACTCCGCCCGCGTCGTCCTTGAGCACGACGTTGATCACCCCCGCGATCGCGTCCGAGCCGTACTGCGACGCCGCGCCCTCGCGCAGCACTTCGATGCGCTTGATCGCGTGGACCGGGATGGCCCGCAGGTCCGTCCCCGTGGTTCCCTGTCCCACCGCCGCGAGCACCTTGGCGAAGGCGACCGGATGGCGTCGCTTGCCGTTGACCAGCACCAGCACTTGGTCGCCGTTCATCCCTCTGAGGTTGGCCACGTGGAGGGCGCCGCCGTCTCCGGCCGACAGGCGCGCCGAGTTGAAGGAGGGCGCGATCCGCCCCAGCACCTCGGCCAGATCGACCTGGCCCAGCCGCGCGATCTCCTCCGCACCGTAGATGTCAACCGGGACCGGGAGCGTGAGCGGATCCGCGATCCCCGCCCTGGAGCCGACCACGACATCGAGTTTCGCCAGCTCGTACACGGTGTCGGGCGGGTCCTGGGCGAGGGCCGGCGCGGCCAGAACCGCGATCGTCGCGGGGACCGCCGAAATCGAACCGCGAGAGCGGCGAGGGGCGGTGAATTGCGAAACGCAGCCGGCCATGGCTACTCCTTCCACGGAGGTTGATCCCCAATCGTTCATTCATTCATGATGCCGGCCCCGTATCGGACCGCAACCTGAACCCGGCCCTTTCCGCCGCGGCCCTTGGTGCCTCGCGCGGAGGCGGGACGGTCCCTTCGCGGGGCGCGCCAACACAACGGAGCGAAACCTATGGCAACGGGAAAGAGAATCCCGAACGGAAGCCGCGGGCGAGCGCTGGCCGCCGCCGCCGTCCTGACCCTCCTCGCCGGCGCCCGCGAACCTGGCGGCGGCGAATTCGGCATCGACTTCGAGCGCCACGAACTCGACAACGGCCTCGAAGTCATCCTGCACGTCGACGATTCGGACCCCCTGGCCGCCGTCGCGATGACCTTCCACGTCGGCTCGGCGCGGGAGAGACCGGGGCGCACCGGCTTCGCCCACCTCTTCGAGCACCTCTTCTTCCTCGATTCGGAGAACCTGGGCCCCGGCGGGCTCGACAAGCTCATGACCCGGATCGGCAGCTCCACGAACGGCTCCACCAGCCGCGACCGCACCAACTACTTCGAGGTGGTTCCCATCGACGGCCTCGAGAAGGCGCTCTGGGCCGAGGCCGACAAGCTCGGCTTCTTCATCAACACCGTGACCGAATCGGTCGTGGCGAAGGAGAAGCAGGTCGTCAAGAACGAGAAGCGGCAGAGCGTCGACAACCGCCCGTACGGCCACAACAACTTCGTCATCGACCGGGCGACGTACCCGGAGGGCCACCCCTACCGCTGGCAGGTGATCGGATCGCTGGCCGATCTCGACGCGGCCACGCTGGCCGACGCCAAGGAGTTCCACGCGCGATGGTACGGCCCGAACAACGCCACCCTGGTCGTGGCCGGAGACATCGACGTCGCCCAGACGAAGGCATGGATCGGGAAGTACTTCGGCGAGATCCCGGCCCGGGAGACCCCCGCTGCCCCCGACCTCCCCGAGGTGCGGCTGACCGAGACGCGCCGCCTCTACCACGAGGACAACTTCGGGAACCTGCCGCTCCTCACGCTGTCGTGGCCCACCGTGCCGCGCTACCACGCCGACGCCTACGCCCTCGATGTCCTGGCGCGGCTGCTCGCCGACGGCAAGTCCACTCCCCTCTACGAGGTGATCGTGGAGGAGGAGGAACTCGCCCCGCGCGTGTCCGCCTTCAGCCGGGCGCAGGAGCTCGCGGGCCAGTTCGGCTTCCAGTCGCTGGCCTACGCCGCGACGGACCTGGACGACCTGCTCGCGGCCGTCGAAGCGGGACTCGACCGCTTCGAACAGGAGGGGATTCCCGATTCGGAGCTGCGCCGGGTCAAGGCGGGGACCGAGACCGGATTCTACCGGGGACTGGCGAGCGCGCTGGGCAAGGCCTTCCAGCTGGCCGACTACGCCATCTTCGCGGGCGACCCGGGGTACGCGGGCGAAGACCTCGAACGCATCCTGGCCGTCTCGGCCGACGACGTGATGCGCGTCTACAACGCCTACGTCAGGGACCGGCCGTACGTGGCCAGCTCGTTCGTGCCGCAGGGGCAGGCCGAGCTTGCGCTGGAAGGCTCCGAGCGCGCCGAGGTCGTGATCGAGCCGATCGTGCAGGGGGCCGAGGCCGAATTCACCGTGGTGCGGGGCGAGGAACGCACCCCGGGCGGCTCCTTCGACCGTTCCGTCGAGCCCCCCTTCGGCCCCTCGCCCAGCGTGCGCGCTCCCGAGGTGTGGCGCGAGACGCTCGAGAACGGCCTCTCCGTGCTCGGCGTCGAGGACCGAGAGACCCCCATGGTGCAGTTCGAACTGGGTTTTCGCGGCGGGATGCTCCTCGAGGAGCCGGGCCGCACCGGGATCGCCAACCTGCTCGCCGAGACCATGCTGGAAGGCACCGCGCACCGCACCCCCGAGGAGCTGGAGCAGGCGATCGACCTCCTGGGCGCCTCGGTGAACGTCTCCGCCGGAGCGACCGGTTTCAGCATCTCGGGGAGCGTCATGGCCCGGAACTACGAAGAGACCGTCGCCCTGGTCGAGGAGATCCTGCTGGAACCGCGCTTCGACAGCGCCCGTTTCGAGCTCGCCCGGCAGCGCGTGCTCAACTCCATCCGCCAGTTCGGCGCCAACCCGTTGTTCATCGCCTCGCAGGCCTTCGGCCGCCTCCTGTACGGCGACCACATCCTCGCACACAGCTCCTACGGCACGCTGGACGGGGTCGGCGCCCTCACACTGGACGATCTCCGCGCCTACCACGCCTCGGCGCTGGTCCCGGGCGCGGCCGCCTTCCTCGTCGCGGGTGCGGTGTCGCCCGCCGAAGCGACCGCCCCGCTGGCGACGCTCGCTTCACGGTGGGAGGACCGCCCGGCGCCCATCCTCCCCGATCCCCCCGCCTGGTCCGACGATCGTGCGGGCCTGTACTTCATCGATGTCCCGGGCGCCGCCCAGTCGGTCGTCAACATCGGCCGCCTGGCGCTGGCCCGCACCGACGACGAGTACCATCCCGCCACCGTCATGAACTACCGCCTCGGCGGCGGCGGCTTCGCGTCGGACCTCATCCAGGTGCTCCGCGAGGGCAAGGGATACACCTACGGGGTCGGTTCGCGCTTCGAGGGCGACCACTACCCGGGACCCTTCAGCATCAGCAGCTCGGTGCGCTCCAACGTCACCCTGGAGTCGCTGGAGATCGTCAGGGACATGCTGGCGGACTACGGCCCGACCTTCGACGACGAGGACCTGGAGGCCACGCAGGGCTTCCTGCTCCGCTCCAACGCCCGCGCCTTCGAGACGCTGGGCGCCAAGCTCGGAGTGGTGCGGGCGGTGAGCGACTACGGTTTCGCGCCCGACTACGTGCTCCGGCAGGAACGGACCGTTCGCGAGATGACGGTCGAACGCGTGCGGGAGTTGGCGGACCGGCACCTCGGCGGGGAGATGATCTGGCTGGTGGTGGGGGACGCGGCCACGCAGCTGGGGCGGCTGGAGGCGCTGGGGCTGGGGACGCCGGTGGTGCTGGACAGGTCGGGGAGGCCGGTCGGTTGAATCAGGGGGAAGGATCTACTCTGTCGAGGGTGACCTTGCCCCACGCGAGCAACCAATATTCGGTGTGACAGAAGCGAGACCCAATGGCATAACAGGTATGTGCGCCGGAGTCAACGGGTCCCTGGTAACCTGTCGAAAACACTTCGATCGCGCTGACGGGATCCTGACCCGGGCTCTTACATTTGAGGTTCGAAGCACCCACCCCTTGGTCCCCGGGAGCCGCTTCCCCCCACGCATGACCCAGGACATCCGCGAAGTCCTCCGCCGCACCTTCGGCTACCCCGGTTTCCTCGGCCAGCAGGAGGCCGTGATCGAGCACACGGTGGCCGGCGGCGACAGCCTGGTCCTGATGCCCACCGGCGGCGGCAAGTCGCTCTGCTACCAGATCCCGGCGATCGTGCGGGAAGGGGTGGGGGTAGTCGTCTCGCCGCTGATCGCGCTCATGCGGGACCAGGTCGAGGGGTTGCGCCAGGCGGGGGTGCGGGCCGCCTTCCTCAACTCGACGCTGTCGTACCGCGAAGTGCTCGAGGTCGAGGCGGCGGTGGAACGGGGCCTGCTGGATCTTCTCTACGTCGCCCCCGAGCGCCTGCTCGGGGAACGCACCCTGGAACTTCTCTCGCGCGCCCGTCTGGCCCTCTTCGCCATCGACGAGGCGCACTGCGTTTCGCAGTGGGGGCACGACTTCCGGCCCGAGTACCTGCAGCTCTCGGAGCTGCGCGACCGCTTCCCCGACGTCCCCCGCATCGCGCTCACCGCGACCGCCGACGAACCCACTCGGCGCGAGATCGTGCACCGCCTGGGACTGGGCCGCGCCGCCATGTTCGTGAGCGGATTCGACCGCCCCAACATCCGCTACGCGGTCGTCCCAAAGAACCGGGCCCGCCGGCAGTTGAAGCGCTTTCTGGAGGAGCGCCACCCGGGCCACGCCGGCATCGTCTACTGCCTGTCGCGGAGCCGCGTCGACGATACCGCCGAGTGGCTGCGCGGCATCGGCGTGGACGCGCTGCCGTACCACGCGGGTCTCGGCGCGGCCGTGCGCCGCCGCAACCAGGACCGCTTCCAGCGCGAGGAGGGCGTCGTGATGGTGGCCACCATCGCCTTCGGCATGGGGATAGACAAGCCGGACGTGCGCTTCGTGGCCCATCTCGACCTGCCGAAGAGCATCGAGGCGTACTACCAGGAGACGGGGCGGGCGGGGCGGGACGGAGAGCCCGCCGACGCGTGGATGGTCTACGGGCTGCAGGAGGTGGTGGCGCTCCGCCAGATGGTGGAGGGGTCGAAGGCCGGCGAGATGCGCAAACGGCTGGAGGTCCGCAAGCTCGACGCCATCCTCGGCTACTGCGAGCTGACCACCTGCCGGCGGCAGACGCTGCTGGCCTACTTCGGCGAAACCCCGTCCGGATCCTGCGGTAACTGCGACAACTGCCTGACCCCGGTGGCCGCGTGGGACGCGACCGAAGCCTCCCAGAAGGCGCTGTCGTGCGTCTACCGAACCGGCCAGATGTTCGGCGCGGGGTACCTTATCGACGTACTGAGGGGACTCGGGAACGAGCGCATCCGGCGGTTCGGCCACGACCGGATCCCGACCCATGGAGTGGGCGCCGATCTGGACCCGTACCGGTGGCGCTCGGTCTTCCGGCAGCTCGTGGCCCAGGGCCTCCTCAGCGTGGACATGGAGGGATACGGGTCGCTCAGGCTGACCGAGGCGAGCTGGCCGGTGCTGCGGGGGGAGGAGGAGGTGCTCATGCGGCGGGATCTGAGGCCCGCGCGGGCGGCGAGGAAGCGCAAACCGAAGGAGACGCCGCCTCCTCCCGATCCCGCCACCTGGGACGAGTCGCTGTGGGAGGCGCTGCGCGCGCGCCGGACGGAGCTCGCGAAGGCCCAGGCGGTGCCCCCGTACGTGATTTTTCACGACTCGACGCTGCGCGACATGGTGCACCGGCGTCCACGCACCCGGGAGGAGTTCGCGTCTCTCAGCGGCGTGGGCGAGACCAAGCTGAGCCGCTACGGAGACGAGTTCCTGGCGGTGATCGCGGCGCAGGAGCGAGTTTGCCGAACGCGCGGCGACGTGCGACCTTGACGCACTCCGCCGATGCGTCCGTGCCGCGCCCGGCTGGTCGCAATGTAAAGACAACGTTACATTATGTCATGTTAAGTATACATTTTCTCCAACGCTACAACACGCCGACCGGGAATGGAGGCCAGCCTTGAGCGGACTCGAAGCGGGAACAGACGCGCCGGACTTCTCACTGTTGCGGGTGCTGGGCGAAGACCCGGTCACCCTGTCGCAGCACCGCGGCGAGCCGGTGGTGCTGATGTTCGTGCCGCTGGCCTTCAGCGGCGTATGCACGAAGGAGTTCTGCCACGTCGCGGAGAACTGGGGGGTGTGGGGGGCGCTGGGGGCCAGGGTCTACGGGATCAGCGTCGATTCGCCCTTCGTGAACCGGAAATGGGGCGAGGAGATGGGGGTGCCGTTCCCGATCCTCTCCGACTTCAACAAGACCGTGGCCGCGGACTACGGAGTGCTGCGCGAAGAGCTGGCGGGGTTGCGCGGGATCGCCGACCGTTCGGTCTTCGTCGTCGACGGGGACGGGCGGATCCGCTACAGCTGGGTCAGCGAAGACCCCCATGTGCTGCCCCCCTTCGACGAGATCGAGGACGCGGTCAGAGCGCTGGGATAGCAGCCCGCGGACAAAATCCCCCCGGCATTCGAGCGGCGTTGCTCCTCGGGCGAATAGCGCTGCTATTCCCCCCTTGTCGCGCCTTGCCGGCCCGGCGCCTCGCCGCTCTCGCCGCTCGCAGGGTTTTATCCACGGACTGACAGCGACGTCCGTCAGTCTTCCGGACCGGGGCGCGTCCGGAGGCGCTTGAGCCGCGACCGCCGCCCTTTTTCTTCAAGCCGTTTGCGCTTCTCGCGCCCGGGGACGCGGGTGGGCACGCGCGGCGGGTCCTTCCGGTTCATGGCTTCCAGCCTCTCGCCGAGCCGCTGCAGCGCGTCCTCGCGGTTGCGGCGCTGGGAGCGGTGCCTCCGCGAGGTCACCACGAGTCCCGTGGGCCGGTGCGTGAGCCGAACCCCCGATTCGACCTTGTTCTGGCGCTGTCCGCCCCTGCCGCCGGAGCGGAAGGTGTCCACGCGGCATTCGGACAGCAGGCCGGCCGGGGAGTCCGGGGCTTTTCGCGGCGGCTCGCTGTCCATAGACTCAAGATCACCTGTACAGGAGAGCTTTCGGCACCGACGCGATGCATTTCGACCAACTGGACCAGAACCCGGGTCTCCGCTTCCTCTTCACGCTCGCGATAGGGGTCGTTCTGATCCAGGGTCTGCGCTTCGGCCAACCGGTACTGCTTCCGGTCGCGCTTGCGGCGTTCCTGGCCACCATCTGCCTGCCGGTCATGTTGTGGCTGCAGAAGAACCGCATCCCGCTCGTGGTCGCCATTCCCCTGACCGTACTGGCCATGGCGTGCGTGTTCGGACTGCTGGTCCTGGTGGGGACCCAGCAGATCCCCGCGCTCCAAGGCCTCCTGCAGGACCAGGGCGAGGCGCTCGTGCCGGTGATCGACGGTTGGCTCCGGGACGTCGAAGCCCGCTTCGGACTCCTCGAAGCGAAGGGGATCAGGGAGACAGTGCTGGGGTTGACGGACATATCCACTCTCGCGTCCCTGACCACGGGAGCGACCACCTGGGCGCTCTCCGTCCTGTCGAGCATCTTTCTGGTCTTTCTTCTCCTGGCCTTCGCGCTCGGCGAGGCCGCCGTCTTCCCCCGCAAGCTGGGGGTTATCGCGGGCGACGCGGTGGCGTCCAACGAGCGCCTGAACGCGATCGTCAACGAAGTCCAGGGGTACCTGGTCATCAAGACGCTGGTAAGCCTGGCCACGGGCGTGCTGCTGGGACTGTGGACATGGGCGATGGGACTCGAGCTCCCGCTGCTGCTGGGCCTCATCGCCTTCTTTCTCAACTACGTTCCCACGATCGGGTCGGTCATCGCCTCGCTGCCCGCCCTCGCGCTCGCGCTCATCCAGGTCGACGCCCAGGGAGATTTCCAGGGTTTCGATCTGCAGCTGACCATGATCGTGGGTCTCGGATATCTCACGGTGAACATTGTCCTGGGAAACTGGCTCGAGCCCACCCTGACGGGGCGCCGGCTCGGGCTGTCGACACTGGTCGTGGTGCTGTCGCTGGTCTTCTGGGGCTGGCTGTGGGGACCGATCGGGGCGGTCCTCTCGGTTCCGCTAACGATGGTGGTGAAGATAATGCTGGAGAACACGAAGGACCTGAAGTGGGTCGCCGTGCTGCTGGACAAGGCGCCCCCCGCGGAGGTTGCGGCCGGTCCGGGGGAGGCGGCGTGAGGACCGCGAAGCTGGAGGACCTTCCGGGCACCGCCAGGATCTGGGTCTTCGGCGCGGACCCGGAACTCGGCCCGGGGAAGGCCGGGGAGCTGCTGGCCGCGGTCGACGACTTCCTGGCGGGTTGGGCGGCCCATGGAGTGCCTCTGCGGGCGGCGCGTTCGTGGCGCTACGGACGTTTCCTCATCGTCGGCGTGGATTCGGAGACCGCCCCGCCGTCGGGTTGTTCCGTCGACGCGCTCGTGCGCCTCCTGCGGGAGATGGAGGACCGCCTGGGCGCCCGCTTCCTGGGCAACGAGGCCGTCTGGTACCGGGACGACGGCGGCGCCGTGCGGCGCGCGTCCCGTCCCGAATTCCGCTCGCTGGCTCGCCGGGGCTGCGTCACGCCCCGGTCGGCGGTGTTCGACAATTCCATCACCGCCCTCGCTCAGCTGCGTGCCGGCCGCTGGGAGGGCCCCGCTTCGGAAAGCTGGCATGCCGCCTTCTTCGACGGTTAGAAGTCCGCCAAAGACCCGCGCGGTCGCCGGGAGAAGCCCGTCACGGGCCGCAGGCGCAAAGAAGAGGCCGGCGGGGCGAGCCCGCCGGCCTCTTCACTTGATCGGCGCGGTGCCGACCGTTCGTTCTTCGTCGGTTCAGGAAACCACCCCCACGCGGATCACGTTCTCCGCGGCGGGCCCCTTGGGACCGTTGACCATGTCGAATTCGACCTGGTCGCCCTCGGTCAGGCTTCGGAAGCCCTCGCCCTCGATGGCCGAATAGTGGACGAAACAGTCTCGCTCCCCGGCCGACGGGCTGATGAAACCGAATCCCTTCGCGTCGTTGAACCACTTGACGGTTCCCGTGGTCCGCATCCTCTGCTCCTTCAGTAAGCTGTACTTTCCTCCGGCCCTCGCGACCTGCGAAAACCGTCCGGCGGCGCGTCTCGATCAGGTGCCGCGCCACCGACTACCATGTTCTCACCCTATGTGAAGCGACGATATCAGTCAAGGACCCGCCGCCCGGGTCAACGAAGACCATGCGGCGGGTGTCTGCTATTCGGCCACACTCCCACGCAAGGAAAAGCCGCTGACATGAACGCATATGCGGATACGCCGGGGCGCGTGACCGGTCCCCGCGAAGACCGGGCCGCACGCCGTCTCTCGGGGCGCTTTGCCGGCGCGGCGCCTTGCCGCTCCAGGCGCTCGCGCGGGTTCCTCCGCGGACTGCCGGGCGCCGCCCTGGCCGCCGGATTCGTCGTCGGCCAACCCGCCGGGGCGCAGCGGCCGTCCTCCTCCGCCGAGCTCGTCGGCGGTCCCGTCCTCCTCAGCACGGCGGTCCGGGCGGCGCTCGAGCGCAACCGGGACGTGCTGGACGCCGAGTACCAGCTGGCCGTGGCGGGGGAACAGGTGGCCGAAGCGCTCAGCGCCGTCTACCCGAGCGTGGACCTATCGACCTCCTTTACGCGAAACGTGGCACCCCAGGTGAGCTTCCTGCCCGCGCAGATCTTCAACCAGCAGGCGGAAGAGGGCGAGTTCGTCCCGGTGCGGTTCGGCGCCGACAACATCTGGAACCTGTCGGTGAACGCGGAGCAGAAGCTCTTCGACCCCCGGGTCTTCGTCGGAGTGGGGGCCGCGGCCCGTTTCGAGCGCCTGCAGAGGGAAGCGCTGCGGGCCCGCGCGCAGCAGGCGGTCACGCGCACCAGGACGGCGTTCTACGACCTGTTGCTGGGCCGTGAGGGGGTGCGCCTGACCGGGAACTCGCTGAGGCGCGTCCGCCGGTCGCTCGACGAGACGCGCGCGATGCAGGAGGCCGGACTGGCCCCCGAGTACGACGTGCTGCGTCTCGAGGTCGAGTTCGCGAACCTCGAGCCGAACCTGCGGCGCGCCTACAACCGGCACCAGGCGGCCCGGCGGGCGCTCGCGGTCGAACTCGCGCTGGATCCGGAGGCGGAGATCGAGATCGCCGGGTCTCTGGCGGAGATCGACCTCGAACGCCTCGAAGCCAATTCGCCGGGCAACCGGGACATCCTGTCGTTCCACGGAATCGGCGCGGTGGACAAGGCGGAGATCGCGGGGTTCGTGCGCCGCGGCGCGCACGAGCGGTCCGATGTCCGGCAGCTCGAAATAACGCGAGACCTCCGCCAGGCCGAGCTGCGCATCGAGCAGACCGAGTACCTTCCCAAGCTGTTCGCCTTCGGAACCTACGGACTGGCCGCGCAACAGAACGGAGCACCGGACTTCTTCGGGAGCGGCAGGGAGCGCGCCTCGTCCAAACAGGTGGGGATCCGCCTGACCGTCCCGATATTCTCGGGCCTGGGCCGCGACGCGCGGATCGACCAGAAGCGCGCTTCCCTGCGACAGGCGGAGACCCGGACCCGGGTGGCCGCGGACCGGGCCGCGGTGGAGCTGCACAACCTAGTGGACGAAGTCGACGAGGCGCATGCCCGCGCGGCGGCCCAGCGTCTCGCGGTGGAGCAGGCCCGGCGCGGGTACGAAATCGCGAGCGCGCAATACCGGGAGGGGCTGGGGAGCCGGCTGGAGTGGACCGACGCCGAGGTCGCGCTCAGGGAGAGCGAGTTCAACTACGCCCAGGCGGTGTACGACTACCTCGTCGCGCGGGCGCGTCTGGACGAGGCGGCCGGACGGGTGCCGCTGGTGGACGTCGATTGGCGCGGAAGCGCGGAAGGCGGTGCGGAGCGATGAGGAACGAAGGGCCGGACAACGAAGCGGAGACCGTTGTGAGCGGACGGCTCGGAGCGGGCGGAATCGGTTGGGCGGCGGCGTTGGCGGTGGCGTTCGCGGGGTGCGGGGGCGCCCAGGGCGAGCGTGCGGAGGAGCCCGGGGAAGGGCCGGAGGAATACCGGAGGGTGATCAACGTGGAGGCGGAGCGGGTCGAACCGCGCTCCTTCGTCCTGACGATCCGCTTGACGGGCGTGGCCGTGGCGATGCGGGACGTGGCGATATCGGCCGAGGAGACGGGGGTCGTGCGCCGGATCGACGCGGACGAGGGGAGCCGGGTTCGGGCCGGCGACCCGATCCTGCGTCTCGACGACGCGATTCTGAAGGCCCAGGTCCAGGCGGCGGCGGCTCGGGCCGAGTACGACGAGGAGGTCTGGCAACGCAGGAAGAAGCTGTACGAAGAGGACGGCGTCGGCTCCGAGCTGGCCTACCACGAGGCCCGGCACGCGGCCGAACGGAGCCGGGCCGACCTCGACGTGCTCGAGTCCCGCTTGGCCCGCACGACGATTCGCGCGCCGGTCAGAGGGATACTGGACGGGCGCCCCGTCGAGGTCGGAACCATGGTGTCGCCGGGAACGCCGGTGGCCAGGATCGTCCAGGCCGACACCATCAGGATCCTGGCCGGTGTCCCCGAACGCTACGCGCTGCACGTGTCCGCGGGCACGGAGGCGTCGGTCGCCTTCGACGTACTGCCGGGGGACACCCTGGCCGGCTCGATCGCCTTCGCCGGCGCCACGGTGGACCCGGACAGCCGCACCTTCCCGGTCGAACTTGCGCTGCCCAACCCGGGCGGACGGATCAAGCCCGGAATGGTCGCCGACGTCTCGGTGGTGCGGGCCGAACTGGCCGATGCCGTCGTCGTGCCCCGCCAGGCGCTCGTTTCGATGGAGGAGGGGCACGTGGTGTTCGTGGTCGAGGGTGCCGGCGAAGAGACGACGGCGGCCGCCCGGCCGGTGCGCGTCTCGGCGAGCCAGGGCAACGACGTGGTCGTCGAGTCGGGGCTCGGGGAGGGAGACAGGTTGGTGGTGGCGGGGCAGCAGGGGCTGACCGGCGGGGACCGCGTGCGAGTTGTGGCGGGGGAGGAGGGGAACGGGCCGTGAGCCGGGACGACCGGGGGCCGGGGCGGGCGGCCGGTCCGCACGGGAGGGAGCGCGACCCGCGGTCCTTCAAGGAGTTCGTCCTCACCTCCCTGGCAGTCGAGAACCGGACATCGGTCGTGGTGCTCTTCGCATTCGTCACGATCGCCGGCCTGGTCTTCTACCGCGCCATCCCGAAGGAGTCGTTTCCGGAGATCGAGATCCCCTCGGTCGCGGTCAACACCGTCTATCCGGGGGTGTCGCCCTCGGACATCGAGAGCCTGGTAACCCGCAAGATCGAGGAGGAGCTCAACACGATCTCGGGACTCAAGGAGCTGACGTCGACCTCGGTTGAAGGATACTCCTCGGTCGTCGCGGAGTTCGAGACCTCGACCAACATGGACGAGGCCTTGCAGAAGGTCAGGGAGAAGGTCGACCTGGTCCGGCCCGAGATCCCCTCCGATGCGGAGGATCCGTCCATATTCGAGCTGTCGATGAGCGACGTCCCCGTCATGCAGGTGAACATCTCGGGCGGGTACGGACTGGTCAGGCTCAAGGAGATCGGCGAGGATCTGAAGGAGCGGCTGGAAGCGATCCCGGCCGTGCTCAGGGTGGAGCTGCGGGGTGGTCTGGAGCGTGAAGTGAAGGTCGATGTCGACCTATCCAAGTTGCAGTACTACAACGTTTCCTTCGACGATGCGATAAGTGCCATCCGACAGGAGAACGTGAACATCCCCGGCGGTTCGATCGACGTGAACGGGGTCAAGTACCTGGTGCGGGTGGACGGGGAGTTCGACGACCCCGCGGTGGTCGGGGACCTGGTTGTGGAGACGATCGGCGGCCGCCCCGTCTACGTCCGCGACGTGGCCGAGGTCGAGTTCGGCTTTGCGGAGCGCCGGAGCTACGCGCGCCTGGGCGACGAGCCGGTTGTGACGCTGGACGTGATCAAGCGTTCCGGCGAGAACATCATCGCGACGGCGGAGGCGGTGCGCTTCGAGATCGAGGCAATGCGGCCGCTCTTCCCGCCGTCGACCGTCGTCTCGATCACCTCGGACATGTCCGCCGACATCGGCGACATGGTGAGCAGCCTGCAGAACAACATCATCTCGGGACTGATCCTGATCGTGGGCGTGCTGCTCTTCGTGCTGGGCCTGCGCACCTCCATCTTCGTGGCCGTATCGATCCCGACCTCGATGTTCCTCACCTTCATCGTGCTCTGGGCGCTGGGCGTCTCGATGAACATGGTGGTGCTCTTCTCGCTGATCCTCGCGCTGGGGATGCTGGTCGACAACGCGATCGTGATTGTCGAGAACATCCACCGCTTCATCGAGGAGGGGTGGGACCGGAAAACGGCAGCGAGGAAGGCGACGGGGGAGGTGGCCGGCCCGGTCATCGCGGCCACTGCCACCACCCTGGCCGCCTTCACGCCCTTGCTCTTCTGGCCCGGGATGGCGGGCCAGTTCATGCAGTACCTGCCGCTGACGCTCATCGTCACCCTGTCGAGCTCGCTCTTCGTCGCCCTGGTGATCGTGCCGACGCTGTGTTCTCTCTTCCTGGACCCCGAAAACTCGCGCCCGCGGCCGCTGAACCGGCCGACCCGGCTGCTCCTCCTCGTCGTCGCCGGGGTCGTCCTGCTGCTGGTGGGGCTCGCCAACCCGCTTACCGCCGTCCTATTCGTGGTCGCGGCGGCGGGCCTGTGGCTCCTTCACGCGAAGCTCCTGGACCGCATGGGAAAGGTGTTCATGACGCGCGGCTTCCCGCGTCTGGCGGCGTGGTACGAGCGGCGCCTGCGGTGGGCCCTCGACCACCGGGCCGTGGTGCTGGCGGGATCGGCGCTGGCGCTGGTCGCGACGATGACGGTGTACGGGGCGTTCTCGGCCCCGGTCGAGTACTTCCCCGAAGACATCCCGCCCCGCACCATCGTGGTGGCGGTCGAAGCGCCGGTCGGCACCTCCGCCGGGGTGACCGACGGCTACGCGCGGCGCCTCAAGGCGGAGTTCGCGGGGATCGCGGGGATCGACGACGCCGAGACCGTCGTCACCACGGTGGGATCGGCGGGCGGCGGCGGAGGTTTCATGTGGGGCGGCGGCCCTTCGGGCCCGGAAGCCGGGCGCATCACGGTGACCATGGTCGAGTACCAGGACCGGCGCTTCGACGTATTCGCCACCCTGGCCGAGATGCAGGAACGGGTGGGGACCGACCTGGCGGGCGCCGAGGTGCGGGTGGACCAGATCACCGAAGGTCCGGCCTCGGGCCCGCCGGTGAACATCGAGATCAGCGGCGAGGACCCGCTGTTGCTCGAGGAACTGGCGAAGGAAGCCATCGACGTTATCGAAGCCGCGGCCGTCTACACCCGCCTGGTGGGGCTGAAGAGCGACATGGACGACGGACGTCCCGAGCTGCGGGTCGACGTGGACCGCGAGCGGGCCAGCCTATACGGGCTGTCGACCAACGACGTCGGATTCGCGGTGCGCGCGGCCATCAACGGCCTGGAGGCGGGCAAGTACCGCACCGGCAACGACGAATACGACATCGTGGTGCGGCTGCGCGAAGAGGACCGGAGGGAGCTCACGGCCCTGGAGCAGCTGACTGCGTTTGCGGACGGGAACCAGGTCCCGCTCCTCTCGGTCGCCGACTGGAAGGTGAGCGAGGGGTACAGCTCGATCCGCCGCAAGGACATGGACCGGGTGGCGACGGTGAGCGCCGAGGTGGCCTCGGGCTACAACAGCAACGACGTGCGGGGCGAGGTGGAGGAGCTGCTGGCGGACTTCGCCGCGGGGCTGCCTCCGGGGTACGCGATGACCTTCACCGGGGAGCAGGAGGAACAGCGGGAGGCGCAGGCGTTCCTCATGACCGCCTTCATGATGGCCCTCATGCTGATCGCCCTGATCCTGGTCTCCCAGTTCAACTCGGTGGTAAAGCCCCTGATCATCCTGTCGTCGGTGATCATGTCGACGATAGGAGTCCTGATGGGCCTGCTGGTCTTCCGGATGCCCTTCGTCATCATCATGACGGGGGTGGGGGTGATCTCGCTGGCCGGGATCGTGGTGAACAACGCGATCGTGCTGATCGACTACATCGACGTGCTCAGGAAGCGGGACGGCCTTGGCCTGCGCGAAGCGCTCGTCCGGGGCGGCAGGACGCGGCTGCGCCCGGTGCTCCTCACGGCGATGACCACCGCGCTGGGCCTGGTGCCGCTCGCCGTCGGTCTCAACTTCGACTTCTTCGGACTCTTCACCAGCCTGTCGCCGGAGCTCTTCTGGGGCGGGGAACAGGCGGCCTGGTGGGGCCCGATGGCGGTGGCCGTGATAGTCGGGATCATCTTCGCGACCTTCCTGACTCTGATCCTGGTCCCCGTGCTATACAGCGTGACGGACGACCTGGCGAGCCTCTTCCGGCGCCGCGAACCCGCGCGCGACGAAGGCGAGGGCGCGCGCGCGCGCGGCGACTCCGGCCCGTCCGTTCTGGCGCCGCCCGTGGCGCCTCTGCCGGAGCGAGAAGGGGCGGCGGCTGCGGCGCGGAGCTGACGGGCCCCCGGTTGGCGGCGGTCGTATTGTCGCCCTCGGTCAACCCGTTGGGAGACCGCGTGTGCGCCCGGCGTCGCGGGTCGCCGGCCAAGTCGGCGGCCGGTGTCGGGCTACACTCACCCGCCATCCTCCAAACGAATCTCAACGGGGCGTGACTTCGCACTCCCGTCGAAGTACCCGTATACGCCTTCGCCGGAAATACCGGTCCTCAGCCGGGAAACGCGACGCGAGTGCGACCTCCAGAAGTTGGTGTAGTTCCGTCCGATTCCCAGCAGGTGCAGCGAGGCCCGCCGAAAATTCGCCGGGTAGCTCCACGCGACCGTAGCCTCCCAGCCGTACACATCCAGCTCCGTGGGAAAAGGCCGAACCCACTCCGTCCGGGTCCCGGTGCCGTCGCCGACCGTCCCCAACACCTCCGGGCGCAGCGTGCCGACTTCTTGGGGACGTGCCCGGTATCGAATACGGATCCGGATCCCACCCGCGGGTTCCGGCAGCACGGTGTCCCCCGGGGTCAGGATCCGGGGAGCGGCCGGCACCACGGTCTGTCCGGTGAACGAACCCGTCGGGGCCCTGCCCCGGAGCTTGTAGGCGACCCCTTCCCGGATCGGTTCCGGGAGCACGGCGTTGAGACAGACCATCGGGATCGCCCAGTCCGTCGGGCCGCCGCCACATCCGTCCACAGGATCCGTCCTGTCCGCGAGCGCGACTCGCCAGCCCGGTCCGATCAGGCTGGCCGTGACCTTCGGAGGCGGGTCGGATGCTTGGAGGAAGGGGTGCCCGACCAGCATATGGGCCTGGCTGTCTCCTGCGACGAGCACCATCGCGATGGTGATGGCATCCGGGTCCGCCAGCAGCTCCGGCGGCGCGAAGTAGTCGCAACCGCCCGGCGCCACCATCGCTAACAGGACCACCATCCTGCGGGCCCTCAAAACCGGAACTCCAGGCCGAAGAAGACGAGCATGGGCATCTGCGGCACGTAGTGGGATTCGATCTCGATTCCGCTACCGACCTCGGAGACGACAAACCGGAGGTCTGCGGCCACCACGTTGGGCGCACTGAACAGGTTGGTGACCGAAACGAAGGGCGTGACGAATCGCCCGCCTGCCGAGGTCCCCTGTTGTCTTCGTCGCCAGCCCAGGTCGAGGCGCAGGTAGTGCGGCAGCCTCGCAGCGTTGTGCTCGCCCTCGTGTATCACCCACCGGATGTAGGGGTTTTCCCCGGAACCGTGATGTCCTATGGGTACGATCGCCACCGAAGTGGTCGGCTGTCCCGACCGCAGCGAGAATCGCGCCGACCACATGGATCTTCCGCTCTCCAGCGCGGCACCGAACTCGACTTCGTGGTCCCTGTGGAATCGGGGAGTGTAGGTTACGTTGCCCACCGTCCTCGCAGCACGGCTCCATCGGTAGCTTCCCACCGTGGAGAGGGGGCCGTCGGCCCAACTCCACGACGCCTCCACACCCGTTGCCGTACCGCTGCCCGCCAAGCGCAACGAGGGGTCCCCCAGCGGCAACGCCTCAAGCGGATCTTCCGGCAGCGCGGGCAGCCGAAGGTTGTCCATCTTTCTCGCGTAGGCGTCCAGCCGCAGGCGCCAAGCACCCCACGACCCCTCCCACCCGGCGGAGATCTCCGTGTTGCGCGGGACCGGACCGCGTTCGACCGGTACCATCAGATCGTAGGCGAGGAAGCTGGCAAGGACGGACTCCTCGTCACGCAGCGAGGCCAGCGACTGGTAGGAGCGGGCGGCCGAGATCCGTGCCTCCCACCACGCACCCGCGTAGTTCAGTTCGGCGAAGGGAGCGAAGGTGTTGGCCACTCCGGCAAAGTGGTCCAGCCGCATCCCGGCCCGCGTCCGCCAGGCCCGGCCCAGCGGTGCGTCCACGTTGGCGAACGCCCCGATCCGCCATTGCCGGTCGGACAGGACCAGCGGGGGCAGTATGTCTTCTCGGTCGGTATTCAGATAGTCGTGATCCCCCGTGAACCGGATCGCCTGGCCGCCGGCGATGAGCGTGCCGCGCGACCGATGCCACGTCGTCCGCACGTCAACCCGGTCTTCCGTCATACGCCCTTGGCCGGACGCCACCGTGTCGCCGGCGGACACGTGCAGTTTCTCGACCCTGAGCTGGTCGTTGCCGAACCGGCTGTGCCCGACGGTGACATCCAGGAACGCGCCGCCCGCCAGGCGATCGCGGTAGTGCGCCGCGACCGCGATGTTCCCCCACCCGTACTCCTCCCTGGTATGGACCACCCCCTCCAGCGGGTCGTACCCGTCGAAGGTGTTTTCGTACGCGATCCCCTCCGTGTTCACGAAACCGGTCACGGAAAGACGGCGGAAACCACCGAAGTCCCCGGTGACCCTGGCGTGCAGATCGGAGAACGAATAGGGATAACGTTCCTCTATCAGACCCGCCCACGCGAGCCCGGCGGTCAGGACGTCGATGTATGTGCGCCGTCCGCCGACCAGGTACGACGCGCTTCTGCCGAGCGGCCCCTCGGCCGTGAGCCGGGTGGAGGCGAGCCCCACCGACCCCTCCACCCGGTGGCGGTCTCGCGCCCCGTCCCGCGTGGCGATCTCGATGGCGCCCGAGAGCGAACCGATATGCTGCGCGTCCGCGCCCGAACCGGGCAGCAGCGCCGCATGGTCGACCGCTTCGGCGTTGACCGCCGAGAGGAATCCTGCCAGGTGAAACGGGTTGAAGAGGCGCACGCCGTCGAGCATGATGGGAGTCCCGTCGCTGGTGCCGCCACGGACATAGGGGACCGCCACGAAATCCGACACCGCCGAGGCCGACGGGGATAGCGCGAGCGCCCGAAGAACATCGGTCTCCAACACGGCGGGCATGGCCCGGATCATGGCCGGATCCACCACGAAGGCGCCCCGCGAGACCGAAATCCGGTCTCCCGTCCGGCTGGCGGCCTCGGCGCCCAGGGGGTCCAGGAGGATCGGCGCGGGCGCCAGGAGGATCTCGACCGGGCCGGCGGGCAGCTTGTCGTAGTCGAGGGTCCGGTTCGAGTATCCGAAGGCGCCCGCCTCGACGCGCACGGGGCCGGTTGGAGCGCCAGGGATGGCGAAGGCGCCGAAACGGTCGGCGACCCCGGCCGCGGTCCGGGCGACGGCCCCGGCCGAAGAGACGCGCACCTCCGCGAACGCGACCGGTTCCAGGCTGGTGCTGTCGCGCACGACGCCGGTCAGGGTTGTCGTTGCGCGGACCGGGCCTCGCGTTTCCCCATCCGGACGAGGGATCTGCCGTCTCGCTCGCGGGACTGCGACCCGGGCAGGGGCGGCCGGTAGGGAGCCGGGTTCGGGTTCGACACTCGTCCGGCCCCGAGGGCAGTCCGATACGCCGGGGATATGCCGGAGATCCCCGGCGGCAAGGCCGAGGGGGAGGGGGGCAGCGAGCAGGACGAGAAGGGCGGTCCGGATTGCCGCCGCCACGGTGGAGCGGCCGCCGGTCCGCGTGCCGTCCCGCCTCACACATGCTCCTGGCCCGGTCACGATGTCCTCCCGATGCCGCAACCTGCGTCGATCGTTCCTTCGAGCGATGTCGCGGTTGCCACGTCGCCCGGCGTCCCTCGGGGTTTCCGCGAACCGGGCGCACCTTCCGAGCCGCCGTCCCATTGACCCGCCTCGCTGAACCGCGAACGTTGCAGAACGCCTTAAGGATACCGGTTGCGCTTCCCCCGCGGCCCGGACTCCCATCGCCCGTATCATGGGGCCCCACATGAAACTGCGCCAGCCCTTCCCGCCCATGCCCCTGCCGGCGGCACTGCTTCTCGCCGCCTGCAACGTCCCGGCGGCGGCCGCTCCCGAACTCTCCGTCTTCGGCGGCGTCCTCGAGTCGAGAGACGGGATGGTGGTTTCCGCCTACCCCGACGCGAGCCGCGCGGGCGCGGAGGCGCTCCGGGCCGGAGGAAACGCCGTCGACGCGGCGGTCGCCACCGGCTTCGCGTTGGCGGTCACTCACCCCGCGGCGGGCAACATCGGCGGCGGGGGCTTCATGGTGATTCGCTTTCCCGACGGGAGCTCGACGGTCTTCGACTTCCGCGAAAAGGCGCCCCTCAAGGCCCACCCCGAGATGTTCGTGGACGAAAACGGCGAGTACTCCTCCCGGATCCACCACCGCAGCCACCTCGCGGTCGGCGTGCCGGGCACCGTGGCGGGGTTCGCCCTGGCCCACGAGAAGTACGGCTCGGCCGAGTGGGCCGGCTTGGTCGCCCCGGCGGTGGCCTTGGCGCGGGCCGGCTTCGAGATCAGCGAGCGCCTCGCCGCTTCTCTGGCGCGGCGCCTCGACGCCTTTCGCGACTACCCCGCCACCTTCGCCCAGTTCTTCAGGGACGGGGAGCCGTACCGCGCCGGCGACACCCTGGTGCAGGCCGATCTGGCGGCCACTCTCGCGCGCATCCGCGACCGCGGCCACGACGGCTTCTACGCCGGCGAGACGGCGCGTCTCCTCGCCGCGGAGATGGAGCGCGGCGGCGGCTGGATCACCGAGGAGGACCTCGCCCGCTACCGGGCGGTGGAGCGGGAACCGGTGCGGGGCACCTACCGAGGCTACGACGTCGTCAGCATGGCGCCGCCGTCGTCGGGGGGGACCGCGCTGGTGCAGATGCTCAACGTCCTGGAAGGCTTCGACGTGGCCGCGATGGGGGCCAACTCCCCGTCCCACGCGCACCACCTCGTCGAGGCGATGCGGCGCGCGTTCCGCGACCGGGCGCTCTTTCTCGCCGACCCGGACTTCGCCGACGTGCCGGTGGAGCGGCTCACGAGCAAGGCGTACGCGGACGAGATCCGGGGCACGATCAGGGCGGAGGCCGCCGGGGTGTCCCGCCCGGCCGACGTAGCGGGCCGTCCCGGCCGGGACGGCACCGAGACCACGCACTACTCGGTGGTGGACGCCGGCGGCATGGCCGTGTCCGTGACCTACACGCTCGAGGGAGGTTACGGCTCGTACGTCACGGTGCCGGGCGCGGGCTTCCTGCTCAACAACGAGATGGGCGACTTCAACGCCCGCCCGGGTCTGACCAGCGAGCGGGGACTCATCGGCACCGAGCCCAACCTGGCGCGTCCCGGGCAGCGCATGCTGTCGTCGATGACGCCGACGATCCTGGCCCGCGACGGCGAACTGGTTGCGGTGGTCGGCAGCCCGGGGGGACGCACCATCATCAACACCGTGCTCCAGATCGTGGTGAACGTGGTCGACTTCCGCATGTCGCCCGCCGACGCCGTGGCCTCGAAGCGCCTGCACCATCAGTGGCTACCCGACGTGGCCCGTCTGGAGGACGGGTACATGAGCGAGACCGATGCGGCCGCGCTCGCGGCGATGGGACACGAGATCGCGTGGAGCACCCGCCAGGGGATCGCTCACTGCATCTTCGTCGACGCCGGCACGGGAGCCCTGGTGGGGGTGCCCGACCCGAGGGACGGGGACGGGACGGCTGCGGGGCACTGAAGATCCGCAGGCCGGGACGCCCCCCCTGCAAGCGAAACCCGGCGCAAGTGCCCGGCCCCCCTCCCCCCCGCGACGGCGGGGAGGATGCCCCGTCAACCTCCCGGTTCCGACAGGACGGCCCGCGCAACCCGGCTCGCCGCCCTCGGATCCGCCTTGCCGCTCGTCCGCCGCATCACCTGTCCCACGAAGAAGCCGAGCAGGCCGGTGCGCCCCGCCCGGTAGGCGGCGGCCTTGCCGGGGTATTCCGCGACTACCTCCTGCAGCATGGGCCGCAACGTCGCCTCGTCGCCGATCTCCGCGAGGTCGGCCGCCGCGCGGGCTTCGGCGAACGAACCTCCCCGCCGGAGCAGCGCGGTCAGGACGGTGCGGCCCTGGCGGTGCGAGAGTTCGCCCGTGTCCACGGCGCGGACGAGTTCGGCGAGGGCCGCGGCCTCGAGGCGGGCCGGATCGGCGCCGCCGTCTCTGCCGAGCAGCCTTGTGAAGTCGTTCGCAAGCCAGCCCGCGATCGAATTCGCCCCCTCGGGGTACCGCGCGCGGGCGGCGTCGAAGAGTTTCAGCGCGGCGGCCGACCGGACCAGGCTCGCCGCGGCCGCCCCGCCGACGCCGAGGGAGCGCAGCTTCCCGAACCGGCGTCTGTCCTCGGCGGATCTCAGCGAATCCTCCGGCGACGACCGGCGTCCGGCGGCTCCGGCGTTCCCCGCGCCGGTTCCCGGGGACGCAGGCGTACGAGATCCGTCCGCACCTCCGCGGCCTCCCCGCGAGGCGGAGGCGCGCGGCCCTTCCGTACCCGCGGCCCCCTTCCGCGCCCGCGCCTTCCATCCGTCGCGCAACGTGACGGTGCGGTTGAAGACGAGCCGTCCGTCGCGCGAATCCAGGGGATCGGAGAAGAAGTACCCGAGCCGCTCGAACTGGTAGTGCGTGCCCGGGGCCGTTCCGGCAACGCCGGGCTCGACCAGCGCACCCGCCGCCACCCGCTCGGACTCCGGGTTCAGCGCCCCGGCGATGTCGTCCGGCGGCGGCTCGGCGACGACGAACATGCGGTCGATGAGGCGGACCTCCGCGGGAACCGCCCGGTCCGCTTTCAGCCAGTGGATGATCCCGCGCACGCGGCGCCCCTCCGGGGTCGCGCCGCCCCAGGTCGCGGGATCCAGGGAGCACCGCAGCTCCGTCACCCGCCCGGCCTCGTCCCTCACCACCGCATCGCACCGGATCGTGCATGCGTACTTGAGCCGGACCTCGCCTCCCGGACGGAGCCGGTGGAAACCCGGCGGGGGGTTCTCCGCGAAGTCCTCCCGGTCGATGTGGATTTCGCGCCCGAAGGGCAGCTCGCGCGTCCCCCGGCCGCCGTCGCCGCCCGGCATGCGCGGCGCGCGCAGGATCTCCTCGCGCCCCGCGGGGTAGTTGGTCAGCACCACCCGCAGAGGGTCGAGCACGCAGAAGGCCCGGGGCGCCCTCCGGTTCAGATCGTCGCGCACCGCGAACTCGAACTTGCCGAGATCCACCCTCGACCGGGCCCGCGCCACCCCCACCATGTCGCAGAGGGCCCGGATCGCCCCGGGCGTGACTCCCCGCCGCCTCAGCCCCGCCAGCGTAGGCATGCGCGGGTCGTCCCAGCCCCGCACGGCCCCGGTGCGGACCAGCTCCTTCAGCCTGCGCTTGCTCGTGATCACGTAGTCGAGGGCCAGCGGCGCGAATTCGGTCTGCTCCGGCCGCGGCTCCGGAGCCTCGACGTGCTCCAGCAGCCAGTCGTAGATCTCGCGGTTGTTCTCGAACTCCAGCGTGCAGAGCGAATGCGTGACCTCCTCCACCGAGTCCGAGAGGCAATGCGCGAAGTCGTACATGGGGTAGATCGGCCAGTCGTCCCCTTGCCGGTAGTGGCGCGAATGGCGAATCCGGTAGAGAAGCGGATCGCGCATGACCATGTTGCTGTGGGACATGTCGATCCTGGCCCTCAGCACGTGGCTCCCGTCGGGGAAGTCGCCGGCCCGCATGCGCCGGAAGAGGGCGAGGTTCTCCTCGCGCGGCCGGTCTCGCCACGGGCTGTTCGCCCCGGGGGCGGTCACCGTGCCGCGCCGCTCCCGGATCTCCTCCTCGGTGGACGAGTCCACGTAGGCCAGACCCTTGTCTATCAGCACCAGGGCGTAGCGGTACAGCTGCTCGAAGTAGTCGGAGGCGTGGTACAGGTGTTCGCCCCAGTCGAAGCCGAGCCAGCGGATGTCGCGCTTCATGGCCTCGACGAACTCGGCCTTTTCGGTGTCCGGGTTGGTGTCGTCCAGCCGCAGGTGGCAGCGCCCGCCGGGGTGCTCCTCGGCGAGCCCGAAGTTCAGGCAGATCGACTTGGCGTGGCCTATGTGCAGGAACCCGTTGGGCTCCGGGGGGAAACGGGTGACGACGCGGCCGCCGTACTTGCCGGTTCGCAGGTCCCGCGCGATCATGCTTCTGATGAAGTCCATTCCCGGCCTCTCCGGTGCGCCGCGCAGCCGGGCCCGCCCCGGTCGTCCGTGCGCCTGAATGCTCTTACGGCGTCTCCGGAGCGTCAACCCCCGCCCTGCCACGCGCCCGGCAGCCCTTGAAAAGCCCGCGCGAGAGAGCGGGAAGGCGCCGGGCCGGCGAAGCGCGAGGAACGGCGAATGGCGGCGCTGTTCGTCCAAGGAGCAACGCGTAGCGGAGCCACGAAGGGGTGGAGAGTATGGTGAACATGACATTTGGTAAAGTAGAGTTTACACTGTGGACGGGTGAGCGCAGCGGCCCCGGTGCGGCTGCATCGCCGTGCGAATGAGCGGCGCCGCCCACCGCCCGTGACCGCCGCCGACAACCCGCTCCTCGACCGGAGCTTCCCCGTTCCCTTCGACAGCATCGGGCCCGGCGACGTAGGACCCGCGGTCGCGGAGGTTCTCGAAGAGTCCCGGCGGCGCATCGACGATCTGGGCGCGGGGTCGGGCGGGTCGTACGGCGAGGTCCTAGGCGAACTCGACGCGCTCACCGAGGAGGTGGCGCGCACCTGGTCGCCCGTCGTCCACCTCCACAACGTCGACGCAACCCCAGAGCTGCGCGAGGCCTACGCGGCTGCGCTCCCCGAAATCACCCGCTTCTCGAGCCGCCTGCACCACCACGAGCAGCTCTACCTCCGGTTGCGCGACTTCGCGGCCTCGCCCGCGGGTTCGTCGCTCACCGGCCTGCGCCGCCGGCACCTCGATCGCACCCTGCGCGAATTCCGCCGCGCCGGCGCCGCCCTGAGCCCCGCCGACAAGCGGACCCTCGAAGACATGCGCCTAGAGCTCTCCGAACTGAGCCGCAGGTTCGAGGAGAACCTGCTGGAGGAGACCGCCGCCTACGGCAAGGTGATCACCGAGGCGGACTCCCTCGCGGGACTCCCGGAGACCGCCTTGGCGCGCGCGGCCAGTCTCGCCGCCGAACGGGACGAGGAAGGCTGGCTGATCACCCTCGACGCGCCCAGCGTGCAGGCCGTGCTGCAACACGCCCGCGACCGCGCGCTGAGGCGCGAGATTCACGCGGCCTACCTCGACCGCTGCACGGAGGGAGGGCGCGACAACCGGCCGATCGTCGCGCGCATCCTTGCGCTCCGGCGCCGGGTCGCGGAGCTGCTCGGCTACCCCGACTTCACCGACTACCGCCTCGAGACGCTGATGGCTCGTTCCGGCGCGCGCGTCCGCACCTTTCTCGACGAACTCATCGACGGAACCCGTCCCTTCCACCGGCGCGACGCGGCCGAACTCGAAGCGCATGCGCGCCGTTGCGGCCTGGACGCCCTGCGTCCCTGGGACGTGGCTTGGCTGATGGAGAACCTGCGCATGGAGCGCTTCGAGGTGGACGAAGAGATGCTCCGGCCCTGGTTCCCCCTCGAGGAAGTCCAGTCCGGGCTCTTCGAGATCGCGGAGCGGCTGTTCGGCCTCTCCGTGCGGCGGGCCGACAATCCGTTCGTGTGGCACCCCGATGTCGGCTACTTCGAGGTGCACGACGAAGAGGGGGTCCACGTGGGCTCCTTCTACACGGACTGGTTCCCGCGCGAAACCAAGCGGCAGGGCGCCTGGATGGACGCCCTGGCGGCGGGAGGCCCGGCCCCGGGCGGCGGCTTCAACCCCCACCTGGCCTTCATCGGCGGCAACTTCACCCCGCCCTCCGCCAACCGTCCCGCCCTCCTCACGCACCGCGAGGTCCGCACCCTCTTTCACGAATTCGGGCACCTCCTACACCACACCGCCTCCCGCGTCGAGATCCCCGCGCGCGGCGGCGTGAACGTCGCGTGGGACTGGGTCGAGGTGCCGTCGCAGATCATGGAGAACTGGTGCTGGGAGCGCGAGGCCCTCGACCTCTTCGCCCGCCACTACGAGACCGGCGAGCCGCTTCCCGACGGCATGACGAAACGCCTTCTCGCCGCGCGCCGCTTCATGGGCGGCTGGATGCAGATGCGGCAGCTCTCCTTCGCCAACCTGGACCTGGAGCTGCATCGCACCTGGCACGGCGACATCCCCGTCATGGACTTCGCGGCGGACGCGCTGCGCCCCTTCGTCCCCTCGGACCGCTTCGTCGAGCGGCACATGCTGCCTTCCTTCGCCCACCTCTTCGGGGGCGGCTACGCGTCGGCCTACTACTCCTACCTCTGGTCCGAGACGCTGGAGGCGGACGCCTTCTCCCGCTTCGCCGAGGAGGGCGTGCTCAATCCGGCGACGGGCCGAGCCTTGCGCGACTGCGTGCTCTCGCAGGGGGATCGCCGCGACCCGGAGGAGCTGTTGCGCGACTTCATCGGGCGGGAGCCGGAGCCGGGAGCGCTGATTCGGCGGAATCTGGGACGGAGGGGGAGGCGTAACGGAACTTGAGTCCGGGCGTATGTGCTGGAAGGCGTCCGCTTGACGGAGGGGACGCGCCCGTGGCACGTTGCGTTCGAATCGAAACCGTTCGTACGGTGCCCGTGTTCACGACGACCGACAGGGAAGGGAGTTGGGTTATGAAGGGAAGGGAGCGGGTTGTGAGGATACTCCTCGCATGCGTCTTTGTCGCCGCCTGCGGCGAACCGGATTCACCCAGGGAAACCAGGATATTCCGGGACAACTTCGATTCCCTGGCGAGCGCCTGGACCGTATCCGCGAGCGGTGCGAGCGTCGAGGGGGGGGAGCTCCGCCTGACCGCCGGGCTCGGTGCGGTTCCGGAAGCGAAGTACGAGCTCCCCACCCCTCCGTACGGCCCGGGCTGGGACTTCAGCGTCAGCGCGGGTATCGTCGGCTCGGCCTGCTCCGTCATCGAGATCTCCACGGGACACTCCCGGCGCCACACGTGGGCCCTGGACCTGGACGCCGTCCGGGACTACTGGGATCTTCAGGTCGGGGACGGCGGCGCCTGGGAGCGCGTCGGGTACTCCTCCGGCGAGGGCCACGTCGCGGGCGCTACCGTTGTCAGGTTGCGGGTCGAGGAGGGCCGGGTGCGCCTGTGGCTCAACTCTCTGCAGGTCGTCGACACCCAGGTCCAGGGCGCGGCCCCCGACGCCGTTGAGATCAAGCTGGGGGTCTCCAGGTGCCAGGTCCGCCCGGGCGTGGCCGTGTACGACTGGGTGGAGATCAGGGAACTGAGCGGCTGAGCCGGATGCCCCGCTTCGGGGCGCCGACATCGACGTCCCGTCTCACGGAACTCCCGCCAGCTCCCCCAGTCGCAGCAGACCGTACTCCAGGTCGGGCCGGGCTTCCAGCACCTCCCGCATCGGGTCCTCGCGCCTCGCCATGCGCTCGGGGACAGTCCTGATCGTGTAGTCCGCGATCGAGAGCCCCGCGTCCACCTCCGCCCAGTCCAACGGGGCCGAAACGGGGGCGCCGGGCAGGGGGCGCACGCAGTAGGGCGCAACGATGAGGCGCCCGCGGCCGTTCTGCACGTAGTCCACGTACACCTTGCCCTCGCGCCGGGAGGGGAGCCGGGCGACCGTGGCGATCCCGCCCAGTTCGCGCACGGCCAGAAGCGCCAGGAGGTGCCCGATGTTGCGGGACTGCTCGTATTCGACCTGGCGCCCGAGCGGGACCAGCACGTGAAGGCCGGCGGAGCCGCTGGTCTTGACGTAGGAGGGGAACCCGATCTCGTCGCACAGGTCCTTCAGGAAGAGCGCGATCCGCACCACGTCGGCGAAGGACGCGTCCTTGGGGTCGAGGTCGAGGACGCAGAAGTCGGGCCGGGAGATGTCCGCCGTCCGGCTCAGCCAGATGTGAAGGGGAATGCCGG
This sequence comes from Gemmatimonadota bacterium, assembly GCA_028873825.1. Taxonomy (GTDB): domain Bacteria; phylum Gemmatimonadota; class Gemmatimonadetes; order Longimicrobiales; family Gaopeijiaceae; genus Bin94. The sequence continues at coordinate 3,257 of JAPPNM010000043.1, read as the reverse complement.
CGCTGTTGGCGACGTAGAGGAGCGACTCCGGGTCGTCGACGACGAAGTAGTCCAGATCGCGCTCCGATCCCTCGCTGTAAAGCCGGACCCGCCGGATCCACGACGGCGCGAACGCGGGGGCGTTCTTCTGGAAGAAGGACTTGCCGTGGATGCCGTCGGGGAAGCGCGTCAGCACGACCGGCCGGTCGGCGAGATAAGGCAGGATCCAGGGGGCGGCGGCCCGGTAGTAGTCGACCAGGTCGCCCTTGACGTACCCGTCCTCCGGCCAGAAGGGTTTGTCCAGGTTGGTGAAGTGGACGACCCGGTCGTCCGGTGCGGCCTCGACCGGGGTCGCCGGCTCGGCCGGCCGCCGGCCGGCGCCGGCCGGGAGACAGTCTTCGGGGGGCTTGTCCTCGCGAAGCCGCACGAAGGAGGGATGGCGCAGGACGCCCGCCTCGGTGACCTCCCGGTAGCGCACCTCCGCGACCAGTTCCGGCGTCACCCAGCGATGCGCTCCGCCGCCGGCCGCCTCCGCGCCCTGCGGGGGCCCGGCGGACGGGAGACTTCGCAGCCGGTTCCCGAGCTCTTCGAGCAGTCCGGAGGAGAAGCCCGTCCCGACCCGCCCGGCGTAGTTGAACGTGCCGTTCTCCCAGCAAGCCAGGTGAAGCGCCCCGAACCCCGTCCGCCCGGAGTCGGGCTCGGTGAAGCCGTGAATCGCAAGATCGGCGGTTTGCACGACCCGCACCTTGAGCCAGGAGCGGCTGCGCCCGCCGACGTAGATCGAGTCGGCGCGCTTCGCCACCACTCCCTCCAGTCCCAGCTCGGCGGCGCGCAGGAACATCGCCTCGCCCTCTTCGGGGATGTGATCCGAGTAGCGGACCGGGCCCGTGGTGGGCAGGACCTCCCGCAAGAGGGCCTTGCGTTCCAGCAGCGGGAGTCCGCGCGCGTCGTACCCCTCGAAGGCGAGGAGGTCGAATGCGTAGTAGGTTGCCGGCAACGCCGCCGCCGCCCGCGCGATGTCGCCCTCGCGCCGCAGTCGGCCCCGCTTCTGGATCATCCGAAACGAGGGTAGTCCCGCGGCGTCGTTCACCACCACTTCGCCGTCGAGGATCGCCGCGCGGTACGGCAGCTTCCCCAGCGCCAGCGCGACCTCGGGAAAGACCCGGGTCAGGTCGTTGCCGTTGCGCGATATCAGCCTGGCCGCGCCGCCTCCCGCTTCTCCCAGCAGCCGGTATCCGTCGTACTTTATCTCGAAGACCCATCCGGCCCGCGAGAAGGGCGCGTCGCGCGGCTCCGCGTTCATCACCTTCACCGCGTCGGCCCCAACGGCCGCCCGCACGGCTCCCGCCGCCTCGAAGCGCCTCCGGAGCGGCGCTCCGAAGTCCCCCCCGGCGCCCAGTTCCCCCACCGTCAACCCCGAGAGTATCGAGTCGTCCGGGTAGTCTCCGGTCCCCCCCTCCGGGTTCTCGTACGCGTCACGCTCCTTGATCAGCAGCCAGTGGTTCTCCGCGCCGCCCTTCGTCTTCACCAGCGTCCAGCGGCCCCGCAGCTTGTACCCCTTCAGGTCGAAGAGCAGCTTGCCCTTCCTCATCCCCTCCCGCGGGTCCTCGACCGGGGCCCACGCCCCCCGATCCCACACGATCGACGGCCCGGCGCCGTAGCTGCCCTTCGGAATCACCCCCTCGAAGTCGGCGTACTCCAGCGGATGGTCCTCCACGTGCACCGCCAGGCGCTTGTCGGCCCCGTTGGGGGAGGGCCCCTTCGGCACGGCCCACGACACCAGCACTCCGTCCATCTCCAGCCGAACGTCCCAGTGGAGAGACGAGGCCCGGTGCTTCTGCACGACGAAGAGACGACCCGCGCCCGGCCTCCCGCCCCCGAAGGGCTCGCCGGTCGCGGACGGCGAGCGCTTTTCGCGGTAGGAGGCCAGGCGGTCCGCCGACCCCCCGCGTCCGCCCTCAGATTCCGTTGGACCCATGAACCGAATGTCTATAGGTTACCGTCATGACCGCCCGTCCGATCTCCGCGTCGACCGTCTCCTTCGGTCTGGTCTCGCTGCCGGTCAAGCTATACTCGACCGGCCAGTCCTCGGCCAAGGTGCGCTTCAACTGGATCAACCGCGACACCGGAGCGCGCGTCAAGTACCGGTACGTCGACGGACGGAGCGGGGAACCGGTGGAGCGCGACAATCTGGTCAAGGGCTACGAGTTCGCCAAGGACCGGTACGTCACCTTCGAACCCGAAGAGCTGAAGGCGATCGAGGCCCAGTCGACCGAGACGATCGAGATCACCGAGTTCGTGCCCGCCGCGGAGATCGACCGGATCTACCTGGAGCGCGCCTACTATCTCGGGCCGGCCCGGGGCGGCGCCCGCGCCTACCGGCTGCTCTCGGCGGCGCTCAAGGAGATGGAACGGGTCGCCGTCGCACGGCATTCGGCCCGCGGCAAGCAGCGGCTGGCGATGATCCGCCCCCTCGACGAGGGCCTCGTCCTGGAACGGCTCTTCTACCCGGACGAGGTGCGATCCTTCGACGAGGTGCCGCTGGAGAAGGGGGAGGTGAGCGACGCCGAGCTCGCGCTGGCCAGACGGTTCATCGAGCAGGCCGCCAGCGATTCGTTCGACCCCACGCGCTACAGGGACGAGGTCAGGGAGCGCATCCAGGCTCTCATCGACCGGAAGATCGAAGGCGAACGGATCACCATGGCCCCCCGGGAGGAGCCGGAGACCACGATCATCGACCTGATGGAGGCCCTCAAGGCCAGCCTGGGCACGAGACGGGCCGAGAAGGGGAGGGCCGCGGCGGCCGGCGGCGGGGCCTGACGGCCCGCCCGCGCGAGCTCCCCTTCAACGCCCCCTTTCTCGAAACAGCCACACTCGGATGAGCACCGCCCCCCACACCAGCCCCACCGCGCCCCAGACCAGCTTGGCGTAGAGCGGCGGCAGGTCCAGTCCGGCCTGGATAATCAGGCCCCCGCCGGTCGTCAGCAGCAGGGTTCCTATGAAGAAGGCCGTGTCTTCCCATTGCGAGCTCCGGTCGCTCATCTCGACGCCTTCAAGTCCGGGGAGTGGGCGGGTGACGGGGTCCGGGCGTCGCGGCCCGGCCCGTGCAGTCTACCGGAAGGCGGGGCGTCTTCGCCACTCTCCGGCGCCGGCACTGGAGCCGAAGGCGAGCCCCGGTTAGCTTCCGGAGGAGGTTTCGCCCGCGGGGGGGCGTCCTCGCACGAGCGCCCGTAGCTCAGCTGGATAGAGCATCGGCCTTCTAAGCCGAGGGTCCCAGG
>JAPPNM010000119.1 GCA_028873825.1 Gemmatimonadota bacterium | reverse complement strand
TCCACACCCACACCTTTTCGTGCCGTCCCACCTTTTTCCACCAGATGCGCTCCGGCGGCTCGATTCCGGTTCGGTACATCGGCGCTCTCCCTCCCTGCTACGGCAGAGGTGCGGGTTCGAGGGACATGATCTCGATCAGGCCCCAGGCCGTGAAGAAGACGAACATCACCACCGTGCACGCCACGAGCAGCAGAAACGGACTGTCGTACAGGCGCTGCATGAGCGGTATCGGTGCCTCCCGCTCGCCGCCCGGAGGCGGCTGGGGGGCGGGGGACGCGGAGTCGGACATGGATCTGCGCTCCTTAGGTCGAGAGGGGAGAGGAACGCCCCCCGACGACGGGGGCCGGCGGGCCGAGCAGATCGCCCACCGTCGTTTCGGCGAAAAAGCGGTCAACGGCTTCGCGCACTTCGCACCAGCGCGCATGCATCGCGCACGGCCGCACTTCCGAGCACACCGGACGCCCAAGTAGGCAGCGGCGTTCGGGCCCGTCCGGATCGATCGCGTCCACCACCCTGTCGAGGGGAATGTCCGCCGCGGGGGAGGAGAGCACGTATCCGCCGCCGCGGCCGCGGGTGGCCCGGAGCAGGCCGCCCTTGACCAAGCGGTACAGCGTCTTGGAGATGTAGTTCTGCGGCAGATCGAGCTCCCGCGCCAGCGCTCTGGCCGAAACCGGCCCGGAGACCTCCCGTTCGGCGATGCACAGCACCGCGCGAAGTGCGATGCGGGCCGTCTTGGAGATCATTCCGGGCCTTTTCTTTTCGGCGCTACTATTCCGGATAACTTCATGATGATATGATTGATTCGGCGACGCAAGGCGCGGGGGGACGGCCGGGACTTCGCTCCGCGTCGCGGCCGCCGGTCCGGCGCCTCAACGTACCCGGAGGCTCCGCGCGATTCACTCACGGACTGCCGAACGACATCGCCGATGCTCAAGAGACTTCTCGGCCGCGTGCTGACCCGGTTGGACGGCTGGGCCGACCGGCTCTACGGCTGGCGGTGGAACCCGCTCTACCAGTCGGGCGCTCTCGCCATCGCCTGCCTGGCGGTCCTGCTCGTCACGGGACTCTACCTGATCTTCTTCTACCGCGTCGGCTCCCCCTACGAGTCGATGGTCCGCATCGACGGCCAGGCCTGGGGAGGACGCTGGATCCGGTCGCTGCACAGGTACGCCGCCGACGCGGCCGTGGTCGCGGTCGCGGTCCACGCGCTCAGGATGTTCTGCCAGGGCCGCACCTGGGGGCCGCGCGCGCTGGCCTGGATCTCGGGCGTCTTCCTGGTCTTCCTTCTGTACGTCTGCGGCTGGACCGGCTACGTGATGGTGTGGGACGCGCACGGGCAGCTCCTCGCGACCGAGGGTGCGCGGCTCCTCGACGCACTCCCTCTCTTCTCGGAGCCGGTCTCCCGGACGTTCGCCGGCCCGGGCCCGCTGCCCTCCGCGTTCTTCTTCATGAATCTCTTCCTCCACATCGCCATCCCCGTCGGGGTCGCGATCTTCCTCTGGCTGCACGTCTCCCGAGTCGCCCGGCCGGTGCTACTTCCGCCCCGGCCGCTCCTCTGGACGACCGTCGGGCTGCTGGCAGGGGCCGCGATCGTCCTGCCCGCCCCGCTCGGTCCGGCCGCGAACCCGCTGCGCGTTCCCGGGGAGGTGGCGCTGAACGTCTTCTACTCCTTCTGGCTTCCGGCGGCCGGCTCGGTGTCGCCGGCGCTGGTCTGGGCGGCCGGCGGCGCGGCCGCGATCGCGATCGTCGCCGTTCCCTTCCTCACCCGTCCCCGCGAGGACCGGCGGCCGCCCTCCTCCTTCGTGTCGGCGCGGCTCTGCACCTGGTGCGAGCAGTGCTACGTGGACTGCCCCTACGACGCCATCCGCATGGTCGAGCGCACCGACGGACGCGAAGGCCTGGTCGCCCGGGTGAATCCCTCGTCGTGCGTAAGCTGCGGCATCTGCGCCGGGTCGTGCGCGCCGATGGGCGTGGGGCCGCCCGGCCGCACGGGCAGGGATCAGCTCGCCCGGGTACGGGACTTCCTCGCGCAGCGGTCATTCGGTGCGACCGACATCGTCCTGGTCGCGTGCGGCCGATCCGCGGGCGGCGGGCGCACGGAGAACGGCGTGGCGAAGTTCCCGGTGTCGTGCGCCGGGAACCTGCACAGCTCGGTCGTGGAGTACCTGGTGAGGGCGGGGGCGCGGGGGGTCCTGGTGGTGGCGTGTCCGCCGCGCGACTGCTGGGGCCGGGAGGGCCCCAAGTGGCTCGCGGAGCGGCTGTTCAACGAACGGGAAGCCGAGCTGAAGGCGCGTGTGGACCGGAGGCGGGTGCGGGTCGCGTACGCGTCGGCGTTCGACGGGCGCGCGCTGGAAACGGCGCTGGACGACTTCTCGCGGTCTCTCGCTCGCCTCGACGCCCCCGCCGGGGAGGACGGGATCGAGGTCGATACCGAGTGCGAGCTCTCGCAGGTCCCGGACCGGTGACGACGATGGCCGGCGCGCGACGGGCGGCGGGGGCGGGGCTCGCGATCGCCGCTCTGGCGGGCCTCGCGCTCCTGTCCCGGGTTCCTTGGCAAAGCTCGGACCCGGACACCGCCGAGCTGCGGGTTTCGTGGCGGATCCCCGCGCCGTCGCACCGACTGTGCCGGGCCCCCACCGAAGCCGAATTGAGCGGCGTTCTCCCGCATATGCGACCCTCGGAAATCTGCTCGGACGAAGCGATCCCATTTCATCTCGTCATTCGGCTGAACGGCGACACGTTGCACTCCGGGACGGTGGAAAGGTCCGGCCCCCGAGCCCGAACCGTCACGGTCTACGAGAGCTTCGCCGTGTCCCCCGGAAGCCACTATCTGGAGGTTGCGTTCCTGCCCGAGCCGCCGCCTGAGGGGGAACCCGGCGTTGCGGGCGGCCCGACATCGGCTCCTGATCCGGCCGATCCCGAGCGCAAACTCGCCATGACGCTGAGCGCCACCGTATTCGCCGCCCCGGGAGACGTGATCCTCGTGTCTCCCGACGAAAGGGGACGCCTCTTCGTGGCGGATCGAGGGTGAGCGGCCATCGGCACACACTGTCAACCGCAGGTTACACCTTGTAATGTCGACTTGACATTGCGCACCTGCTGGAGCGTCCGCCCTACGACGCGGCGCCATTGACAGATTGGCAGCCCATCGCTATTATAAAGAGGACGGGCTGGTGCGAGAGCAGCAGCGGCAAGGAGCCCATCCGGAGAGGAGACACCCCATGCTGATGAGACGATGGATCCCGGGACTGTGGGCCTGCCTCCTGTTGCAGGCTGCGGAGACGACGCGGTTTTCATGGAGAGTGAGGCGATCGCTCTGGTCGAAGTGGTGTGGCACGTTGCTACCGCCCCCGGTTTGGAGGACGTATGGGATACGAAGTCAGGCAGCTATGAGCATGAGGTCAAGTGCATGAAAGGAGGCAGGACTCGAACCTCCGGCACCATGGAGGGAGATGGTTCCAATCACACTAGCGAGGGGACTACCATCTTTACCGACTGCGCAGAATACCAACCGCCGTGCTACGGGTGGGGATGCAATGTTGATGACCCTGTAATCACCCTGAACGGTGACGTTCATCGCGAGACTGAAGTGGCTTTCATCCGTTCCGATGGTAGGACGGACATCGATATTGAAGGCAGGCTATCAGGTGAGCTCGCTTGGGAAACTGATGACGGAGAAAGTGGAATCTGCGAGCTGGACCTGATAGCCGTTTCCGAAATCCGTCTTATAGGTGATCCCGTGCACGATATACGCGAGGAAGGCCGCATGTGGGGAACAGCCTGTGGTACTCCGGTCAATGTGGAGGGGGGCCCCCGCAGGTTTTTTGGACCGCCGGGCGTTCCCGCTATGTAGACAGCCGGTTGAACGCACGTGCCGGTGAGAGCATCCCCTCTCGCGGCCCAGGAGCCTGCTCTCCCGTCCACGCGTTCAATTCAAGTCAATGGGCATTGAAAATGGCACACTTTCGGGCATTGAAAATGGCACACTCCGGGTTCAACTCAATACGGTTCCTCGCCGCGCAGCGCCAGGGGAGGACCGAGCACCTCGCGCGCCACCACCAGCCTCCGCAGGCCGCGCACCGAACCCAGTCCCAACACACCGGCCTCCGCCACGTCCGCCGCAATCCTCCCCTTCTCCACCCGTCCGGGGGACCGCTCCTCGGGGAGGGCTCCTGCGGTCACAGGAGCGGTGTCCGGCTCGGCGCTGCGCCGCACGACCTCCCGCCCGTCCCGGGGCCTGAACTCCCGTGAGCGCACTTCGACCGGCCTCGGCGCCCTGTCCCGGGCCGGCACCGTGTGCAACTCCGGGGCCGCGGGCACCGGCTCGGGCGCCCACGGCGGCTCGACCGGCTCCGCCGGCTCGAACAACCGCTCGACCCGCGGACGCGAATCCACCGGCTTCGCAACCCTCCGGGAGGGAACGGGCGGCAAGTCCGGGCGGCCCCGCGACGGCGACACCGGCAACGCCCACGGCTCTGCGGGCTCCCCTCCCGGGTCCTCCGCGCCCGACGCGACATCCTCCGCACCCGGTTCGGCTTCCCTTCCGAGCGCGGATCGCTCTCGCCGGCCGCGTTCCAGCTCCTTCCGCGCCGGCTCAAGCGCCTCTTCGATGTCCGGAAGCAGCTCCATTTCCTTGAACGCCTGCGCCAGCGGGTCCACTCTTCGCGGGGCGTCCTCGCCTTCGATTTCGCGCTGCCTGGCCTTCCGCATCATCTTGGCGAGCATCTCCATGAGCGCCGCGACCAGGAAGATGATCGCCAGGAACCGGATATCCATTATCCCTCCTAGCGGCTCGCGGACAAGGCCGCTCTCGGTGCTCGGGCGGCTTTGTCCACGGGCCAGGCGCCGGGGGAAGCCTGCACTGCATTCGAGCGGCGACGCACCGGCGCGGAACCGATTCGCTCGGGATTCATCCGCCTATTCCTACTCGGCGCTCGAAGGCCCGTCGGGATCGCCCTCCGCGATGGACCGCCGCATGTGGGTGTCCGACTCGATGTTGCGATAGCGGGCGTAGTCCATGATCCCCATGTTGCCGCTGCGGAAGGCGTCGGCCATCGCGAGCGGGATCTTGGCCTCAGCGGCGATCACCTCGGCGCGCATCTCCTCGACCCGCGCCTTCATCTCCTGCTCGGCGGCCATCGCCATTGCGCGGCGCTCCTCCGCCCGGGCCTGGGCGATGCGCTTGTCGGCCTCGGCCTGGTCGGTCTGCAGCTCGGCGCCGATGTTCTTGCCGACGTCCACGTCGGCGATGTCGATCGAGAGGATCTCGAAGGCGGTGCCCGAGTCTAGTCCCTTCTGCAGCACCGTCTTGGAGATCGCGTCGGGGTTTTCGAGCACCTTCTTGTGGGTGTCGGCGGAGCCGATCGTGGACACGATCCCCTCGCCCACGCGCGCCAGAATGGTCTCCTCTCCGGCGCCGCCCACGAGGCGGTTGATGTTCGCCCGCACCGTGACCCGCGCGACCGCGATCAGCTGGATTCCGTCCTTGGCCATCGCGGCCACGCGCGGCGTCTGCACCACCTTGGGGTTCACGGAGACCTGCACGGCCTCGAAGACGTCGCGGCCGGCCAAGTCGATCGCCGCGGCCCGCTGGAACGGCAGGTCGATCGTGGCCTTGTCGGCGCTGATAAGCGCCCGCACCACGCGGTCGACGTCCCCGCCCGCCAGGTAGTGGGCCTCGAGGTGGGAGACGTCGAGCGGCAGTCCCGCCTTGGTGGAGGCGATGAGCGGCCGCACCACCGCGGGGGGACTCACCTTGCGCAGGCGCATCCCGATGAGACTGCCCAGCCCCAGCCGGACGCGGGAGGAGACCGCCTCGATCCACAGGCGGACGGGCACGGCCCACAGGAGAACGAGAATGGCGATGAAGCCCGCGAAGAGCAGGCCGAAGGTGGTGATCATGGGATCCATGCGGAATTCCCTTCGCTAGGGTTGAATTGACATGCAGGAACTCGCAGACAAGTTCGCGGGAGCGCCGCGGAAGGGCGAGGCGCGGCCCCGGCGGCCCGTGGCTCGCGCGGGTCGGTCCGCGGACTCCCGGCCGAACAGGAGTCCGCTCACTCGGAACCGGACGCAGGCGCCGGGTCCGCAGACCCCGAGTCCACGGGCCGTACGACGTGGCGGTAGCCTTCCGCGCTCATGACGCGGATGCGGGTGCCTTCCTCGATCCACTCGCTCTCCGAGACCACGTCGACGCGTTCGTCTCCGAATAGCCCGACGCCGGCGGGACGCAAGTCGGTGATCGCGACTCCCACCTGCCCCACCAGCTCCGAACGCACCTCGGCCGAAGTGTAGCCTTCGTCGCGGTCGGTGGACTCGCCCAGGATGACGCCGCTACGCCGCAGGCGCCAGCTGCCGGGGAGCGAACGCAGCAGCGACCACGAGGTCATAGTCACTATCGCCATCGCGGCCAGCAGCACCGAGCCGGCCTGCACGAAGTCGCCCCTGCCGGGCATGCTCCCGACCTGCGCCATGACAAGTCCGGCGAGCAGCGCCGCGATGCCGGAGATTCCGAAGATCCCGAACCCCGGAACGACCAGGATCTCGACGACAACCAGGATGACTCCCACACCCACGAGAATCACATCCTCGGCCCCGGCCAGACCGATCAGCAGGTGCGCGCCGAAGAAGAGCGCCAGCGAGATCAGCCCGGCGGTCCCGGCCAGCCCGAACCCCGCGGTCTTGATCTCGACCAGGAGCCCGAGGAAGCCGAGCGAGAGGAGGAAGGGCGCGATGACCGGGTTGGTGAAGAAGCGGACGATCCGTTCCGCCCAGTTGACCGACGCTTCGGTGACGTCCGACTCCTCGAGTTCCAGCGCCGCCAGCACGCCGTTCCAGTCGGTCACCGCGGTGGCGTAGCCCAGGTCGACGGCTTCCTGCGTCGTTACCGTCAGGAGCTTCCCCGCCTCCACCACCCCCGGGATGGCGATATCTTCGTCCACCATCGCCTCGGCGACCGCCGGGTCGAGACCGCGCGCCTCGCTCATCGCCCGCATCTGGGCCCGCATGGCGGACACCATCTTCTCCGACGCCTTGGTGCCGCTCCCGTCCACCGGCGTCGCGGCCCCCATCACCGCCCCCTCCCGCATCAGCACGCGCTCGGCGGAGAGGGCGATCATCGCACCCGCCGAGTAGGCGTACATGTTCACGAAGGCGTAGACGGGCACGCGGGCCCGCCCCACCGCGCTCGTGATGCGAAGCGCGGCGTCGACGCGGCCGCCCTGCGTCTCGATGTCCAGCACCACCGCATCCGCGCCCGCCGCCTCGGCCTCCTCGACGACACGCTCGACGAACGGCGCCAGGCCCATCTCGACCGTTCCCGTCACCGGGACGCGAACGACCTGGCCTGCCGCCTGCGCCGCCGGCATGCACAGGGACGCGAGCACCGGAAGCAGCGCGACCGAACCGGCACGCGCGCCGACGGCGGCCGGCGACTGGATCGACTTCATGGTGTTCATCCCGAACTGCCCTCCTGTGGAGCCCCCTGCCGGCCGCTTTGCCGGGTCGGCGTCACGAGGCGCCGGCGACCGGCAACCTGGCGCCCCATACGTGTTCCGGTCGAGGATCAATCTACGCTGGCGGTCTCCAACCCGCGCCCCCCCGGCGTCTGGCCGAAGGGGTTGGCCGGAGGGTTCAAGGCAGCTCCACGCCCAGGAGCAGGCAAGCGTAGTACCCTCGCTGAATGGCCAGCTCGTGGCCGCCCGCGTCGACCGCGAGGCGGCCCCACCACGCGAGACGGCGGGCGCGCGCTCGGTTGGCGGGCTCCTCGTCGCCGCCGCCGCGGAGGGGGCCCAGGACCGCCTCGGCCGCCTCCACCAGCGAGAGCGCCACAGTTCGCGGCGAGGTCTCGCGCAGCGCGTCGGCGGCCATCAGCGCCTTGACGGCCGAGTCGCTCCAATCCGCGCCGGAGCCCGCTTCCTCGGCTTCGCCCAGGAGCCGCTCCGCCTCCTCGAGCGCCCGGGACAGATGCGGGGAGAGCGACCGGTCGAACGACCGCGCCTCGGCCAGCGCCCGCCGCACGGCGCCGGCGGCCGACGCGGCCGCCGCCGAATCGAATTCGAGCGCCGGCGACCCGGCGGCGCGGTAGACCTCTTCCCGGAGGGGCCGGCCGGCGGCGACTCCGCGATTCCAGGATTCCTTCCACGTCGCCACCAGCGGCGTCCGCCGCCCCGGAGGCAGGCCGGCCACCAGCTCCGCCAGGTCCGGCAACGGCTCGGCGATCTTGAGCGCCGGTCTGAGGGAGGACGCGACCACCCCGGAATCCACCTGGGTGAGACTCTCCCGGCAGGCAAGCGAAGCACCCAGGACTACGACGGCCGCGGCCAGCGCGCGTCGGCGGGACGGTCCGGCGGATGCGAGCCCGAAGCCGAAATCGACGTTCTTCATGCGTGTAATGTAACCCGGGATGGGGACCCCGCCGGCGATAGCGGCTGCACGGGCCGGCGCGGGGCGCCTGCCCCAACCCGTGTTATCTTTTCTCCAGCCCCGGAAAACGACACGGGCCGGCAACCGTCCGACGGGACGGATCCGTCCCCGGCCCGGAGTCGCTCACAGGCCGCAATCCCACCCACAGGATCGGATTTCATGACCGAGAAGACCCTCGTGCGCTACGCCGACGCCGGCGGCGGAGTCGCGCTCGTAACCCTCGACGACCCGCCCGCGAACACCTACACCCACGAGATGATGCGCCAGCTGGACGACGCGATCCTGAAGGCGCGTTTCGACGACGACGTCCACGTGATCGTGCTGACCGGAAACGGCGAGAAGTTCTTCTCGGCCGGAGCCAACATCGGCATGCTCGCGAAGGTGACGACCGGCTTCAAGTACTGCTTCTGCCTGCATGCGAACGAGACCCTCAACCGCCTGGAGCACACGCCTAAGCTGACGATCGCCGCGCTCAACGGGCACACGGTCGGGGGCGGCCTGGAGATCGCGATGGCGGCCGACATCCGGATCGCCCGCGCCGGGAAGAGCATGTGCGGCCTGCCGGAGGTCAACCTCGGCGTGCTCCCCGGCACCGGGGGGACCCAGCGCCTCACGCGGCTGGTCGGCAAGTCGCGGGCGATCGAGCTGATGACGACCGGCGGGACCTTCGGCTTCGACCGGGCGCAGGAGCTCGGAATCGTCAACGATGTCTGGGAGACGGAGACTCCGGACGACTTCATGGGGAAGGTGATCGAGTACGCGCGCGGCTTCTGTCCCCCGAGGCGCGCGTCCAGGGCTGTGGGACTGATCAAGCGCTCGGTGCAGACCGGCGCCGAGATCCCCTTCGAGACGGCGCTGGCGCTCGAGCGCGAGCTGCAGCAGCAGCTCTTCGCCAGCGACGACGCCCGCGAGGGGCTCAACGCCTACGTCGAGAAGCGAAAGCCCGATTTCTCCGGCAGCTGACGCGCCCGCGCCGCCGGCACGGACGAACCGATCCCGAATTGACCGCAGCGATCCGATGAGGGCGATGCCATGACCGAAGCGATCCGCACCCGGCTCTGGATCGGAAACGAGTGGGCCGACTCCGGGACCGGCCGCACCTTCGCCACCGTGAACCCGGCCACCGACGAGACGATCGCCGAGGTGGCCGAGGCCGGGGCGGCGGACGTCGACCGGGCGGTGCGGGCGGCGCGCGAAGCCTTCCGCGACGGCCGCTGGCGGAGGATGGACCCCCACAAGCGCTCCCGGCTGCTCTGGAAGCTGGCGGACCTGGTAGAGGCGAACGCCGACGAGCTCGGACTGCTCGAGACGACGGACAACGGAAAGCCGTACTTCGAGGCCCGCCGCGTCGACGTCCCGAGCGTGGCCCGGACGCTGCGCTACTACGCCGGGCTGGCAGACAAGGTGCAGGGCGACACCGTGCCGGTGCCGGGACCGTTCCTCAACTACACGCTGCGCGAGCCGGTGGGGGTGGTGGGCGCGATCATCCCGTGGAACTTCCCCCTGTCGATGGCGGCGTGGAAGGTCGCGCCGGCGCTGGCCTGCGGGAACGCCGTCGTGCTCAAGCCCGCCGAGCAGACCCCTCTGACCGCGCTCCGCTTCGGAGAGCTGGCCGCCGAGGCCGGGTTTCCGCCGGGCGTGCTGAACGTGGTCCCCGGTTTCGGCGAGACCGCGGGCGCGGCGCTGGTGCGCCACCCCGGAGTCGACGCGATCTCGTTCACCGGCTCGACCGAGGTGGGCCGGATCGTCATGCGGGAGGCGGCGGCGACGCTCAAGAAGGTGTCGCTGGAGCTGGGCGGCAAGTCCCCGAACATAGTCTTCGCCGACGCGGACCTGCGCGTGGCCGCCAAGGGCGCCTCGATGGGGGTCTTCTACGGGAAGGGCGAGGTGTGCGCGGCCGGCAGCCGCATCCTGGTGGAGAGCGCCGTGCACGACGAGTTCGTGGACGGGCTGAAGACGCTCGCCGGGAAGGCGACCGTGGGCGATCCGATGGCTTCCACGACGCGCTTGGGGGCGATCGTCAGCGGGGAGCAGCTCGACCGGGTGATGGGGTACATCGAGGCCGGGAGGCGGGACGGGGCGAGCCTGGTGGCGGGGGGGGACCGGGTGAAGGTGAACGGCCGCGGCAACTTCGTGAACGCGACGGTGTTCAGCGAGGTCGACCCGGCCATGACGATCGCCCGCGAGGAGATCTTCGGCCCGGTGGCGGCGGTCATCCCCTTCGACGGTGTCGAGGATGCGGTCGCCAAGGCCAACGATTCGCTCTACGGGCTCGCGGCCGGGGTCTGGACCCGCGACATCGGCAAGGCCCACCGCCTGGCCGCGGAGATCGACGCCGGGACGGTCTGGGTGAACACCTACAACCAGTACGCGCCCGGATCGCCCTTCGGCGGCTACAAGGAGAGCGGTTTCGGCCGGGACCTGGGCTTCCACTCGGCGCTGGAGAAGTACACGCACCTGAAGAGCGTCTGGGTGGCGCTGGACAGGTAGCGGGGGAACCCGTGCGGCACCTCCCTCGTGGCCGCGAGCCCGGGCCGGCCGTCTCGGTCCCGTTCACAGGCCCGTTCCGTTCCCCCGGAGCGCACTTGAAGACGGCGCGGGAGACCGGGCGCGATGCGTGAAGCGTGGATCGTCGACGCGGTCCGCACCCCGATCGGGCGGCATGGCGGGGCGCTGGCCTCGGTCCGGCCCGACGATCTGGCCGCGGCGACCATACGTGCGCTCCTCGACCGCACCGGCTTCCCCGCCGGCCGCCTCGACGACGTGATCTTCGGTTGCACCAACCAAGCCGGCGAGGACAACCGCGACGTGGCGCGCATGGCGCTGCTCGCCGCCGGACTTCCCGTCGAGGTCCCCGGCCAGACGGTCAACCGGCTCTGCGGCTCGGGCCTGCAGGCCGTGGCCGGCGCGCTCCACGCGATCCGCGCGGGCGAGGGCGACGCCTTCGTCGCGGGCGGGGTCGAGTCGATGAGCCGCGCCCCCTTCGTCATGCTCAAGCCCGAGCGCGGCTACGCGCGGGGCGTGCCCGAGGTGGCCGACACGGTGCTCGGGTGGCGCTTCGCCAACCCCCGTCTGCCCGAGGAGTGGACGATCGGCCTCGGCAATACGGCCGAGGTCGTGGCACGGGAGTTCGGCATCACCCGCAGGGAGCAGGACGCCTTCGCGGCCGAGAGCCAGACCAGGGCTGCGGCGGCGATCGGGGCGGGGCGGTTCGATGCCGAGATCGTGCCGGTGAGAGTGCCGCGGCGGCGCGGCGAGCCCGTCGTGGTCGCGCGCGACGAGCACCCCAGGCCGGGCACCACGGCCGAAACCCTGGCCCGGCTGCGCCCCGTCTTCGCACGGGACGGGACCGTCACGGCCGGCAACTCGTCCGGGATCAACGACGGCGCCGCCGCCCTGCTCGTGGTCGAAGGGGAGACCGCCCGCGCCCACGGCCTGGAACCGATGGCGGCGATTCGGGGGACGGCGGTGGCGGGGGTGGAGCCGCACCGCATGGGAATGGGACCCGTTCCCGCAACGCGGCGCTGCCTGGCGCGCACGGGCGTGTCCGGGGGCGACCTCGACTTGGTCGAGCTCAACGAGGCCTTCGCGGCGCAGGCGATCCCCTGCATGCGCGAACTGGACCTGGACCCGGAGCGGGTGAACGTCAACGGCGGTGCGATCGCGCTGGGCCACCCGGTGGGGTGCTCGGGCGCGCGCATCCTGGCAACGCTCGTGCATGAAATGGCGACTCGGGACGCCGCGCTGGGTCTCGCGACGATGTGCATCGGCGTGGGCCAGGGGATCACGGCGGTGGTTGAGAGGGTCTGAGGTGGCGGATCCGAGGCATGCGGCAGCGAACTGCCAGTCGGCCGGCCGGGCCGCGAGCGGCGGGACCGCGGCGGCGGAGGCCGCCTGAGTTGGCCGGTCACGGGATTTCCAGGGTGGCAGTGATCGGCGCCGGGACGATGGGCCGCGGGATCGCGCAAGTGTCGGCGATGGCGGGCCACGAGGCCGTGCTGTGCGACGTGGACGCGGGGCAGCTCGAGCGCGCCCTCGCCGGAGCCGAGGCCACGCTGGACAAGGGCGTGCGCCTGGGCAAGGTGGCGGAGGCTGCTCGCGACGAAGCGCTGGCGCGCCTGGCGGGTACCGGCAGGTTGCGCGAGGCGGTGGAGGGCGCGGACCTGGTGATCGAGGCCGTGCCGGAGGCGATGGCGCTCAAGAAGCGGGTCTTCGCCGAGGCGGAGGCCGCGGCGGGGGCGGGGACGATCCTGGCCACGAACACATCCTCGCTGTCGGTGACCGAGATGGGAGCCGGGCTGAGGTCGCCGGAGCGCCTTCTGGGCCTCCACTTCTTCAACCCGGTCCACATCATGGCCCTGGTGGAGATCGTGAAGGGGGAGCGGACGGCTCCCGCAGCGGTCGAGCGTTCCCTCTCCTTCGTGCGGGGTCTCGGCAAGGAACCGATCGTGGTGACGGATTCTCCCGGCTTCGCCTCGTCCCGGTTGGGGATCGTGCTCGGCCTGGAGGCGATCCGCATGGTCGAGGCCGGGGTCGCCTCGCCGGAGGACATCGACAAGGCCATGGTGCTGGGGTATCGTCACCCCATGGGGCCTCTGCGCCTGACCGACCTTGTGGGACTGGACGTGCGGCTCGGCATCGCCCGCTATCTGCACGATGCGCTCGACTCGGAGGCGTTCCGCCCGCCCGCGCTGCTGGAGCGCATGGTGGCGGAGGGGCGGCTCGGGAAGAAATCCGGCCGCGGGTTCTACGATTGGGACGGGGAACGGTGATCCGCAAGACGACATCGCGTTCGATCGGAAGAGCGTCTTGCGACTCCGGCATCGAACCGTGAACCGCAAGACGGTGCGGCTCGCCGTCCGGGACGGGATCGGCGAAGTCACGATCGACCGTTCCGACAAGCTCAACGCCCTAAACGAGGAAGTTCGCGGAGAACTCGCCGAAGTCTTCGACGAGCTGGCCGGACGGGACGACATCAAGGTCGCCATCCTCCACGGGGCCGGCGACAAGGCCTTCGTGGCGGGCGCGGACGTGAGCGAGTTCGCGGCCCGCACCCCGGAGGAGCAGCGCGAGGTCTACCGCCACAGGCGGGTCTACGACGCCCTCGCCGAGTTTCCGAAGCCGGTGATCTGCGCCATCCACGGCTTCTGCATCGGCGGCGGCAACGAACTCGCCCTCGCCTGCGACATCCGCGTCGCCGACGCCACCGCCCGTTTCGGCCAGTTCGAGGTCCGTCTGGGCCTGATTCCCGGAGCGGGCGGCACGCAGCGGCTCGCGCGGCTCGTCGGGCCGGGCCAGGCGCTGCGGATCGGCCTTTCCGGCGACCTCGTCGACGCGGCGGAAGCCCACCGGATCGGCCTCGTCGAGGTTCTTGCCGACGAGGGCGAGCACTTGGCGAAGGCGCGCGAACTCGCCACCCGCATGACGCGGTGGAGCGGCGTGACGCTGCGTCTGGTCAAGAAGGCGGTGCGCGAAGCGAACGAGCGCCACCTCTCGGACGGTCTGGCAGCCGAGAGAGAGCTCTTCCTGGAGGCCTTCGCCTCGGAGGACGGGCGAGAGGGCGTCAAGGCCTTCGTGGAGAAGCGGCGGCCGCGGTTTCGGGGGCGGTGAGGACTGGACACGAGCTCGCTCCCGCGGCGGCGCGACCCTATGATCCCGGCAGTCCGAGCGCCGTCCAACCGCCCCCCCACCATGATCGCCCCATGTCCCTCCGCACCTGGCGCCGCATCGCCTGGGCGTACCACCTGATCTTCGCCGTCGCCGTGATCTGGCCGGTCCAGACCCTGGTGAACAGGCCGGATCCCTTCGTCCTCGGCCTTCCCCGGCAAATGGCGTGGGCCACGGCGTGGGTGCTGGGCAGCCTGGTCGTGCTCTGGCGCCTGGACTTGGCCCGGGCCCGCGCCATGCGGGCCGCGCCCCCGGAGGGCGACGGGTGACGGACAGAATCACACTCGTCACCGTCGTCATCTTCGTCTATCTCGCGGTCACTCTATGCGTGGGGCTGGCGGCGGGCCGGAGGGCGTCGCGCAGCGTCCAGGGGTATGTGGCCGGCGACCGCGACTTCGGCCTCCTGGTCATGTACTTCATCACCGGGGCCACCGTCTTCTCCGCCTTCGCCTTCCTGGGCGGCCCCGGCTGGGCGTATTCGCGGGGCGCGGCCGCCTTCTACATCCTCGCCTACGGGGTCCTGGGCATGGCGCCGTGGTACGCGATGGGGCCCAGGGTCGCGGCGCTGGGACGCCGGTTCGGGTTCGTGACGCAGGCGCAACTGCTGGTCGGGCGCTTTCCGTCGCGGGGGCTGTCGGCGTTGATGGCGCTCCTCACCGTGGCCGCGTTCGTTCCGTACGTGACGATCCAGATGCGCGGCGCCGGCATCGTGATCGAAGCCGTGACCGACGGGCGGATTCCCCTGGCGGCGGGCGCGGCGATCGCGTACGCGATCGTGCTCGTCTACGTGCTGGCCAGCGGGGTTTCCGCAGTCGGGTGGACCAACACCTTCCAGGGCATCTTCATGCTGGCGATCGCCTGGGCGCTCGGAATCTACCTGCCCAACCGGCTCTACGGCGGCGTGGGACCGATGTTCGAGCAGATCCTGGAGGCGAGACCCGAGCTTCTGTCGCTCCCAGGCCTTACGGGAAACGGCGAGCCGTGGAGCTGGGGAGCCTACTCGACCGCCATCCTGGCGAGCGCGATCGGCGTCACGATGTGGCCGCACCTCTTCATGAAGGCCTACACGGCCAGGAGCGACGCGATCATCCGCCGCACCGTCATTCTCTTTCCGACCTTCCAGCTCTTCCTCATCTCCGTGTTCCTGATCGGCTTCGCGGGGGTCCTGTTCCCGCAGGCTCCCGACCAGGCGGACTTCATACTCCCGTTCCTGATCCTTCGCTCGGACCTGCCCGCACTCGTGGTGGGGCTCTTCTGCGCGGGGGCGCTGTCCGCGTCCATGTCCACCGGAGACGCCCTGCTCCACGGGGCGGCATCGGTGGTTGTGGAGGACGGGGTGCAGCCGTTCAGGAGGCTCTCGGACAGGGGACAGCGGCTGCTGATGCGCATCCTGGTGGTGGCGGTAGGGGGGCTGGCCTACCTCTTCGCGCTCGTCGAGGGCTTCTCGCTGGTGGACCTGCTGCTGGCGTCGTACGGGATCATCTGCCAGTACATGCCGGCCATGCTCGCGGCGCTGTACTGGAGGCGGGCCACGACCGCCGGGGTCGTGTCGGGACTGTTGGCGGGGTCGGCCGTGTCGGTCTTCTTCTTTCTGTGTCCGGAACTCAAGCCCCTGGGCATGCACGAGGGAATACTGGGGCTGATCGCCCACATCCCGGTACTCCTGACGGTCAGCCTGCGCGGCACGCCACAGGACGACGAGCATGTGAGCGGGTATCTCCGTGTCTGACGACGGTCCCGTCGCGGCGACCGCCAGTCCCCGCCCCGGAGGGGAACCGTGTCTCCCGCCGCCGACGAACCGGAGCTGCCGCGCGACGGGATTCCGCCGTGCGACGACGAGTTTCGGGGCTTCGCGCCGCTTCGCGTCCCGTTCGGCCTGTTCGTTCGCGTCCAATGGGGGTCACCTCGTGGGTTGGGCCGGGTCGCAACCCGGCGGGTGGGTGCGGACCGCGCCCGCGATTCCGCGCCGCGTCAGGGCCGCCGCCAACCGGCGCGCGGCCACGATTCCGGCGGGGTCGCCGTCCGCGTGGATCAGGACGGGCCGCGAGAGCGCGGCAAGGTCCGGGGCCAGCCGTGCGAATCCTCCCGCGCCGCCTTCGCGCGCGGCCACGGCCAGCGCGTCGGCGATCCCCTCGACGACGTGCAGGGGTCCGGAACCGGCAAGCTCGCCGATCAGGCACACCGCGCCGGTCATGCTCCCATGGGACCGCTTCGCCAGTCCGCCGCGATCCTCGGGACGGTCCAACCGGGGCCGTCCGTCCGCGTCCACGTGCAGCGACTGGACGCCGGAGACACGCCCTACCCCCTCTGTGCTTTGATGCGTGACTACCCCAACGGCGCCCGGACTTTCGCTCATTTCGGCGGTGCCATACGGGGGAAGCCAGTCCGGGAGGGGGGCGAACGTCGCGACCACGGAGCCGCCGCCGTCCGCGAAACGGGCCAGCCACCGCACCGCGTCCGGCCACGCCCGGTCCGGGGGCCACGGGTGGCGACGTGCAGACCACCGCCGCGCGGGGTGCTCCGGATCGGCCGGGACGGGTCCGGACCGCTCCCACAGCCGCCGCGCGGCATTCGTCCGCCGTGCATGATCTTCCGTTCCGGGCCGGATTCCGGGGGTACCCCCCCCTGCCCTTGGAGAGGTCGAGTTTTCGCGTTACAGGCGATCCTACGGCCTCGTATTCGTCCGGATCGTCCGGATTCGCCGGTGCCGAGGGGCCACCCCCTCCAAAACCGCCGTAAATCGATTCTGACACACTTTCCCCCTTCGGACGGGTCTTCCCCGGTCGGGTGCGGGGCCGGTTGGGCCAGTCCGGGGGTGCCATGCGGCTTCCGGGGCGCTTCCGCCCGTGAACGACCTCGGCAAGCTGTGCGAAGGTGCAGCCGTGGCGGCAACCCGCCAGCACGGGAACGCGCGATCCGGGGCCGACGTGGAAGCGGTCGGTTCCGCCGCACAGCGGGCAGGGGCCGGACCATTCGCGCCCGGCGCGCTTCCCCTTCCACCCGGTCCGCTCCAGTCCCGTCAGCCATTCGGCCAGCGTCCGGGGCCGGGGTCCCCGTGACGGAAGGCGGGAGTGTGTGGAAGGGAAACTCACCCCACGGTCCCCGGATTTCCGCCCGGAACGCGGGCAGGGGTCCCCCGCCCCGGAACCTTGCCGCACCTGCAACGCGCGCGGGGCCGGCCGCAGAACAGGCACGGGGTGTCCGCGCGCGCCGCCAGTCCCTCAAGGCTCCCGGTGTGTGGAGCCGTACCTACCCCGACGGGTGACGGCCTCCGCTTGATTCCGGCGGGTCCCATGGATCGCCGGTTCACCGCTTCGCCTTCCATTCCACCCACTTCCGCGCCTCTTCCGCGTCCCACCCGGTCGCCCCGGCCAGTTCGCGCACCTTCGTTTCCAAGGTCGCCCGTTGGTCCGCGATGAACCGCGCCATGAGGACACACTGGGTCGCCAGCTTGCGGGCCTCGGGGCCGGGGTTGCGGCCCGTCACGGTCCGTCCCGCGCTCATCCCGCCCACTCCCCGCGCCAGCGGTCCCACACTGTCAGCCGCCCCCGGACGTGCTCGGTGAACACGCCGAGATCGCATCCCCACACAGCGTACCCAGCGCCGGATCGCGGGACTTGCCCCGGTCCCCTCCGGGGAGAAACCGGACGCGCCGCGCGGCCATCGCCAGCGCCGGGGCCGTCCAATGGATCGGACCAGCCCACGCCGCCGACAGGTCGCCGGGGAGCACCGCCACGATTGGAACCCTGCATTCGTGCGCGTACCAGTGACGGGCCAGCCTGTGGGTCCAGTCGCGTTTCGTGCTCCCTTCCCCGCCGCGTCCGTAGGGCGGTTGCAGAACACGGGGAGAGGGGGCCAGACAGCCGCGAGTCCGTCTTCCCCGTGCGGGGAACCGGGGCCGTACCAGACTTCCGCCCGCACCGTGCGTTGAGCGTACGGGGAAGACGCCGGATCGAGTCCGATGCTCCCTCCCATGGCCGCCCGCGCCGCTTCCACAAGCCGCGGGGGAGTATGCCAGTCGTCACCCGTGCGGGACGCGCCCGGTTGCCCCCGCGCGCCGGGGAGTCCGCGCCCCGCCTTCCGCCACCGTTGCAACCGCTTTTTTGCAAGCGGGGGAGCACGTCAGCCGATGGCTACGCCCGGAGAGAATCCGGGAGCACCGGGGGGCCGCGCAGCGCCGCGAAAGCGGGACGGATCGTGTCCCCTTTCCGCCGCTCATTCCGCCCCCTGCAGCCCCACCGCCTCGCGCAACTCCCGGTCCGCCTCCTTCACGGCGATGGCGGCGCGGTTCGCGGGATCGGCCATGGCCCGCAGGACGGCCTTGCGCGCCGCGCCGCCCCGGACGCCCGGCCCGCCGCCGCCCTCTGCGCCACTCGTTCGCCATTCATGCGTCCGAAGTTGGGACACTCGGATACCGAACGGAAGCCTCTCTCAAGAGCGGAGATCAACCAACGGCGCTCGCCCACGAAGGAAAACGGGCGGTGCCATGCGCGGGGGGCGGACGGGATACCGGCATCCGGTCGCGGCCCCAAGCCGCAACGGTCCGGCGTCACGCTTCAGGCCAAGGGATCCGGGTTCGGGGATCGAAGGGGAACCCCCTCGCCAGCCCCGGTCGTACCCACACCGGGCAGGCTGGCCTTGCCTTGCCCCCCCCTCTTACGCCGTTTCAGCGCCCAGGGGGGCGTGGGCGAACCCGCACGTAGAACTCGTGATAGGCATCCGGGTTCTCCGGCTTAAACGGCTCAACCGTGAATATCGACTGCACCGTCACGCGCACGGAGTCCGCCACCGAGACGGCGGCCGTCGTGAGAGTCTGGCCATCGGCCGAAACCGAGACGGCTACCGCCGCCGGGTCGGACGACTCGACCTCCCAGTCGCTGCTCTCACGATGACCGGAACGAAGGCACTCGGGGCGGGAGAAGTGGTCCGCGAGGGGCGTCTCCGCCGTTTCCCCGACCAGCATGTCAAGGTCCGGCATCTCGCGCTTAGGCCACCCCATCTCGGCATCGCAGGGAGCTCCTCCCGGCGAGCAGCCCGCAATCGTTGCGACGACGGCGGCCAGAAGGATGTCTCTAGCTGTTCTCATTTTTCTGGCCTCCTCATTTCAGGTTCTTGAGCCAGGTCGCCCGGATGTCGAGAGGGTCCCAGTCAGGCGGCTCCGTGGCCCATTCATGGACGTCCCCCGGAGTGCGGATGCCCGGGAACACCTCCTTGTGTAGCGCGCGGTCGATGTAGTTCTCGAGGCACCGCACGATATTAGAGACGTTCGTCCGCTTCCACCATTTGTCGGGAAGGTGGTCGTACACGCTCTTGGTCATGCAGGTCTTAAAAACCCTGGCGACGTAGCGACCGGGGTATTCCGTCCAGTCGTGTCGCTCGTTGTTGCCGTCGATCAGGTCCATGAAGAGCGCGGCGACCCACCCCTCGATCTCCGGCTTTCGGTCGTGGGACACATTTCGGCACCGGTAGCGATGAGCCTTGGGGGTGCCGAAATGCTCGAAGCAGTTGTGGTAGTAGCCGTCCGGATGGTCGACGCTGACCGACCCGACGGTCCCGGCGTAGTTGGCGAAGCCCTCCTGCAGGGCGCACCTGTGGCCGGAGGGTTTGGGGATTTCGTGCCCAAAGCAGCCGAACCCTTGCCACCACAGGCCGTCCAGCGCCTTGTGGTGCAGCGCGTGCCAGTACTCGTGGGCGGCGGTCCAGAAGAAGCGTGGATCGGCGGGTTCCCACGCAAGGGTGATCTTGTCCAGAAGCCCTTGTCGAGGGTCAGGCACCGTCCGCGCGCCCCGGCTTCGCCGTCGCCGGGTTTCTCGTACCCTCCCACGGCCTCGGTTGTGAGCGTCCAGAGCGCGCGAACGCCGTTCCGCCAGTCGGTGGAACCGGAATAGCTCGCGCCGGTCTTCGGCGGGTGGGCGACGACCAGGACGGCCACGCCGGTTTCCGCCGCCCATGCGTTGAGCGTGGCAAGGAAGCGCCGCACCTCGCCCCGGTCGTTTTCGTTGCCGCCGTAAACGGCGGCCAGCGGATCGAGCACGGCCAGCGCCAGTCCTTCGATTGACGCCAGCCATTCGAGCGCGGCCAATCCGAAGGGGGTCCAGTCGCCGGGTTCGTAGCGATTGTCGGCCGCCCACAGGGGGCCGAACGCCGCCGCGTCCAGATACCGCGGCCTGTCGCCGGTCTTCGCGGCGGCCGCGATTCCCGCAGCCTCGATCCACCGCAGCCGCCGTCCGGCCTCGTCCGCTTCGTCCTCGAAGCCGATCACCGCCACGGGCCGGGGCTCGCCGGAAGCGACAACCGGGCCTTCGTCCTCGTCCGCGCGCTCGCCGGGACGGGCGGAAGGCAGCACGTCGCGACCGCCACCGGCCACCGCAGCCGCCAGTTGCAGGGCAAGGCGGGACTTTCCCGCGCCTCCCTCCCCCGTGAGCAACGCCAGCCGTCCGGCGGGAAGCCAGCCCATGGAGTCGTCACCGGCCAGCCACGCGCGCCGGGGCGGGGGCTCGCCGGACGTGTCAAGGGTGACGGCCGCCGCCTCGATCCTGTCGAGCGCGGACGGGTCCGGGGGTGCCAACGTGGCCAGCGCCTCCCTTGCGGTCTTCGCGTTGGCCACCCGTTCGGCAAGGTCCGCCGCCGCGTCCGCCTCTTGGATCTCGGATTCCTCGATCCCGGCCAGTTCTTGCAGGGGCGCAAGGTCCGGGGGTTCCGTCAGGGCCGCCGCCTTCGCGTGTTTGTCCGCGTGCCCGCCCGCCGCCGTGACCGAAACGCATTAATAGAGGAAGCCCCCGGCGGGCAGCACACCACCCGCTCGGGGGCTTCGTCTCGCTGGCGAGTCGGAAAGCTCCGTTTCGGCGCCGCCATGTGCTGCGGCCGGTCTTCCGTCTCTTCACCCGTCCGGCGTCTCCGCCTTCCGGGCCGTCCCCCGTTCCCGGGGACTTCGGCTGCTTCCAGCGACCCCGCAGCCGTCGCGGCTCCCGCCGAACCAGGATCCGCGCTCGCCTCGGGCTCCGTCTCCGGCACCCTCGGCGCGCCGTCTCTCAACCGGTTCCCCCTCAAGGGTCTCCCCCTGCGAGGGCCTCTCCAAGAGCCGACCCCGTTCGCTTCGGCCTCGGCCCTTTCGGCCCGCCTCCTCCGCTTCCGGGGCAACCATATTAACACCTGAATCCCGAAAGCGCAACGGTGTTCTTCATCCGGGCGGGTGTCGGCGTCACCCGTCCGGGCGGGCGCGTCCTACTCCGCGTAGACCGAAACCACCCGCCTGCGGCGCAGATTCTCGAACTTCACCACCCCCTCGGCCTTGGCGAAGAGGGTGTCGTCCCTGCCTCTGCCGACGTTGTTTCCGGCGTGGAAGCGAGTCCCCCGCTGGCGCACAAGGATGTTGCCGGCCAGCACCTTCTCGCCCGCGTAACGCTTTACACCCAAACGATTTGGATTGCTGTCGCGTCCGTTTCTGGACGACCCTACGCCCTTCTTGTGAGCCATCGGAATCCTCCTCAGACGGTGATGTCGGCAACCCGCACGACGGTGTAGTCCTGGCGGTGTCCCTGCTTCCGCCGGTAGCCCTTGCGACGCTTCCGCTTGAAGACCGTGATCTTCTTCGTGCGGTCGTGGGCCAGCACCTCCGCGGTGACCGTGGCCCCCTCCACGTTGGGGGCCCCCACCGCGACCTCCTCCCCCTCCCCCGCCAGGAGGACATCGTCGAAGGTCACCGTCACCCCCGGTTCGGCGTCCAGCGAGGGGATCAGCAGGGTCTTGCCCGGTTCGGCGCGGAACTGCTTTCCGCCCGTCCTTATTACAGCGAACATGTGTATCCCGTCGGTTGTGGTCCCAAGGTCTCGGATCGACCGCCCGGTTTGCCGGGCACGGGCCCTGCAGGGCGTCGCCCGGAGTTTCCGGGCCGAACCGGAGTTCCGACGCGGCCGGACAACCGCTAACGGTAGCCGCGGAGATTTCGGGGGTCAACTACCCGAGAGTCTCGCGCCAGCACCAGGGCCGACCCGGACGCCATCTCCCGGTAGTAGCGCACGAAGCGGCCGGTTTCGGGTGCGTCGTACGCGGCCAGGTTCTCGGCCCAGCGGTAGGCGATCGGCTGGAACCAGAGCTCGGCCTCCACGGAGAAGGGGCCGGCCTGCGGATCGACGGCGACCGAGTAGCGCACCGCGTCCGAGCCGGGCGCGAAGTCGGGGTCCGAGGTGGCGCCGCCGAAAGGCAGCGCACGGTAGTCGGCGCGGCCGGCATCGAAGCCGTCCGGGAGGATGCGGTTGTCCTTCGCCCACCGCTCGGCCGACATGAGGCCGGTGGTAACCGCGCCGGCGCCGTCGACCATCACGCCCTGGTAGACCTGGACCTGCTCGGGCGACTCGATGGTCGTGTGGTGCGGCTCGTAGCGGGAACCGTCGGCGTCGTGATCGTCGCCGGCGACGCGGCCATCCGGGGTCAGGGCGCCGGATTCGAAGACGCGCCGGCCCGCCGCGTCGGTGACGGCGACGCGCAGCCAGGCGCGACGGGACGGGTAGGCGGTCGGGAACTTGTGGCCGGCGTGGTTGCGGACCGTGACGGTGGCCTCGAGCCGTCCCGCACGCACGAGGGGGTCGCCGATTTCGATGGTGGCGGTGGCGTCGCGGAGGTGGTCGGCGGTGCGATCGGCCGCCAGTTCGAGTTCCTGGGGAAGCGCGGTCACCCCCAGTTCGTCGCGGTAGCGGTTGAGCATGCGCAGCATGAAGAAGTTGCCGCCGCGAAAGACGTGACGCGAAACTCCGGGCCGGTCACGGCCCAGTACGCGGGTCACGGGAACGTCCTCGCCGACCTCGGGCATGTGGCAGTCCTGGCAGGTGCGCCCGTTCGCACCGCCGTCTCCGTAGGCGCTGGCCTGCCACTCCAGGAAGGGCGACTGCTCCGGGAACGGCGGGCCCCTGCCGCCGGGCCGGACGGCGTGGGTGACGACCGTGTGGCATGACGCGCACAGCCCCGACGACGTGACGTGTTCGCCCAGCGTGGGACGGAAGCCGGTCGCCGAATGCATGATGCCCACCCCGCCCCGGTCGGGCTCGAAGGGGCCGAAGAGGGGACGGCCCTCGGGCGGCGTCTCCGCGGCGATGCGGAAGCGGGCCGTGAAGGTCTCCTCGCCGCCCAGGCCGTCGGGCTGGATCTGGTGGCAGAGAGTGCAGGACACGCCGTCGGCGGCGAGGTCGGCGTACGGGCCCTCCGCGTCTCCGACCGGCAGGTTGGCGAAGACTTGGCCCGGGCGTCCCGCCTGCAGCGCCGCGACGGCGGCCATGGGCATGTGGCAGCGCGAGCACTCGCCCTCGATGTCGGCGGCGGCTTCGGGATGGTCCATGATCTCGCGGCGGACCGCCGCCTGGAAGTAGGGATCGCGGGCGCTGTTGGCCATCATGGAGGCGCGCCAGTCGAAGCCGATGGAGACATCGGCGCCGTCGGAGGCGGAGACCCCCTGGTGGCAGGCGATGCAGCGGTCGGCGGTAAGGAAGTCGTCGGTGGGGCCGGGGGGGACGGGCTCCCGAGAGGGTCGATGCGGTTCCCGCAGTTCCACGGCGGCCGGAGACGGGCCCCCGGCCGCGATCAGAAGGGCGCCCAGCAGCGTGCAGGCGAATGACGGCGGCCCGGTCGGGACGTGACGCCGCCGCACCGTCACCATCCCTCGAAGAAGCCGCCGTCGAACCAGTCGAGGAGGACGTAGGTGAGAAGACGCGCGGGGGGTCGTTCGCCGTTCCTCGCGCCGACCGGGACCAGGATGCCGACGTTGGCCAGAACGTGCTGGCGCGTATTGAGGGACACCTGGACCTGAGGAACGAGGTCGACGCGGGTCTCGGCTTCCGATTCGAAGTCCCGTTTGGCCTGGACCTCCAGCATGGGCGACCAGGCTCGCCCCCACTTCCCCTGGGTCCAGGTCCGGCCCAGCAGAATCCGCCCGAACCCCTCGGGGGCGGCATCTTCGTACAGGGGGACGGCAGCGCCGGCCTGAGCCTGCAGGAAGGCGTCGCCGGGAAGGAGTTGTCCCGCGGACATGAAGGCCTCCAGCACGGTCCCCGGAACTCCCGGCCCGGCATCCTGATCGCCCTTGGGGAGAACCACCTCCCCCATCACCGACACGATCGTCCCCGCGTCCAGGTCGTGGAACAGTGCATGTTTCACGGCAAGCACCAGGTCACCCAACCCGTGGCCGGCTCCTTCGGCCGCCGGCGCCTCTCCCCCCTCCTCTCCGCCACCATTTCTCCGCCAGCCGTAGGGCACCGCGATTTCGATCTGGCTGCGGGGCCCGAAGCGCTGTTCGTAGACGTACGCGCCCGCTACGGCTCCCCCGTCCGCGAGATCCGCACCCACCTCCACGACCCATTCGTCCTCCGGGTAGGCCTTCTCCGTGAGCAGAGCGCGCGGCAGGTTCAGTTCGCCCCTGGGCCAGTTCGGATCGATGCACAGGGTGCGGATGTACTCCATCACGCGCCCGAGCTGTTCCACCGTGAGTGCGCCGCGGAAGGCGGGCATCATCTCGCTGAAACCGCGCACCGGTCCGCCTTCGTGCGCCACGGCGATCCAGTCGGCGTCCGGTTCGCGCGCGGCGAAGTCGCAGTCGGTGAAGTCGGGGAGTTCCTCCTCGAAGGCGACCAGCGACGGAGGCAGGCCCCGTCCGCCGGGGCCGTGGCAGTTGGCGCACGCCGCCGCGTAGACCACCTCGCCGGGCGCGTTCATCAATTCGGCGCCGACGCTGCCCGCCGGCAGCTGCCCCGCGGCCGGCAGGCAGGCGCAGATGGAAAGGACTGCGGCGAAACCCGATGTTCGCACGGAGTGACTCGGTTCGGTCGGCCTGTGGGCGCCGGGTGACGGGGGGATCGATCGTGGGCAAACTAGTGGGTGCAACACGAGGCGCGCACCCCTGTGGCAACGACACGCCGTAGCAGTCGGCGTTCGTGCCTCACAGCGCCCCTACGCCGATCGGTACCGGTCCGTGACGTCCTCCTCCGCACGCCCGCAGAGAAGCCGGAACTCGTCGGGCCGCATCAGGGGATCGTCCCGAATATCCAGACTGAGGCGCGCGCGCCGCGAAAGCCTGCGCACGAACCGGGGTTCGGATTCCATGATCTGAAGCGCCACCTTCGGGTGCAGGCGGATGAGTATCTGCCGTTTTTCTCCGGAAACCCCGGCTCGGCACACCGAGCGTTCGATCTCCCGCACCAGCGTGGGCGCCGTCCAGACATGGCCGCTGCCGCTGCAGGCGGTGCACGGTTCGGTGAGCGACTGCAACAGGGAGGGTCGCACCCGCTGACGAGTCATCTCGATCAGCCCCAGTTCGGACACCTCCCACGTCCGGGTCCGGGCGCGGTCGCGGCCCAGGTGGGTCCGCAGCTCATGCAGAACCCGGTCGCGGTTCTCCTGGGATTCCATGTCGATGAAGTCGATGACGATGATCCCGCCTATGTCCCGGAGCCGGAGCTGCGTCGCGATCTCGCGCGCCGCGTCCAGGTTGGTCTTGAGGATGGTGTGTTCGGGGTCCTTCTTCCTGCCGGTGAACCGGCCGGTGTTCACATCGATCGAGACGAGCGCCTCCGTGGGTTCGATGATGACGTATCCCCCGGAAGGGAGATCGACCCTGCGCCTGAAGGAGCGCTGCATCTCCTTCTCGATACCCGCATGGTCGAAGAGGTGTTCGCGGTCGTCGTAGTAGTGAATCCGTCCCGGGAGCACCGGGTCGAAGGCGCGGACGTATTCCACGATCTGCTCGTACACCGTACGGTTGTCGATCGTCACGGCGTCGAAACGGTTGGTGAACAGGTCCCGGATGACACCCGAGATCAGTTTCGCCTCCGCGTGGATCAGCGAGGGAGCCTCGGCCTTTTCCGCTTTCCGCTCGATCATCTTCCACCGGCTGTGGAGCTGCCGGTACTCCTTCGCCAGCTTCTTCGGCGTGAGCTCCTCGCCCGCCGTGCGCACGATCACGCCGCCGGAGCCTCCGTCGACCACCTCCCTCGCCATGGCGCGCAACCGCGATCGCTCCCTGCGGTGGTCGATCTTGCGGCTCACGCCGACCTGGCTCGAGTCGGGAATATACACCAGGAAGCGCCCCGGCAGGGAAATCTGCGTCGTGACCCGCGGTCCCTTCGTGGAGATCGCCTCCTTGGTCACCTTGACCAGGACCTTCTGGCCCCTGGTCAGGACATCCTGAACGGGGGGCGGGTCCCGTTCCTGGCGATCGCGGGCGCGTCCCCGCTGCCCCTCGCCGTTGCCGTTCTCGTGCACTCCCCCGAGATCCGAAGCGTGGAGGAACGCGGCCTTTTCCTCTCCGATGTCCACGAAGGCCGCCTGGATGCCGGGAAGGACGGCTTCGACGCGACCCAGAAAAATGTCGCCGACCAGACGGTCCTGGTCCGGCCGGTCGAACATGAGTTCGGTGAGCCGGCCGTCTTCCTTCAGCGCCACCCAGGACTGTTCGTCCGAGGCGCTGATGAGGATCTCTCTCTTCAATGGATTTCCGCCCGTTCGGCGGGCCTTGTCACGTGTTCAACTCCCTCGCCAGGTGGCGGGCGATTACGGTTTTCTGGATTTCCTCGGTTCCCTCTCCGATCTCGCACGCCTTGACGTCGCGCATCATGCGTTCGACCGGATGGTCGGAGGTGTACCCCGCTCCCCCCAGGAACTGAACCGCCGTGCGGGCCGCCCGGGCAGCCAGCCGGGCGGCGACGAGCTTCGCCATGGCCGCCTCCTTGCCGAACGGCCGGCCGCGATCCTTGAGCCAGGCCGCGTGGTACGCCAAGTGTCTCGCCCCCTGCACCTCCGCGGCCAGATCCGCCAGACCGAAGCGGATGTCCTGGAACTCCCAGACCGGCCGCTTGAACTGGCGTCTGCGCATCGTGTACCGCAGCGCCTCGTCGAGCGCCCCCTGCGCGATCCCGAGGGACAGGGCGGCGATGCCGATTCTGCCCGCGTCGAGGGTCTTCATGAAGTTGGTGAAGCCGTGCCCCTCGTCGCCGAGCCGCTGGTCCGCGCTCACCCACGCGTCCTGGAAGTGGAGCTCGCGGGTGTCCGAGGCGCGCCAGCCGAGCTTGTCCTCCGCGGCGCCGGGCGTGACGCCCTCCGAGTACGGCAGGTCAGGCCGGTGGCCGATGCCGGTCCGCGTCGCGTCGTCCAGGTCGACGGTCGGCTTGCACACGACGAAGCTGGTGATGCCGCGGTGCCCTTCGACGCGTCCCGTCCTGGCGGTGACCACGAAGATCTCGCCCACGCCCGCGTGGGTGATGAAGATCTTGCTCCCGGTGATGCGGTAGCCTCCGTCCGCCGCCACGGCCGCGGTCCTGGTTCCGGAGGAATCCGAGCCCGCGCCCGGCTCCGTCAGGCCGAAGCCCCCGAGCACCTGGCCCGACGCCAGCGGCGGGACGAAGCGCGCCTTCTGCTCGTCCGTCCCGAACGCCAGGATCGGCGAGGTGCCCAGGGTTGTGTGGGCGGAGACCGTGATGGCGTGGCTGGCGTCGTGCTTCGCCAACTCCTCGACCACGATGATGTAGCTGAGGTAGTCCCGCCCCATCCCCGACAGCCTCCGGGGCACCGGGACGCCGAGCCATCCCCGTTCGCCCATGGCCTTCACGTTGTCCCAGGGAAAGCGGGCCGTCTCGTCCAGCTCGCGGGCGACGGGAACGATTCTCTCCGTCGCGAACCGGCGGACATCGGCCTGCAGCTTCAGGTGGGTCTGGTCTAGATACGGATCCATCGCGCGGGGGCGAACGTGCCTCTGAGTCGGGCCCGGATTCTTCAGGCCGCGGGGTCCCGGCGGCGCTCGCATCGGTCGCAGGAGCCGCATGAGCGGCGGCCGGGCGCTTCTCCAAGGTAACGCAAGAGGGCCATCCTCCGGCATCCCCGGCGGCCGCAGTACCGCCGCATGGCCCGGAGCCGGCCGAGGGCCTGCCGGCGGGCGGCGACCAGCGGCTCGAGGTCGGGAGCGTCGCCCGTGACGGTCACCGGGGGCTCCGAGCCGGCGGGGGGGTCTCCGGCCTCGCGGTCCGGCCAGTTGTCGATCCACTCCGCCAGCGCCGGGTCAACCCGAATTGCGCCGGAGCGCATGAGCCACTTCAGGTGCGGCACGTAGGCGCCGGCCGGTCCCGCCAGCGTTGCGGGGGACGGGGCCGGGGAGGACCGACCGCGAGACCTGATCCCGGCGAGCACCCCGAGAACGTCGCGCGCACGGGGATAGGCGCGCTCCACGAAGGACGCGGGAACCTTCCAGTCGTCCTTGTGGACGAAGCCGAGCGCCATCGATTCCTCCCCGTCGCGGCCGGCGCGGCCCGCCTCCTGGTAGTAGCTCTCAAGGGACCCGGGAAAGGCGTAGTGGAAGACGGCCCACACGTCGCCACGGTCGATGCCCATTCCGAAGGCGCAGGTCGCGACGACCACGTTGGACCTTCCCGACATGAAGCGTCGTTGCACGGCCCGCCGCTCCTCACCGGGAAGCGCCGCGTGGTACGCGTCGCCGATCACGCCCAGACTTGCCAGCGCGCGTCGCACGTTCACGACCAGGCGGCGCGTGGGGGCGTAGACGATGAGCGCCCTCTCCGCGCACTCGGGGGGCGCCGCGCGAATGAGGCGCGCCATCGCGCGGATGCGGTCGGCGCCGGGTCGCCGCCGGGCCACCAGCCAGCGGATGTTGGGACGGTCGAAGGAGGTTACCGCCCTGAACGGATCCCGCATGCGGAGCACCTGCGCGATGTCGTCCCGGACGGCGGGGGTGGCGGTGGCGGTCACGGCCAGGACGGGGGCCGGGACGATCTCGCGGAGGCGGCGGATGCGCCGGAAGGCGGGCCGGAACTCGTGCCCCCATTCGGAAATGCAGTGGGCTTCGTCGACGGTGATCAGGGAGACGGGCACCGATCGCAGCACGCCCCGCAGCCTGCGCGCCTCCAGGCGCTCCGGCGAGCAGAAGAGGAGGTCGAGGCGGCCGTGGGCGAGGTCCTCCTCGGCGCGGCGCCGATCGTCCTTCGGGTCCTGGGATGTGAGCGACGCGGCACGCAGGCCTAGGCGGCGGGCGCGGTCGACCTGGTCCTGCATCAGCGAGATGAGCGGGCTGACCACCAGCACCAGACCCGGCATCATGAAGGCGGGCAGCTGGTAGCAGAGCGTCTTGCCTCCTCCCGTCGGCAGGACGCCCAGGGCGTCGCGTCCCGACAGCACCGCGTTCACCGGCTCTCCTGGCCGGGCCGGAAGCCGTCGAAGCCGAACTTCTCGCGCAGTACCGCGCGGGCGGCGGGGTTGGGCTGGTTTTCCGGTTCCGGTTTCACACCCGCAATCAGCGCCGGGTGCCGGGGCGCGCCAATGGCGCTTTGGGACTGCGCGTACGAATCCCAGCGAGCGCCGGGAGCGCCGAACGCGGGTCCGGCTACTCGCCGTCCGGCAGGAACCGCAGCGCAAGCCCCGCGAGGAGCACGCCGGCCCCGGCCCATACGACCCAGTACAGCGACATGCCGATGCCGGCGAGCGCCACCGCGGCGCCGGCGACGAAGAGCCGGACCTTCCAGGCCAGGAAGCGGTCCTCGCCGCTCCGGCGCTTCCTCGACGGGCGGAACATCGCGTCGCCTCAGCTCCGCCTTCCGCGCAGGAAGTCGCGCACTCCGTCCCGGCATTCCCGGGTGAGACGGGCGACGGCGTTGACCTCGGCGCCTCTGGCAACCGCTTCTTCGAAGGCGACCCCGCCGACGCCGTGAAACAGACGTTTCGCGAGGGCCACGGCGGCGGGCGGGCGGGCGGCGATGTCCCCCAGGTAGGCCCCCGCGGCCCGGTCGAAGTCGTCGGCGGGGATAACGCGCGTGACCAGGCCCAGATTCGCGGCCTCCGCGGCGCCGATCCGGTGTCCCCGCACCACCAGCTCGAACGCGGCGGCCTCTCCCACCTTGCCGCGCAACGCGGCCATCACCAGCCCGGGAACGAAGCCGAGGCGGACCTCCGGGTAGGCGAAGGCGGCATCCGGGTGGGCGAGCACGATGTCGCAGGCCGCGGCCAGCCCGCATCCGCCGCCCAGCGCCCTCCCCCGCACCACCGCCGCCACCGGCTTCTCCATGCGGCGAATCGCGACGAACACCTCTCCCAGCCGACGCGCGTCGGCGAGTCCGGCCTCCGCGCCGTCCCGTTGCGAAGCGGCGATTTCGGCCAGGTCCGCCCCGGCGCAGAAGTCCCCTCCGGCGCCGCGCAGAGCTACCACCCGCACGTCGGGATCGTCGCCGGCCTCGGCCAGCCGCCGGGACAGCGCGGCCACCATCGCGGACGACAGGGCGTTGCGCCTGCGAGGCCGGTTCAGGGTCAGAGTGGCCACGCCGGCGCAGGTCTCCGAAAGGACGGGCGAGTTCGCGGCGGACCGGCTCACGCCCGGTCTCCCCGGCGGTCTTCCGGACAGCGTCCCCGGCCCCGCACCCGCTCCGCCACCTCCTCCGGCACTTCGACCCTCATCCGCAGGAGCGCCGTGCTGAACACCTTGCCCTGCGCGTCGGTCATCAGCGACACGGTCCCGCCCCCGTCGAGCGCCCCGTGCAGCAGGAAGTTGACGGCGTGCAGGTTGTCCAGCGCAAAGCGCTCCACCGGCCCGGTCACCAAATCCTTGAAGTGTTCCTTCACACGGGCACATGTAACTTCTTTCAAAATTATAGGATAATCCTCCTTATCGTAGACGATCAGGCCAACGTTGGCGGTGTTCCCCTTGTCGCCCGAGCGGGCATGGGCCAGCTCCAGCAGGCGCACCTCAGCCACCGTTCGTCCTCCCGCCGGGGGCTAGCAGTCCGTGGATAAAGCCGCCCGAGCACCGAGAGCGGTGAGGCGCCGGGC
>JAPPNM010000115.1 GCA_028873825.1 Gemmatimonadota bacterium | reverse complement strand
ACCTCCTTTGGGTTCACCCAAATGGAAAGGTGTCCGCCATAGCGGGGCAACTCCAATCAGCCGCCCCGCGAAGAGCCACCCCAGCGAGGGCGCATAGCCCATGACCATGTAGTCCACGCCGAGCCCGAAGAGCGAGATCAGGATGACGGGCCTGCGCCCCACGCGGTCGGACAGCGCCCCGAGCAGCGGCGCGAATACGAACTGGGTGAGGGCGTAGGTGGAGGCGAGGACACCGAACCAGCGTCCGGCCAGCGTGGCGCTCCCTCCGGCGAACTCCTTGATCAGTTCGGGGACAATGGGAATGATGATACCGATCCCCAGCACATCGATGAAAACGGTGACGAGGATGAAGATCATCGCCGCTTGGCGGGCCCCTTCCGGCTTCTTCAACTGCACCTCCCGCGAACCGGCGGTCCATTGCACACCCGGCCCCGCACCGAGAGCGGCGCGGCCGGGCCGGCAACGTCCCGCGCCCGGAGCCACGGTGACCGCGAACCGATAAAGTTAACGCCATGGACTTCGACACCTTCGAACGGAAATCACGCCGTGTCTTCGAGGAGATTCCCGAGCGCTTCCGCGACGGCGTCGACGGCCTCACCGTTCACCGCCGAGCCCTTCCCCACCGCCGCTTCGAGGGCGTCTACACGATGGGGGAGTGCGTCACCGAGTCCTATCCGTCGAGCTGGGAAGGACCCGAAACGGTGCGTTCCGTGGTCCTGCTCTACTGGGGCTCCTTTCGCGCTCTCGCCCGGCTCGACCCCACCTTCGACTGGAGCGAGCAGATCTGGGAGACGCTCACCCACGAGCTGCGCCATCATCTCGAGTCGCTCGCGGACCGCGACGACCTGACCGGCTTGGACTACGCCATGGAACAGACCTTCCTGCGAAACGACGGTCTAGACTTCGACCCGCGCTACTACCGGCACGGCGAACGCATCGGGCCCGGCGTCTACGCCGTCGAGGACGACGTGTACATCGAGCAGCGCTGGAAGGCCGCCGACTTCGACTTGGCGGAGGGAATCTCGTTCTCGTGGGCGGAGCGGAGTTACGAAACGGGTCGCCCCGCCGAGCTGGGAGACCTTCACTTCATCCGAATCGTGGACGGAATCGCCGTGCCGCCGTACATTGAAGTGGTGCTTGTACGCAGATCGTCCTGGCGGGAGAAGCTCCGGAGGGGATTCTCGCGACAGGTGCTCGAAATCCACGAGTCCGACGCCGTGGCCCGTGAGGCCGGGTACGGCAACGGCGGCGCCGGTTCGCGTGTCAAGGAAGAACAGTAGGCGCGGCGGGCGCGCCCGCCGTCGCAAGGCCAGGCCGGAAAAATCCAGAAAAGGAGACGCTGAAATGAAGCAGATTCACCACGGCCGCGGAATTTCTCACTTGGTTCGCCCGAAGATCGCGTTCCTGGCCGCCTTGCTGGCCGCCACCGGGTGCGTTTCCACCCGCGAGAGCGCGCCGGACGGCATCGCGTTGACCGAGGTCCAGAACGTCAACGTCGGCGACTTCGGCACCCAGCAGCTCACCAACGACATGGAGTTCGTGGCCAGAGAGCTGCCGGTGGAGCGGGCGCTGGCGTGGGGCGTCCTGCCGGGAGTGTACCAGCAGCTGGGTATTCCCGTCGCCAACAGCAACCCGCAGTCCTTCCAGGTGGGCAACCTCGGATTCGAGGTTCAGCGGGTCGACGGGAAGCGAATGAACCACTTCCTCGACTGCGGGACCAGCCGGGGCGGACCTATCGCCAACTCCCACCAGGTTACGCTCGTCGTTCTTACGAAACTCGGCGAAGTCTCGGAAGAGCGGACCGAGGTGTCGAGCGTGGTCGACGGGAGTGCGGTGCACCGGAGCACGGCCGGCTACCCCGTTGCGTGCAGATCCCGGGAAACCCTGGAAGAGCTGATCGCCGACAGGGTAGCGGAAGCCCTCGGGGTATCGTGAGTGACCCCGACCCCGCCGACCGGCGGTCCGTACCTTATGTCCTGACCGTTTTGTCGCGCTCAAGAGCGCAGGAAGGAGCTGACGCCGATGTCGAAGGACGTTCGCATACTCTTGATCGCCCCGGTCCTCGTCCCGCTCTCGCTGGCCGGATGCGACTGGTTCCGCCCCGGGGGCCCGCCGGAAGAAGCGCTCGTGGAGGTTTCGAGCGAAGACGTGGACAGGGCGACCCTTGTCGTCTCCCGGAGATTCTCGGTGGGGGACCCCGGCTGTACCGGAGAACCGGGCTGCGACGAGCCGTTCCAGTTGCTCTCTGCCGACACCAACGTCGTCGGCCTCCCCTACGGCGAAACCATCAAGTTCACGTCCACGCAGCGGCTTCTCGTCCAGAGCTACCCGCTAGGGGAAGACACGGCGAGGCTCGGCATGCGCGTCGTTGTTGACGGGGACGAGAAATACAGTGACTTCCGCCAGCTCGGCCCGCCCGAAGAGGGCGACACCCGTGAGACGCTCTTCTTCGTCTACACGTTCGGTACGCCGACTTCCGCTGGTGGTGCAGGCGGAGATTGAGCCCTCCTGACCCCACCCCTCCTCTCCGTCCCCCGCTTCATCCCCAGGGGCTACGACCTCCCCGTCCGTCCCCTTTTCCGCATTCCCCAAAAAAGAACCCCGGCGGGGCCGGGCCGACCTTGCGTCGCACCCAGCCCCGCTCGGGGGGAACATCCGAGGCCTAGGCCGGCGGCCCCGCCCCTAACGATGTGCCGACCCTACACCCCTACCGGCGAACACCTTACGTTCTTCACGTTTTCCACGTCTTTGTTGAGCTGCCCTTCCCGAGAACTACCCGGGAACTTGCTCGGCCTGCCGGTGCCGGGTCTGATCACGTCGTTCATATCGTCGAAAACCCGCCGGGTCAGCCTGAAGCGATGAAGGTCAACGGCACGGTGGCCTTCCAGGAAGAGTTCCGCGAACCGCTCGTCCAGAAGGAAGTCAATCATATCATCCTCGGTGGCCGGCACTGCCACCGACGGCAAGCCCACCCCGGCCCTCAAACTGTTCAGGAGCCCCGTGGCCCCGGCGTAGTCCCCCTGCATGACCTTCGCCTCGGCCTCAATCAGCCGTGCGTGACCGGAGTGCAGCATCGGGATGGGGCTACCGAAGTCGGGGTACTTCCGCTGGCCGTAGTACGGGGTCTCACTGTCGGAACCGCGTTGATTGAGGAACGAGACCGGCATGCGCGTGTCGGGCACGCCCGTCCTCTCGTCCTTTATGAAGCCGTTTAGTCCTATGTCAATTCGGTCCCACAGCCAACTCATCAGTCCCGCATACCTGTTGAATCTGCCGTTTAGATACGCGAGCTTGTTCCAATCGCGGAAGACGTTGGTCTTAACCGCATCGTAGGTGAAGCCATCGGGAACCGCCGACGCCTCCGCCGCGGCTTCGTCGTATTCCCCGCTCAGCATTAGCATCAACGCCCGTCCCGTACGCGCAACGTTCACGTATTCAGTCTTTGATCTTTCGAGCACCTCCGGATCGACATTAAGCGCCACTTCGATGACCCTGGCAAAGGTATCCGCGACCTGGGGATAGATCTGCTCATCGGCGTACATCTGCGACGGCGCTTCGTCGAGCACGGCCTCGCAGGAGAACAGTGCCGTGTACATGTCGTACAGAGCTTTACCGAGCAGGATCTGGACGCCCATGAGATCCGAGTTCGCGAATTCCTCGTTTTTGACCCGCACTAGTCTCTCCCAGGACTCCACGGCGAACCACTTGTGCTGTGCCATCGCGTCCGGGAAGTTGCCGGTATATGCGTAGGTCCAATACATATCGCCGTTCGTGCCGTTGGTCGGAAAGGTACCGTAGTCGATCCAGCCCTCGTCTATCAGGCCCCAAGTGTCGTAGTAGGCGACGTGGGGACCTGTGAACATATACACGTCGGAGAGCAGCGACTGCCAAATCACGTACCAGTCGATCCACTCCTGCACGGCACCCTCGGCGCTGTTGGCGACAGCTTCGAGGGCTTCGTCGAGATCCTCGTCGTCATAGCGCCCCGGGTCCCTGATGGTGAGGATGTCGCAGGCACCGAACGCCATCGCGACCGGCAGGACGGCTAGTGCCCTTGCTTTCTTCGTCCAGTTCATTTTCTTCTCTCCCCTGTTTCGAGAAATTCGAGTTTCGGATACCCCAGGCAGCCGTCAGAACCGTGTTCGGAGCGACAGAAGGAACCTTCTCGGTTGCGGTATGGCGAAGAGCGCCACAGTGGAGTTCCCCCCAGTGTCGTTGGCGCTGAATTTCGTGTTCGGATCGATGCAGTTGCAGTCATCCCACCAGTGTAGGTTGTAGCCCGAAAGCGTGACCGTGGTCCGCGCCAGTCCCAGCATGTCGGCCAGCCCCTGCGGCACCGTGTACACGATCGAGACATCCTGGAGACGGATGTGGTCCCGCTTGTCCGTGTGTCGCAGGAGGTGATAGTCGACGACCGAGTCGGACGCCCTGGTGGGGTCCCCGTTTTCGTCAAGGTGCTCCAAGTACTCGTCGAACCCCTTCGATACGTGCACTCCGTACCAACGCTCCCAATTCTGCATGATCGCCCCCACCTCGCCCCGGAACTGGACGGACACCCTCAGGTCGCTGCCGAGCTGGAAGCTGTTGAAGAGCGAACCCATGTGACGGGGCTGGGCCAGGCCGCGGAAGAACTCGTGGTGAGTCCACAGGTGCCGTCTGGTCCTGGGATCGTAGCCGCGCAGCGCACGGCCCTTCACGCGGTCGAGCGACGACTGCTCCCACCATCTGTTTTCGACAGGGCCAAAACTCCTGTTGTAGCGCCATCCGATATGCTCCCAGTACCCGTCGTCCTTCTGCCGGTAGAGGGGCATGGAGTCGTCCTGGGCCTGCGGGCCGAAGCTGATGATCCGGTTCCGGTTCCATTCGTAGGCGATGTTCATGCTCCACCGGAAGGCCGGCATGTCGACCAGGGAGGCCGACATGGCCGCTTCGATGCCGCGGTTCACGTACTTGCA
Source organism: Gemmatimonadota bacterium (assembly GCA_028873825.1). GTDB lineage: Bacteria > Gemmatimonadota > Gemmatimonadetes > Longimicrobiales > Gaopeijiaceae > Bin94. The sequence goes on along the minus strand of JAPPNM010000115.1, from coordinate 27,083 downwards.
GCAGTTCTCCACCCTTTCCACGACGCCAATGCTGGCCGGCACCTGGCTTACGAAGAGTCCGTTGAGCACGAGCGCATCGTAGTAGGTGAGTTCGAACCCGATCCTGTTACTGAACATGCCGATGTCGAGGCCGGTCTCGATCTCCCGCTTGTTCTCGGGACCGAGCTCCTGGTTCCCGGAACCCCCCGAGGCGACCCGGACGCCCGGCTGGGTTCCGAAGACCGTGGTGGGAGTGTACGACTGGAGATGGTCGAACGGGCCGGGAGCCTTGCCGGCCATACCGACCGCGGCACGGAACTTGAGGTTCGAGACTCCGGGAGGCAGCCACCGTTGGGGAAGGTTATACGCGACATCCGCCTTGGGGTACATCTGCAGGCCGTAGTTCTCGCCGAACGCCGAGTTGCCGTCGGACCGAACGGCCGCCGTCAGGAACAGGTCGTCGGTGATGTCGAAGCGGTTCTGCACAAAGAACCCCACGTTGACCCTTTCCTCGAAATCTTCATCCGAGAAGACCCACGAGGCACCGCCGATGGACTTGATCCCGGGCGCGCCGAACCGCTTTCCGGTCCCCATCGTCATCGACGCGACGTCCCAGTAGCCCTGCGCGCCCACGGAGATGCTGCCCGTGAGAAAGCCCAGACCGAACAGGTTGTCGTAATCGAGTGTCGACAGGTAGTCGGTCGTGAATTTTCGCGACCGCCGGTACCCGAGATTCCTTTCCCCAAAGGCGTTGTCGAGGGGGCGGTAGTAGTTGCCGTAAGGCATGTGCCGGGTCTTCTGATCCGTCACGGCGTCGAGCCCGAAGGTCAGCTGATGCGTGAAGGTCGGAAGTGGAGTGTAGCTGAATTGGAGGCGCCCGGTCCAGCGATCGGTGTCCGAGAACGTCTCGACTTCCTTGGAGGCCTCCACGGACGTGTACCCTTCTCTCCCGCCGCCGTACGGCACTTTCTCGTCGGCCCTCGACGGGTCGCTCATCATTGCGTTCCCGTAGGGGCTCAGCCAGCTGTCACCTGCCTGAACCACCAAGATCTTGTTTCGGACGAACCCGGAGGTCAGACCGACCTGCAGCTCGTCGGCGGTCCAGTTGAGGTTTACCCGGAAGCTACCCCGGATCTGATCGTTGGGCTGGATCGAGCCTTCCTCGTAGGTCACGCCGGTGGACACGAAATACGTGATGTTGCTGCTGCCGCCGTGGACGGTGAGGTCGTAGTTGTTGATCAGACCGTTCTCGATGAGGTGCTCGTTCGGGTCCAAGGCCGAGAACACCTGCTCGCCGGTCGCTATGTCCCTACTGCCGACGTTCGGACGCAGCGTGGTCGGAAGGTTCGCCCGGAGCCGGTTCCGCCCCAACCCTGTGTTGAGGGTGAAAGTGGCCGGGGTGTCGCTGCGGCCGCGCTTGGTGAAGACCTGGATTACGCCGGCGGACGCCTCGGCGCCGAACAGCGTCGCCGCCGCCGGTCCCTTGAGCACCTCGATGCGATCTATCTCCTCCGGGTTGAGGTCGGAGAGTCGGTCCTCGCCCGCGCCTCCGGAGAAGAAGCAGCAGGCGACCCCGCGCATTATGGCCCACTCCTCCTTTTGGGCATCGTACCGGACGCCGTCGATGTAGATCACCGGACGTTGGGCGGTGTAGCCGAAGGAGTCGGTGCCGCGGATGCGCAATTCCCGGCCCGATCCGACTCCACCGCTGTTCCCGATGGACTTGACGCCGGGAACGCGCCCTTCGAGCACCTGCGTGAAGCCGCCGACCGGAATCATCTCCTGAATCTGGCCGACGTCGACGGTGGGGAGCGAAACGCCGATCTTCTTCCGCTCGACGCCGGCGATCCCGACCGCCACGAGCTCGTCGACGGCAACCGCGGAAACGCTGAGACGGAAGTTGGCGATCTGGGTGCTTCCCGGCGTGACCGTGATCTGCTGTTCCCCGGTCGCGTGCCCGACGATCTGGGCCCGGACGGTGTAGACGCCCACCGGGACGTTCTGGATAACGTAGCGACCGGCGGAGTTGGTGATCTGAAACAGTCGGGTGCCGTCGATGGTGACATGAGCCTCGTTGAGGGGCTGGCCCGAGGTGGCATCCATGACCTCGCCGGTCAAGGTGCCGGTCTGGGCGGCGAGGCCGCCGGCTCCGAACGCGCCGAGCGCGAGCGCGAGAACCGCAGCCATGCCGCCGGGGCAGTAGCGATTGGACATGGGGACAACTCCTTTCCCTAGGGTGAACGGTGTCCTCGCTGGCAGCCGCCGCCCTTCCGCAGGCGGCTCGGCCGTCAGCATGATAGTAGGGATGCCGGCGGCAGGACGCAAATCGGGTCTCTTCCCGGACCTTCTCCCGGGACCTTGCGGGGGCGCCCGCCCCGGCGTCCTGGACGCCCCCACCCACCCGGCGCTTCCCCGAATCCCCGGCCCGGCGAGGCTCACTTTTCCCGGCGAGCGGCTGCCCCCCTGGGTTCGCAGTATCGTGCCAAGTTACTGGCACTACATCATTTACATGCGGCAGGCGAGCCCGGTGACTCCGCGCTCCGCCACGGGCCGGCTGGCCCCGCACCCAGGATTGCGGTATCCATTCCCATGCCCGATCCGCAAATCCGACCTGCTCGAACAGGCGACAAGCGATGACCCGAGCCGTGCCGGTCCTCGCGTCCGCAGCGGCGCTGGCCGCGTCCTGCGCCCCCGTTGGAGCCCAGTCGCGCCCCCAGCGCACCGCGCTGCACGACTACCGCGTGGTCACCGTGGCCGCGGGGCTCGAGGTCCCCTGGTCGATAGCCTTCCTGCCGGACGGGGACATCCTGGTGACCGAGCGGGCCGGGAGGCTTCGCGTCATTCGGGACGGCGAGCTCGTTCCCGACCCCGTGCCGGGGATCCCCGCGGTCGTCGCCCGGGGGCAGGGCGGGCTTATGGACGTGGTTCCCCACCCCGCCTTCGCCTCGAACCGGACGATCTACCTCAGCTACTCGAAGCCCGTGCCGGAGCTGGGCCGGACGGGCACGACGGCCGTGATCCGGGGCACCTTCGAGAACGACCGCTTCACCTTCCTGGACGAGGTCTTCGAGGCGGTGTCCCGGGGAAACGGCCACTACGGCTGCCGCCTCGCCTTCGACGCCGACGGCTACCTGTACCTCTCGGTCGGCGACCGCCAGGTTCCTCCCCGGGGAGACCTCGCGGCCCACCCGGCCCAGGACCTGTCCGATCACCACGGCGTGATCGTGCGGCTCCACGACGACGGCGGCGTGCCCGAGGACAACCCCTTCGTCGGCCGGGAGGGAGCCCGCCCCGAAATATGGAGCTACGGGCACCGCAACCCGCAGGGGTTGGCCGTACACCCCGAGACGGGAGCGGTCTGGTTGACTGAGCACGGGCCGCGCGGAGGCGACGAGGTCAACGTCTCCACCCCCGGCGGCAACTACGGATGGCCGGTGATCGGCTACGGCGTCAACTACCGAGGAGGGACGGCGATCCACGCGTCGACGCACGCCGAGGGGATGGAGCAGCCCCTTCACTACTGGGTGCCCTCCATCGGCGTGTCCGGACTGACCTTCTATACCGGTGACAAGTTCCCCAAGTGGCGCGGGAACCTGTTCGCCGGGGGGCTGACGGGACGGCGGATCGACCGGCTCACCATCGAGGACGGGCGGGTCGTGGCGAGCGAGACCGTGTTCAGCGGAATGGGCAGGGTGCGGGACGTGCGCGAAGGGCCCGACGGTTACATATACGTGGCGCTGGAGGCGCGAGGGGGCGGGAAGACGCCGATCGTGCGGCTGGAGCCGGCGGGGTAGCGAGACCCCGACCCCGGACCGGCGCGAAGCCGACCCGGGGCCGGGGTGGGGAGGCGGGTCAGGGACCGCCTACCAGGAGTAGCCCAGCCTCGTGTAGTAGAAGCCGCCGTTGAAGCCGAAGGGGGTGAACTGGCCGTAGGTGTTGCCGACGCCGGCCGCCGCACCGGGATACTCCTCGGGATAAAAGTCGAGCACGTTCTGCGCTCCCACCGCAAGGGTCCACTTGTCGGCGAAGGTGCGGGTCGCCTCCACGTCGAAGAGGATGCGGGCCGGGTAGTCGATCGTCTTGTGAGTTTTGGGATTGACCGGGTCGAACTCGGGGTCCTCGGGGCTGTAGTAGGGATCTTCAGGATCGTAGTACGGCTGCTCGCCGTCGTAGTAGCCGCCCCAGTAGCTGCCGCGCACCAGCAAGCGCATGCCGCCGGCGAACGTGTGGTTGACCGCCACGTTGCCACGGATGTTGGGAAGCCCCTCCTCGAGGATCCTGATGCGCCTCGCGGTCAGGGTGGTTTCGTTGAATTCCGTCACTCGGGTCGCGGTCACGTTCCACGCGCTACTCAAGGTGGTGGTGGAACCGCCCGCTCCTTCGATCTCGTACGCGCCTACCAGGTCCATCCCGCTCGTGGAGGTCGCGAAGTCGTTGATGAAGAAGCGGAATCGCGCCAGCACCCCGCCTTCGCGGATGATGCCATCCTTTTCCAGCTGCTTGATCTCTTCCGGAGAGAGCGTCCTGTCGGCGCTGGTCGTCAATCGGTCGGACACTCTGATTTGGAAGAAATCCACTGAGAGATTGAGCGGACCACGATCATACACGTACCCCATGGCGAGATTCAGGGACTTCTCGGGCTTGAGCGGCTGGCCGCCGAAGTGAACCGCCAACTTGTTCGTGGAGGGGATGGTGCCGTTGTTGGTGAGGTCCATGATCGCGGGATCGTAGATCGTCGAAATGTTGAATGCGTTCTGCTGTCCCGGCGTTGGAGCGCGGAACCCGGTGCTGACGCTGGTCCGCAGGGCAACTCCCTCTGAAACTTCGAGGCGGCCCGCAAGCTTCCCGTTCCATGTCGTGCCGAAGTCCGAGAAGTGCTCGATGCGCTGCGCGAGACCCAGAGTCCAGGCCTCGGCGGGGTCCTCGATCTCGAGATCCACGTAGGCCGCGAAGTTGTATCGGTTCCAGACCCCCTCCGTGAGCGGCCCGAACCCGGTGAAGCCGTTCGAACCCGGTGTGAAGCCCTGGCTGGCGAGCGGACCCTCGGTCCACGACGCCTCGTCCCCCGGCACGATTTCAAAGCGCTCGTTCCGGAATTCGACGCCGCCGGCGACGTTCATCCGGTCGCTCGACTCGTACGACACGTCGAAGTTGAGGTTCGTCTCCTGCTGGTCGTAGATGCCCGGGTCGAACCAGGGGGTGCAGCGCTGCTCGGGCACGACGAAGGAGATGTCCCTGCTGCTGGGGTCGGCGCATGGCTGCTCGGGCCCCAGCGAGGCGTTGACCGTGTTGTACATGTAGAAGTCCATGTTCGACTTGCCCCAGCTGGCGCTGGCGTCCCACGAGAGTCGGTCGCCGGCCCCCTTGAGCCCGACTACCGCGGACGCATCGAGGACGTAGGCGCCGAACTGGGGCGTGAATCCGCCCGGGAAAAGCTTCTGGAAGGTGAAGCAGTTGGAATCGTTGAGGACGCGGTTCCAGGCGACCTCGTCGGCTACCAAGCCACCGGAAAGACGCACGGCGGGACAGCCGGCCGAGCCATCCAGCGTGCCGTCCTGCGCGTCGATCAGGTCGCCGACCAGCAGGATCGGGATCTGGATAACGTCCCCGTCCGCATCGCGGACCGGCGTCCCGTCAGCCAGCGTACTGTCCATACTCGTGCCGAAGACTCCGCTCCGGGTGTTCGGGTTGCGGAAGTAGAAGCCGCCCTCGACCTGCTTGCTCGCGAAGCCGCCGTGGGAGTAGAACTGCTTCTGGCCGCCGAAGACGTAGCCCAAGTTGGACGACAGCTTGATGTCGTTCGACACCTTGGGAGAGCCCCAGATCTGGGCCGGCTCCCGGACGCTCGTGTTGCCGGCCTCGATCAGCGCGGTGGCGTCGTCGCGCTGGGTGCTGCGGTCGGTGTTGTTGGAGCTGCCGTACTCGCCGGTCAGGTTCAGGAAACCGGTCTCGCCGAGCGGCAGGCCGATGTTGCCCGCGATGGTGTACATCTCGCCGTCGCCAGGGACGGCGCGTCCCTTGAACTTCTCGCTGGTGTCGCCCTCGCCCAGGAGATACCCGCCCGTCTTGACCTCGATCGAGCCGCCGGAGCGGTCGTTCTTCAGCACGAAGTTCATGACGCCCGCGATCGCGTCGGAGCCGTACTGCGCGGACGCCCCGTCGCGGAGGACTTCGGCCTGCTCCAGGGCGAGCCCGGGGATAAGCGCGATGTCCGGCCCCTGGGAGCCGTCGGCCAGACCGTTGCCGTACCACGTGATGACCGCCGTGCGGTGGCGCCGCTTCCCGTTGACCAGCATGAGCGTGTGGTCGGGGGCGAGGCCCCGCAGGTTCGCGGGACGCGCGAAGGTGGCCGCGTCGCTGATCGGCTGGGTGTTCACGTTGAACGACGGAACCACGTTGCGGATCAGGTTGGCGAAGTCCGTGTCGCCCTGGCTCACGATCTCCGCCGTCCGGATCACGTCGACCGGCACCGGCGACTCGGTCACGGTTCGAGGCTTGGCGCGGCTCCCCAGCGCCACAAGCCCCCCCACCTCGACCGCCGTGACGGATAGCCCGACGTCCAGACCGGTCACCTCTCCGTCCGTGATGACGACCTCGAAACGCGCCGTCCGATATCCGATCAGCCCGATCTCGAGGTCGTGCGTCCCGGCCGGAACGTCGGAGATTTCGTACGCGCCGTCCCGCAGGGTGCTGCCGGCCATGTTCAGCTCCGGCAGCATGACCCGGGCGCCCGCGATCGGGGCGCCGGTGGCGGCGTCGGTCACGGTGCCCTCCAGCGTCCCCTGCGCTGCGGCCGAACCGGGCTGGCCGAGCGCGAAGAGGGCGGAGATCACATAGACCAAGGGCTTCACAGAACACCCCTCCCTACGACCGTGAGAAACCATGTCGTTGCCTCCAAGCGAATTGTGTTGTCTTTCCCTCTCCCGCCCTCTCCGTCGCTTTCATCACCTCACGCGCACCCGGTAGATCCTGTCTAAGATTATTGCGCATCCTTTGGCTGCTGCCGACCGTCACTTTGCAGCCTGTGAACGCATTGAACACATGAACCGCACTGTAGTTTGTCCGATCACCGCCACCATCGTTCGCCTCATCGATGAGGTCGTAAAAGAAAGCTGCCGCCGCCCCTACGTGAACCGTCATGGCCAAGCTTCGGCCGACATGATCGACCAGAGGTTGCGCGGCGCTCGGATTCGCCGCTTCCGCCGGATGATCTCCTTCCATCCGGGGACCATCGGTCCCCAGCGGATCGTCACCACAGGCGAACAGTGCGATGCCACCCAGGAGAAACGCAGGTAGTGTCGCGAATCTCCGAAAGGTCATTTCGACGGCCTCGCTTCTGGGGGGAGCCATGTCGTAGAGCTGATCGCTACGAACGCGTTCTCGCATCGTAACCGCCGTTGCGTGGGATGTCAAGTCAGTGTGCGAACGTGTGTCGAACGTGTCTGGAACGTGGCCAACCCGGTCCCCGCTCTCGGCGAGGGCCCCGGCCACAGCGCGCCTTGACGGGGCCGAGGCCGGATCGAAACCGGCCGCCGCGGCCGCGCGTTCCTTCGCGCGGGCACCCGAACTCGGCGGGGGCACTCCGGAGCGTGCGGAGTCCCATCAGGAACGCGGATTGCGAGCTGCCGGGTCAGCGGCCTCCGCGACGCGCGGCCGCGCTCCTCCGCCCCCCGTCCCCGCCAGCTCCTCCCCCGGGTTCACGAAGCGGTTCATTTCGATGCGATGCTGCCGGTCGTGCAATTCCCGATAGCGCCCCCCCGCCGCCATCAGCTCCTCGTGGGTGCCGCGCTCCGCGACGCGGCCCTCCTCGATCACTAGGATCAGGTCGGCGCTGCGGATCGTGGAAAGACGGTGGGCGATGACGAAGGTGGTGCGGCCGCGGCGAAGCGCGCGGAGGCCTTCCTGAATCTGGGCCTCGCTCTCGGAGTCGAGGCTGGAGGTGGCCTCGTCCAAGACGAGGATTCGGGGGTCGGCGAGGATCGCGCGGGCGATCGCGAGGCGCTGGCGCTGGCCGCCGGAGACCTTGACGCCGCGTTCGCCGATGACCGTGTCGTAGCCGCCGGGAAAGGCGGTGACGAAGTCGTGGCAGTGCGCGAGCTTGGCGGCCCGGACAACTTCATCGCGCGACGCGCGCGCGCGCCCGTAGCGGATGTTGCGGTCGACGGTGTCGTCGAAGAGGAAGTTGTCCTGGAGCACGACGCCCACGTGGCGCCGGTAGTCGGCGAGGCGGAGCCGGGCCAAGTCGCGGCCGTCGACCAGCACGCGCCCCGAATCGGGGAGGTTGAACGAAAGCACGAGGCTGGCCAGGGTGCTCTTCCCCGAACCCGACGACCCGACCAGCGCCGTCGTGGATCCCGGCGGCGCCTCCAGCGACACGCCCCGCAGCACCGGTACGTCGCTTTCGTAGGAGAACGAGACGTCTTCGAACGTGACGTGGCCCCGGACCTCCGTGAGCCGCTCCTTCCCCGCGTCGCCGTCCGCCTCGGTCGCCATCGACCGCAGCTCCCGGATGCGGTCCAGCCCCGCGAAGGCGTCGGCGATCTGGGTGCCGATGCTCGCCATCTGCACCAGCGGCCCGACCATCATCCCGGTCAGGACGAGGTACATCACGAAGTCGCCCACGGTCATGTCGCCTCCGATGAGCGCGCCGCCGCCGGCCACGACCATAACCATGCCGATCAGGCCGATGATCACGGAGGAGGAGGACGTCACCGCCGACACTCCCGTCACCGCCGCGGCCACGTTGCGCAGGAGCCGGTGCGCCCCCTTCGCGAAGACGAGGTCCTCCCTGCGCTCCGACGTGTAGGCCTTGACGATCCGCACCCCCGCGAAACTCTCGCCGAGCCGTCCCGTCACCTCGGCGTTGATGCGGCCCCGTTCGCGGAAGAGCGGCCTCAGCCGCCGGAATGCGAATGCCATGGCGCCTCCGAACACCAGCAGCACAGCGGTGGTGAAGACGGTCAGCCGCCAGTTGACGTACAGCAGGATCGCGAAGCAGGTCGCCGACGTGACCGCGCCTCCGGCGAGCTGCACGAGACCGGTGCCCACCAGGTTCCGGATCCCTTCGGCGTCGGTCATGACCCGCGAGATCAGCACGCCGGACTTGGTGGAGTCGAAGTAGCCCACCGGCAGCCGCGCCACATGGGCCTGAACGGTCTTGCGCATCTCGGTGATCGCCCGCTGGGCCGCGACGCCGAGGATCTGCGAGAGCGCGAACGAACCGGCGCCCTGGACGAGGGCGGCCAGCCCGACGACAGCCGCCAGCGGTACCAGGAGGTCCTCCCGCCCCCCTCCCACGACATCGTCGATCAGGAACTTCGAGGAAGCCGGCGGAACCAGTCCGGCCAGCCGGCCGACGACCATGACGACGAGGCCGAAGGCCACCCGGCGCCGGTAGCGCCAGACGATCTCCCGGGCCTCCTTCCAGACCCGCGACAGCTTCGGTTTCCTCCTGTCCGGCACGGTTCGGCTGCCCTCGCTCGCGAGTCGGTACGGATGCGGCGGGCTCGGCCGCCGTGGACGACCGGGAACGGTAGCCGCGGCGGCGCGGGGGGCCAACCCCGGTTTCTCCACCGCGGCGCCCGTACCCCGCCTCGCCCGCGGGGCGGCATCCGCCGCCCCCACGCCGCGGCCGCGTCCGTCACCGTCCGGCCGTCGCCCGCGCGCCGGCCGCACCGCCCGCCGACCGGGCCGGCGCAACGTGCGTGCCGGGGCGACCACCGGTTACAATCCGGCCCATGAGGACCACCTCGAACGATCCCGGCGCCGAAGTCCAGCCCGTCACCCTGCCCGGTCACGCCGTCTCGGCCGGCTGGCTGGCCGCCAATCTCGGGCGGGCCGGTCTCGTCGTCCTCGACGGGTCGTGGCACCTGCCCGGCTCCGGCCGCGATCCGGGCCGCGAGTTCCTCGAGCGGCGGATCCCCGGCGCACGCTTCTTCGACGTCGACGCCTGCAGCCATCCCGGCGCCGAGCTGCCGCACACCGTTCCCCCGCCCGGCCACTTCCGGGAGTGCGCCGAAGGGGCCGGCGTCTCCGACAACTCCGCCGTCGTGGTCTACGACGCCTCCGGGGCGAACCTGAGCGCCGCGCGGGTGTGGTGGACCTTCCGCTACTTCGGGCACCGGAGCATCGCCGTGCTGGACGGGGGCCTGCGGCACTGGGAGGCGTCGGGACACCCCACCGAATCGGGCCCGTTTCCGCGCACCCCGGAAGCGCCGGCCCCCTTCACCCCCCGACCCCGGCCCCGCCTGGTTCGCGCCGCGGGCGACGTCCTCGCGGCGATCGGCGACGCCGGCAGCCAGATCGTGGACATGCGTCCGGCGGGCCGCTTCGAGGGCACCGAGCCCGAACCGAGGGCCGGACTGCGGCCGGGCCACGTGCCCGGAAGCCGGAACGTCCCCTACGAGGCGCTCGTGGATCCGGCCACCGGTCTGGCGATCGGCGACCGGGCCCTGGCGCGGCTGCTGGCGGGCGCCGGAGTGGACCCGGCGAAGGAGCTCGTTGGAACGTGCGGGTCGGGGACGAGCGCCTGCGCCTTCGCCTGGAGGATGGCCTGCGCGGGCTACGGGGAAGTGGCGATCTACGACGGGTCGTGGGCCGAATGGGGCGGGCGCGGGGATTTTCCGGTCGGCACCGGGCCGCCGGGCGCGCGCTGAGCGGTTACCCCGAACTCAGCTCGCGTTCGCCGCGATCCAGTTTGCCGCCGTTCGGACCCCCGTCATCACCGCGTCGCCCACCGCCGCCAGGACGTTTCCGGCCACGGTCTCGTCGAGCAGCCCCGTCCACACCGCAAGCCCCACCAGGATCGCCGCCGGGAAGATTATCCTGACCGCGATGCGCATGAACTCCTTGAACGCCACCCAGACCAGAGCCACCGCCAACGCCAGGAAAACCAGCTCGCCGATCAGGGCGGGCGCCACGAATTCGCTCATGTCTCCGCGAAACTCCACCCCCTGGGCGGGAACGGCCCCGGCGGCGGGACGGACTGCTAGGAAACGCGGTCCTTGAGGCTCTTGGCGGCCTTGAAGGCGGGATATCTCTTCGCGGCGATCATGATCGCCTCCCCCGTGCGGGGATTGCGGCCGGCCCGCGCCGCCCGCTCGCGCGCTTCGAAGGTTCCGAAGCCTCCGATGGCAACCTTTCCGCCCGCGTCGAGTTCGTCGGCAATCACGCCATGCACCGGATCGAAGATCTTCTCCAGCACATCCGCCGAGCGGGCCTGGGTCAAGCCGGCCCTGGCCGCGAGTTTCCTGGTCATATCGGATTTGTTCATGCAACTGCTCCTTGTTGGGTGGTGCCCCGGATCCGGCCCCCGGCCGGGACTGGTGAGCGCCGCGAGCGCCGAGCACGCCGCGGCCTGTCGGCGTGCTTCTCTCGATTCCCCCGTTCGTGCCGGCCCCGACCCTCCGGCGTCCCGGGAATGTGTGCAGGAATGTGTAGGAAAATGCGCGGAAATGGAAGATGCCGGCAGCCCGAATGAAGAGCAGGCCGAGCCGCCGGGAACGTCGCCCGCCGCCGGCACCGGGTCCCCCGCCACCGATCGGCGAGCGCCGCGGCGCCGGATCAGGGAGGCGCAACGGTCGCGGCGCGGGGATGCGGCCCGTCACCACCCTTCCTCGGCGCACGCCGGCGCCAGCGCGCCCAGCCACGCGGGGACCCCGGCACCGGCAACGACGACGAGCCCCGCCCCTCGGAGCAGGCCGGCGGCCGGATGGGTCCGCGCCCCGGGCCAATCCGCGCCCGCCGACCCGATCGGCGCCCCCGGAGGCGCCCGCGGCGCCGGGGCGGCGGACCGGGCGTCGAACGGACGGTCCTCGAAGCGCTGGATGTCGCGGGCCAGGAGGGCGAAATGGGCGGCGGCCGCGTCGTCGAGACCGGTGCGGTTCCGCGCCCCCGACTTCACCAGGCCGAGATGGCGCGCCGCGACCGCCCGCACCTGCGGCATCGAGGCGCCGCCTGCGAGGCCCATCAGACCGTCCGCAATCACCCTCCCGACCGCGCGCCGCACCTCCGCTTCGTAGGGGGAGTCCCCCGCGTTAGGTTCGCCCACCGCCCGCAGCGCCTCGATCACTTCGTCCAGCCCGGGCAGCGACGGATCGAGCATGTGCTGCTCCAGCAGCCGCGCCGCGCGGCTCCCGTTCAACACCTCCCCCACCACGTGGGCCGCGGCCACCACCGCCGGCGAGATCGCGTCGAACATGGGGCCGGTGTAGCGCGGGAGGAGCTCTCGGGTGCGGCCGTAGCCGGAGGGACGGGGCGGCAGGTCGTCCAGTACGGATTCGGGGACGGTCAGCTCGGCGGGCAGCAGGGCGCGAACCAGCGCTTCCAGCGCGCGCCGCTGCTCGGCGGCGGACGCGGGCCGGACCGGGTCGAGCCCGTCCCCCCGTCTGGCGTAGGTGTAGTGCAGCCCCCCCAGCACCGACGCGGCGGACGTGACCTGGTAGCGGTGGTGGAGGTAGAGCGGCACCAGTACCTCCTCCATCTGCGCCATCGGCCGCCCCGCGCGGATCGCCCTCTCGCCGAAACGCTCGAGGGCGGCGCGGCGGACGTCGAGCATGCGGCCCAGCTCGGCGCCCGCGTCCGTCCCGTTCGACCACTGGTCGGCCCGCGCGTGCGCCGCGACGTCCTGGTTGGTGAGGAAGCGGATGTCGTCCTCCCACGCCTCGTCGAGGATTCGCTCCAGCTCGGCCGCCTCGTCTGCGCCGGGAGGAAACTGCGAATAGCCGTAGCGGATCGCGACCTTGTCCCACTCGCCGATCTCCGCGTCGTAGACCTCGGAGTAGTCGAAGCGATCCCCGTCGTGGGTGATCAGCGGGTGCGGGTAGTCGAGAACCGAAATGCGGCCCAGGTCGCTGGCGTAGTAGTTGTGCGAGAGCCCCAGCGTGTGACCCACTTCGTGCGCCGAGAGCTGGCGGATGCGCGCCAGCGCCCACTCCGCGATGTCCTCCGGCGCTTCGTCGCCGTTCTCGTAGGGCGCCAGCAGACCCTCCGCGATGAGGTAGTCCTGCCGCACCCGCAGGGAGCCGAGCGTGACCGTGCCCTTGAGGATCTCGCCGGTGCGGGGATCGGTGATCGAGCCGCCGGTGCTCCAGCCCCGCGTCGAGCGGTGAACCCAGTTGATGACGTTGTAGCGGACATCGTGGCTGCTCACCCCCTCGGGGCGCAGCTCCACCCGGAAGGCGTCAACGAAGCCCGCCGCCTCGAAGGCCCGGTTCCACCAGCGGGCGCCGTCGAGCAGGGCGGAGCGCACGGGTTCCGGAGTGCCGGGGTCGAGGTAGTAGACGATCGGTTCGACCGGCTCGCTCATCGCGGCGTCCGGATCCCTCTTCTCCAGGCGGTGGCGGCGGATGAAGCGCCGCGTCGTCGGTTCGCCCAGGGGGGCCGAGTAGTCCCGGTAGAACATCCCCCCGTATCCGGCCCGCGAGTTGTGAGCGCGCGGCGCGTATTCGCCCAGCTCCGGGAGCTTGACGAGGGAGTGGTGCACGCGGACGGTCGCCGCCGCGCCCGAGGCCGCCACGTCGCCGACCCCCTCGAAGGCGCCCCGGCCGCCGCCCGGCCCCCGGCTCCCGTCGCCGGTCTGCCGCACGAAGGTCAGCGACGCCTCCATTTCGGTGTTCTCCGGAAAGTTCATCACCATCGGCATGTACACCGCGCTGCGGCTCTCGTCCAGCCCATAGGCGCCGGGACGCAGCCGTCCCGCGAAGCCGGCGATGTCGTGCAGGAGGAACGGGGTGAAGTCCACCAGCACCCGGTCTCCCGTTTCGGCCCCCACCGTGAAGCCCCACAGCGTAGATCGCGCGAAGGCGTCCTCCACGGCCTTGCGCTCGGCCGGGTTGTCGCTCGACGCGCGGAAGCGGTAGTTGGGCTGAATCATAAGCACCTTCGGGCCCACACGGTGGAAGCGCACCACGCGCGATCCGGCCTGCTGCCCCCGGTCGATGCCGATGTCGTTCGAGCCCAAACCCGCCCCGATCCCCGCAGCGTGGAGCACGTCGGTGTCCCACAGTCCGATCTCGAGCCAGATCCTGCCGGCGGACTCTTCCCAGTAGAGGGGAAAGAAGCCGTCCATCCGTTCCATCGAGGCGGTCTTCTCCTCGATCGCCGGAGGGGCGCCCTCCTCCTGCGGCCGCTGGGCGCCCAGGGCGCCGGACGCGCAGGACAGGGCGAGCGCGGCGGCCAGCGTTCCGTGGACAAGGCCGCCCGAGCGGCGAGGCGCCGGGCCGGCAAAGCGGTGCGCCGAGGCGGGGGCCATGCGGCGAATCCTAGAGCGGTTCATGCTGTGCCTCCTGGGTTGTTGGCAGAGGTCCGACGGAGCGCGCGCACCGCATCCGCCACCATTTCCATTTCCGCGAATGTGTTGTAGAGGTGCGGGGAGACGCGGATGCGTCCCCTCCTGAGCGACACGACCGCTCCTGCCGCGGCAAGCTCTTCCTCCAGGACCTCGCCGGCCACCTCGGGATGGCTGAAGGCGAGGACGTGGCGCCGGTGCTCCGGCCCGGGAGCCGTCTCGCACCCCAGGCGTTCGAGCCGGACGGCCAGGTCGGCCACCAGGGCGCGCACGTGCGCCGCGATCCTCTCCGCCCCCGCTTCCGCGAGCAGGTCCAGCGCGGCGGAGAACCCGGCGATGAGCGGGTAGGCCAGACTCCCTTCCTCGAAGCGGCCCGCGTCGCGCGGCAGCTCGAAGTGGACCCGGTCGAAGTTGAAGTTGTCCGTCGTGCTCCGCCAGCCGAGAAGCGGCGGGCGAATGCGCTCGACGACCGAGCGGTCCACGAAGACCGCGCCGATGCCCATCGCCCCGAGCATCCACTTGTGGCTGTCGGCGGAGAGCACGTGGATCCCCGCCGCCTTCACGTCCAGCGGGAGCGCGCCGACCGTCTGGATGCCGTCCACGCAGAGCAGAACGCCGCGCTCCCGGCAGAGACGACCGAGACCGTTCAGGTCGGTGACCGCGCCGGTGGCGTACTGGGCCGAGCTGACCGCCAGCACGCGCGTGGCCGGCCGCAGGGCCCGCGCGGCGGCCTCGACCGTGACGGTCCCGGCGTCGTCCGCGGGGATCCGGTCGAGCGCCGCCACCCCCCGCCGCTCCAGATCCATCCAGGGGTAGACGTTCGAGGGGTATTCGACCGACGACGCCACGGCCACCCGGTCGCCGGGGCGCCAGTCCAGCCCCGCGGCCAGCAGCGACAGGCCGTGCGAGGTGTTGCGCACGAAGGCCACCTCGCGGGCCTCGCACCCGATCAGGCGGGCGAAGCGCTCGCGGCACCCGGCGGCCAGCGCCTCCCAGTCGTCGAAAGCGGGCCGTCCCGCCCGCGCGGCGGAGCTCATGAAGGCGCGAACGGCCTCGACCGCCCTTGTCGGCGTGGGCGACACGCCCGCGTGGTCGAGGAAGACGTGGGTGCGCGAGACCGGGAACTCGGCGCGGAAGGCGTGCAGCGGGTTCACGGACGGCGGACTCGCCCGCCCTGACCGGACCGGCCCCCGCGGAGCGGGGTCGGCGGGGGGTCCGGGGCCGCGTCGCGCTTCTCGATCCCGAAGGGCGTGCGGGTGACGCGCCGCGACCGGGTGTGTCTCCGTATGGCCTTGTTCCGGCGAATTGTCCGGAGGTCGGCGTAGCCTCGGTCGTGATCGAGGTGCACGCAGTGGGCGCGGTAGCGAATGCCGTAGCCGCGCACTCCCGCGTTCTCCAGCCGTCTCCCGAACTCGCGGTCCTGCCCGCCGTAGCCCATGCGCTCGTCGAAGCCGTTCGCGGCCACGATGTCGTCGCGCCAGCCCGAGGCGTTGCCGCCGTTCCACGTGGGTCGCGTGGTGGTCAGCAGGTCGGCGGCCGCGGCGGCGAAGTCCGGCACCGCGAGCTTGGTCCAGCCCCGGGACGCCCGCCCGCCCCGCGCCCGGATCCACCGCACCGAGAAGGCCCGCCCGGTCTCGACGTCGTCCCGGGTGACCGCGCGGCTCACTTCGGGCGGCAGCCTGACGCAGCCTCCGGAGAGGAACCGGCCCCGCCGGGCATGCGTCGCGTGCGCGGCCAGGAAATCGCCCCGGGGAATCAGGTCCCCGTCCGAGAACACCAGGTACTCCCCCGAGGCGGCCACGATCGCCTTGTTGAGGATGCGGCACTTGCGGAAGCCGTCGTCCTTCTGCCATACGTGGCGAATCGGGAGACCCTCGTCCCCGTAGCGGGCCAGCAGGCGCGCGGTCTCCTCCGTCGACCCGTCGTCCGCGACCACCAGCTCGAAGTCGCGGCGACTCTGGGCCAGGTATCCCCACAGGACCTTCTCGAGCCGTTCCGGGGCCTGGTAGGTGCTGACTATGACGGAGAGCCGCACGGTCAGCCGGATCCTTCGCGCCGCCCGTGCACCACCTCGCGATAGACGTCCAGGTTCCCCTCCACCATGGCGCCGATGGAGAACAGCGTCTCGATCCGGCCGCGGGCGCGCGCTCCCATGGCGCGGGCCGCTTCGGGGTCGTTCACGATCTTGGCCACCGCCGTGGCGAGCGCTCCCGCGTCGCCGGGCGGAAAGAGGAGACCCGTCGTGCCGTTCTCGACGACCTCGGGGATGCCGCCTACGCGTGCGCCGACCACCGGAATCCCGGCCGCGCCGGCCTGCAGCACCGCCACGCCCAGAGCTTCGCGAAACGACGGATGGACACAGAAGTCGAAGCTCCCGAGCCACCGGTGCAGATCGTTCCGGAAACCCGCGAAGCGGACCTGTTCGGTCACGCCGGCGGCCTCCGCGAGCGCCATCACGTTCCTTTCAAGCCGGCCCCGGCCGAAGAACACGACGTTGGGCGCGATCCCCCGGCGCTTGAGGATGGCCAGCGCGTCGATCAACACCCAATGGCCCTTGACTGAGATCAGTTGCGCGACCATCGCCCCCGACGGCACTCCCGTCCGGAGGCCGAACTCCCGGTCGCGCTCGGCAACGCTGCGCGGGTCCTGCCAGTCCGGTGCGTCCACCGCCGAAGGGACCAGCGAGATCTTCTCTCCGGGGACGCCCTGCTCGACGAGGACGTCGCGCACCGCGGCCGAGACCGCGACCACCCGCCGGCAGAGTCCGTACTTCGCCCCCGCGATCCATCCGGCCTCCCGGCTTTCCACGCGGCGGGTCAGGACCGTCGGCGCGCGCGCCAGATAGGCGGCAACGGCCCCGAAGGTGTCCGCGCCGCGTCGCGAATGGAGATGGACGAGCTCGACGTCGGCCCGGCTGAAGCGCCAGGCCAGCCGCGGCAGCGCCAGCGGGTCCCCTTCTCCGCGATACGGAAACTCCTCGACGCGCAGCCACCGCTTCCGCGCCGCGCGAGCCACCTCCGACCCCCTGGGGACCAGGACCACCGACTGAACTCCCCGCGCCTGCAATCCCTGGGCGAGGTACAGGACCTGCAGCGCACCGCCGTAGAGGTGCCGGCTGGTCTCGAGGTGGATGACGCTCACGCGACCCGCGCCTCGACCGCGGCGAGAACCTGTGCGACGGCGACGTCGTCCATGCAGTCGATGCGGCCGTCGCACACCAGCTTGCCCCGGCACGGAGAGCAGGGACGCCCGGAATGCAGGATCGCGACACCCGGGTCGGGCGGAACCAAATACGGCGTGTGGGAGCCGAAGATCAGCACCGCGGGCCGGCCGTAGGCGTGCGCCATGTGGCTGAGGCCGGTGTCCACGCCGACCAGGACGCTGCAACGGGAGACCATCGCCGACGCCTCGCCCAGCGTCGTCGCCCCCACCAGGTCCACAAGCGGCGCGTCCGCCGCCGGCAGTTCGGCCGCATGCTCCAGGATCCGGTCCGCGGCGATTCGGTCGGCGGGCCCGCCGAGCAGCACCACGCCCAGCCCGGTGCGCTCGCGGATTCGCTGGATCAGCGCGGCCCAGCGGTCCTCGAACCAGTGCTTGTGGAAGCTGGTCGTGAAGGGACATGCCGCGACGAATCCCGCCCCCAGCCCTCCCTCGCTCACGACCCGGTCGACCATCGCCAGCTCGGCCGCGCTCCTCGGAATCTCCGGCGCGAAGGAACCGGTGTCGAGCCCCAGCATCTCGGCCAGATGGACGTTGTCGGAGGCAAACCGGCGCGGGTCGCCGCCAGGTTCGACGACCCGGGTCATCAGCAGGCGCGACCCCTCCTGCGACTCCAGCCCGATCCGCACCGGGGCACCGGACAGAAAGGCCAGCAACCCGCTGCGGAGCAGCCCCTGCGCATCGATCGCCACGTCGAAGCGGCGGTCGCGCAGTCCGGCGAAAAAGTCCACCGCCGCGCCGCAGAGCGCGCCCAGGCGGCCGCCTCGCAGCATCCGCTCCCACGCCGCGCGCTCCCAGACGATCACCTCGTCCAGGTGCGGGTTGTGGCGAATCACGTCGGCCGCGCGCTCTTCGGCGACCCACGCGATGTGGGCGTCCGGGTACCGCCGCCGCAGGGCCCCCGCCAAGGGCGACGCGAAGACCACGTCCCCGCGCGCCGACAGGCGCACCACCAGGATCTTCCCGACGTCGCGGGGAATCACGAAGGCCCGGCCGCGGGGGGACCGGCGCGGGCCGGGGCCTTGCGGTCGTTGCGAGAAATCATGACTTGAAGGTTATTGTTGCCCGGCCCCCTCACAACTCCCGCATCCGACCCGGAATCGCACGCACGGCGCCCCCCCGCCCATGACCGGACTTTTCCGCGACCTAGCTCTCGCCCTGGGCCTGGTCGTCTACGCCGCGAGGAAGCGCCTGCGCACCGGAGGCTGGAACGCCGAAGTGCGCGGCCGCACCGGCAGTGTGGGCGCGTTGAGGCGGCGCCGTCCCGGGCCCAGAATTCTCGTACACGGCGTTAGCGTCGGCGAGACGCACGCGCTGGAGCCCTTCGTCGAAGCGCTGGAGGCCTCCCCGCCCGCGCCCGACGTGGTGGTGAGCGCGAGCACGGCGACCGGGTTCGAGCGGGCGCGCCGAATCCACGCGGGACGCCGCGAAGTGGTGCGCTTCCCCCTGGATTTCACCTGGATGGCGGCCCGTTTCCTGGACGGGGTCCGGCCGGAGATGGTGGTGCTGGCCGAGCTGGAGCTGTGGCCGTCCTTTCTGGCCGAGTGCGCGCGCCGGCGAATACCGGTGTGCGTGGTGAACGGCCGGCTGTCGGCGCGCAGCTACAGGGGGTACCGCCGGTGGCGGCCGCTGGCGCGGCGGATGTTCGGGCGACTGGCCTGGGTGAGCGCGCAGACGGCGGCGTACCGGGACAGGTTCCTGGCGCTGGGCGTACCGGCCGGCCGCGTCGTCGCGGGCGGTAGTCTCAAGTGGGACGCCGCGCTGAAGGTGCCCGACGCCAAGGAGGCGGAGGCGCTGGCCGCGGCCCTGGGAATCGACCGCGGCAGGCCGTTCGTCGTGGCCGGGTCGACGGGGCCGGGGGAGGAGGAGGTGCTGCTGCGAGGGTTGCCCGAGGGATGCCAGCTGCTGTTGGCGCCGCGCAGTCCGGAGCGCTGGGACGAGGTGGCGCGACTGGTGCCGGGAATGCCGCGCCGGAGCGGGGGCGGGGGGACGGGAGGGAGGGACGGCGGGAGAGTGTTCCTGCTCGACACGATCGGCGAGCTGCCGGCCGCCTACCTGCTCGCCGACGCCGTGTTCGTCGGGCGCAGCCTGCTCCCCATGGGCGGCTCCAACCCGCTGGAAGCGGTCGCCCTGGGCAAGCCGGCGGTGATCGGGCCGCACCACGAGAACTTCGCGGGCGTGGTGGCCGAGCTGGTGGCCGCGGGGGGACTGGTGGTGAGCGAGGACCCGATGGCCGTGATCGCTGGGTGGCTTGAAGACCCGGGTGCCGCGCTGGCGGTGGCGGCGGGGGGGCGGGGAGCGCTGGAGCGCAATCGCGGCGGCGCGGAGAGGGCGGCGGCGGGGGTGGCGGGGTTGCTTTGACCGCGTCTTCCGCCGCCTTTCGGCCCGCATGGTGGCTCCGCAACCCGCACGCGCAGACCTTCTCGGGGAGGTACATGCGTCCCCGCGCCGCCGTCCCGCTGGAGCGGCGCCGGATCACGACTCCGGACGGCGACTTTCTCGATCTCGATCACGCGCCGGAACCCGCGCCGGGCGCGCCGCTCGTCGTGCTGCTGCACGGACTCGAGGGGTCGACGCGGCGGGGCTACATGTCCGAGATGCTACGTCACCTCTTCGTCCGGGGCCTTCGGGGCGTGGGGATGAACTTCCGCGGCTGCGGCGGCGAGCCCAACCGCGTCGCGCGCTTCTATCATTCCGGCGAGACGGGCGACCTGGCACATGTGGTCGCGGAGCTCCGGAGCCGTCATCCGGGGCGTCCCGTGGGAGCAGCGGGATTCAGCCTCGGGGACGGATCGCTTTCGGTCTGAATCCCGGCAGGAAGTCACGTAAAGTCAATCAGGACTGCACGATCTGCGTTTCCTGCCGTTGTACTGGACCCTGCTGGACCGTGCCGCGAAACCGGGAAAACCGGGCTTGATTGGCGGGAATCCAATCGGCTGGTTTGGACGCCGTTAACGAGGTCGGTGGCGCGCGCGCTCAACCCGTGCGATACGATCTGCCCACGACTCCGTACCCCACCCATCGTCCCGACAGCGAAGGAGCGCCGTTCTCACCATCAAGGCTGGCAGCGGTGGACTTACGCGCTGGCTTGAGACGATTCGTCCAGAACGCGGAGTCGATTCGCGCACGGGTACTTGCGGACGGCGGAGCCCGGTGTCCAATTCCATGGCGCGTCGAAGAGATCGACCGCCTTCACCTCCCTGAGCCCACCAGCCTAACCCGAGAGCGAGGGTTGCTCCATGCCAACACGGAAGTACTCGGGTCGTCTGGAACTGACCTGGACCAACAAGGGACTCCGCCTGCTCGCGAATCGGAACGAGGGTTACGAGTGGGTTCCGCCTCACGACTACCGGGTGTCCGAGGTGCGTCTTTTGCGTGACGCAGCGCTCGTGGGCCGGACCTGCGCCACGGACTCGCGAAGCTCCGACAACCTGTTGATCCGAGGCGACGCTCTGAATGCTTTGGTGAGCCTGTCGGAACTGCCGGAGTTCGCGTCCGAATATGTCGGCCGGGTCCGGCTGGCCTACATCGACCCGCCGTTCAACACGGGCCAGGCCTTCGAGGATTACGACGACAATCTCGAACACTCGGTCTGGCTGACCATGATCCGTGACCGGCTGTTGCAGATTCGCCGTCTGCTTTCGGAGGATGGCTCGGTGTGGCTCCACTTGGACGACGTGCAGATGCATCGGGCTCGGTGCGTCCTCGATGAGGTGTTCGGCGCGTCCAACTTCGTAGCCAACGTGATCTGGCAGAAGACGCACACGAGAGAGAACCGGACCGACATCTCCATCAGCCACGACAACGTGATCGTCTACGCGGTAGACAAGACGCGTTGGAAGAAGGCCAGGAATCTGCTACCGCCCTCCGAAGAGCAACGCTCGCGATACAGCAATCCAGACGACGACCCGCGCGGCGACTGGGCATCGTTGCCGGTACATGCGAAGGCCGAGAAGGGCAGGCGGAAGGAGCAGTTCTTCACCATCACGTTGCCCTCCGGTCGGACGGTAGATCCTCCGCCCGGTAGGTGCTGGCTCTTTACCAAGCCTCGATACGACGAGATGGTTGCGGACGACCGCATCTGGTTCGGGGAGGACGGCGATTCGATGCCTCGCCTCAAGAAGTTCTGGAGCGAGGTGCAGCAGGGGCTCGTCCCGATATCCATCTGGCCGCATGGTGAAGTTGGGAAGACCGGTACCGCAAAGGGCGAGATTCTGGCCCTGTTCCCCCATCTGACACCGTTCTCGACGCCGAAGCCCGAGGCATTGATCGAGCGGATACTCCACATCGCCTCTGACCCCGGCGACGTTGTGTTGGATTGCTTCCTGGGGTCCGGCACGACGGCAGCCGTTGCCCACAAGATGGAGCGTCGCTGGATAGGCGTAGAATGGCTTGAGGACACGGTCAGGGACTTCGCCATGCCCCGTCTCAGGCGGGTCGTCGAGGGGAACGATCCCGGCGGCGTGAGCGATCAGACAGGCTGGCGGGGCGGGGGCGGCTTCCGCGTGGTCGATGTCGCTCCGTCGATGTTCGAGGAGTTGGAGGGGGTCGTCTACCTCTCAGATTGGGCCGTCAACGGTGCCTTGGCCGAGGCCACGGCCGCGCAGCTTGGCTTTGCGTACCTGCCGGAGCATCCGTTCGTTGGCCGCAAAGGACGCAGTCGGCTGGCGGTTGTTGACGGGCACGTTTCGGGTGCGGTCGCCGACCTCTTGGCGGGCGCGTTGGGATCGCGCGAAACGCTCATGATCTGCGCCACGAGCGTCGATCCGGCGGTTCGGGAGCACGTCCACGCGGCGGCTCCCGGCTCGGTCGTCCGCAAGATCCCGGCGTCCATACTGGCCGAGTACCGGGTCAACTACCGCGAACGGCGTCGGCTGGAACTGGCCCGGTCGAAGGAACCCGAGGAGGTGCCCGCGTGACCGGCCGGGCGGGCAGCCTCGTTGACGAGGTGGCGCTTGACATGGTCGCTTCCAACCTGGACCTCCGTGTCCCGAACAAGCGGGCGGTCAAGACGATAGCGCTTCGCGTCGGTGAACATGAGGGTTCCGGTTCCGACGGCGTTTTCGAGGGGGTCATCGACGCGGCCGTCGGGATGGGGAAGACGTACATTATGGCGGCGGCGATGGACTACTTCGCCGCGAGTGACGGAACCCGGAACTTCGCGATCATCACGCCGGGCAGCACGATTCTCCAAAAGACCAAGGGCAACTTCACGAGGAATCATCCGAAGAGCCTCCTGCCGGGACTCGCGGCAGACCCGGTGGTCATCACGTCGGAGAACTTCAACACGCCTGCGATGAGGGCCGTCATGGACGACCCGGCGGCGGTCAAGCTCTACGTCTTCACGGTCCAGTCCTTGCTCAAGCCGACGACGAAGGTGGGCCGCCGCACCCACTAGTTCCAGGAAGGTCTCGGACGGGGATTCTACGAGCAGTTGAGAGGCTTGGGAGACCTCGTGGTCTTCGCCGACGAGCATCATGTGTATGATGCCCCGAAGTTCTCAGACGCGGTGCGAGACCTGTCGCCGCGCGCCCTGATCGGCCTCACGGGCACACCGACCAAGAAGATGAAGCCCCGGATCATCTATCGGTTTCCCTTGGCTGCGGCGATCGCCGAGCAGTATGTGAAGACCCCGGTGATCGTGGGGCGCAGGGACGACCGGGACGACACGCACACGAAGCTGCGCGATGGCGTTCAGCTGCTCGACCTGAAGCAACAGGCCGTCGATGAGTTCGCCGAGCGCGAGGCCGTTGACTCCGTTAACGCCGTAATGCTCGTTGTCGCCCAGTCGATCCAGGAGGCTCAGGCGTACGCCGCACTCCTCGAATCCGAGTCCTTTGCTGGCGGGAAGTACGCGGGTCAGGTTCTCGAAATCCACTCGAAGTCACCGGACAAGGACCTGGCCGAACTCGAAGCCGTGGAGAATCGGGACTCGCATGTCCGAATCATCGTCGCGGTGGACAAGCTCAAGGAAGGCTGGGACGTCAAGAACGTCTACGTGATCGCCTCGATGCGGGCGTCCATCTCCAAGATCCTAACGGAGCAGACGCTCGGCCGCGGTCTCCGCCTCCCCTTCGGCCGTTACACGGGCGTCGAGTTTCTGGACACGCTGGAGGTTTTGGCGCACGAGAGCTACGACAAGCTCCTGAAGGCGAGGAAAGTCTTCCAGGAGACGTTCATCGATCATCGGACGCACGCGGTTGTGAGCACGGACCTGAAAGGGAACGAGGTCGTACGATCCGAAACCGAAGAGGTGGGACTTCAAGACGTCGTGGCCCCGGCGGGGGCCGCAGCCGTCGGACTTCCCGGCGCAGTGGAACCGGCAACCGAGACCCCGGCCGGGGCGACGGTCGCGACCTTGGAGGGTCGAACCGCCAAGGGCGCGAGTTCGGTCAAGGTGCTCAGGGCGGAGCTTCGGCCGAGGGACGACGTGGATCCAATCCTCGTTCCGCGACTACGGATGACCACGATCAGGAGCCGTTTCTCGTTGGCGGACCTCACTGACATGCGGCCGTTCCGCTTGCTGGGTGAGAAGATCGCGGCAGATCCGGCCCAGGAGTTGCGGCGCACGGTGTTTTCGGCTCGGCGGGTTGTTGGTCCAGACGGTCTGCCGCAGGTCCACATCGTTCGCCGGGAAGCCGCTGACGCCATCGAGGCTTCCACCGACCTGTTTCCCCTGGACCGGTTGCGATCCAATCTCGCGCGCCTCGTCCTCTCCGCCGATGCCGTGCCCGGTCGGACGGAGGAAAGGGTTCATCTCGGCAGGATTCTCGACGCTTTCGTCGAGGGTCTCGGCGCAAGCGCTCAGGAGTCGCTGAGCCACTATTTGGATCGGGCGGCAGCCCGGCTCATTCGGTTGATTGAGAGGGAGCAACAAGAGAACGCCCCACCGCCATCGTACGAGCATGAGCTCGACATGGTGCGACTCGATCCCGTGCGCCTTGGCCGCCCCAAGACCTCGGAGGATCGTCGCGGCCCGTTCCGTCGCGGTGTGGGCTACACGGGCTGGACCAAGTCCCTGTATCCAGAGGTCTCGTTTGATTCGACGCCCGAGCGGGCCGTGGCGCTCATTCTGGATGAGGACGATTCCGTGTCGCATTGGGTTCGCCTCCACCGGAACGATCTCCCCATTCTCTGGCACAACGCCGGACGGGACTACAACCCGGACCTCATAGCGGTCGAGACCGACGGAACCCACCTGCTGATCGAGGTGAAGTCCGATCGCGAGATCGACTCCATCGACGTGACCGCGAAGGCCAAGGCCGCCCGGCGGTGGGCGAACTACGTGAACGGTTCCGGCCAGACTCCGGCGCGTTGGAAGTACCTGCTTTTCTCGGAGACCGATATCCACCAGTGCAAGGAATCATGGGAAGCACTCAAGCTGTTGGGCCGGGAATAGTGTTCGGCGGCGAGGCAGCATTGACGGATCGCCGATGCCCCGGGCCGAACCGCGAGGGCCACTCGACATCAGCATGGCTCGAAGGCCTGCGCGGGAACGCGCGTAAACCCGATGTCTGGCAGCCGCACCTCTTGAACCACGATCCGCAGGCAGCTACGGTGGGCGGCCACTTGGACAGGAGAGACGATGAGCGACCCTAGTTCCCGTAGCCTCGGCGGTGTCGAAGAGGTTTGGGCCGCATGCCGGGAAATCTCGGAGACCGATCCCCAGGATTTCGCGGTTGTCAAGAAGGAGGGGGTGTCCCATGACTTGGCCGACGCGGTTCCTGTGGTAGAGCGAATCGTCTCGTTCTACCAGAACATCGGGCAAGCCGACCTTCAGATGGTGCCCGCAGACCGCCTGAGCGTCTTTTCGCAAGAGATTCGGAACGTTCTCCATGCTTTTGAGCATGTTCGCGGCATGAGATACAGGAAGCCGGCCGACGCAGCGAACACCCTAATGGCGGCCTACTACAGTACCCGAACTGAACTCGCCGCGCTCGTCGGCGGGGACACGGCTCAGGAGCCTATCCGAAAGATGGTTGCCGCGGCGAGCAGAGCGGTAATCGAAGTGAAGGAGATTCGAGAGCAGGCAAGGCAGGCACTCCGGGATGTGCAGAAGATCGCCGGGGAGGTTGGTGTAGCCAGCTATGCGAACACCTTTGGGAAGGCCGCCAAAGCGTACGGAAGGCAGAAATGGGTGTGGCTAGGAGCGCTTGGTCTGTTGAGCGCCGTAGCCATCTGGGTCGCTTGGTGGGTCGCAACCGACCTGCAGCCGGTGGACGCGCAGAATGTTGGCCTAACGATTCAGATGGCGACGGTGAAGCTGTTTGCTTTCGGTATCCTGAGCTACCTTATCCTGCTGACCGGAAGAGGGTACCGTGCTGCGGCCCATAACCAGATCGTCAATCAGCACCGGAGCCTCGCTCTTGAGACGTTCAGAGGGTTCGTGGAGGCGGCGTCGGACGATGCGACCGAAGACGCCGTACTGATGCAGGCCACCCACGCCATCTTCTCACACCGCCCATCGGGGTTTGGCCATCAGGAGAACGACACCGCGCCACCGTCGCACATGGTCGAACTCACCCGAGGCGTTATGGGTGATCGTGGGAGTGCGGAATGAGTGAGCACCAGCGGGGCTACAATGCCGGCGTGATGGAGATCCTCAAGCTGATCGCTGATTCCTCGAACAAGAACGTCCTCTACGAAATCGACAGAATTGTGAAGGGGTGGACGAATACGGACGGCCCGGCGCTGACGACATTCGAGGCAGGCCGGCGCAAGGCGTTTCACGATTTCCTCAATGCCCCCAAACCACAGAATTACTACGCCGACCGGTGAGATGCCCACCCGGAGCCTGTGTCCATGAATAGGGGCGCTGGCGGAATCAGTCGCCGATCCGGCTGCGGGCGATCATTCGGATCGTACCGGACCGAACGAGCGGCTGCCGCCGGGGGCGAACTGCAAGCCGCTGGCGGCAATGTCCAACGACCCTGACACGTTCTGAAACGTCCTGACACTCCGTCAGACTTTCGGAGGTTTCCCAAGGGTTGACTGCCTTGCGAGCGGCTCTTCACCGTTCCCGCATGGATGTGCGGGAGCAGCTGCTAGACGCGGGGTCCAGCGGGGCCATCGTCCCACCGCGCAAAGGCGCTCGAAACCGCTGGGATGGATGGGCGACCGTCCCCGAGGGGATGCCGAGATGGACGCGGATCGGGCCTTCGTCCCCTCGACTGGATGAAACCGATTGCGGATGAGACTCGTAGGATGCCGCCCTTCGGGTCACCGAAGCGTGCAGGGCAGCACGAGCAAACGAGGCGAAACGACGGAGGAGAAGCGTAGTCAGGTTGATCCACCCCAGGGCCGCACTTGTGCCCGTGTCCATCGACGCGGACGCTCGCGGGACCAGTCGTTGCTCCGGCTTCGGGGATACATGGACGGCCCGGCACCGCTGGCCTCCGTCCCACCGCCAGCCACGCTTCGCGAGGTCCGTCTGAACGGGTTCCCCGAAGCGCTCGCAGAGGTGCTCCGCCACCGCATCGGCGGCGGCCGTGGCGGGGTTCCGGACCCGGCGCAAGCGGGGGTGTCGGACGCGGCTAAGGCCGGGAAGCCAGCATACCCCACAAACTCATACAGATTCGCATCTTCCTGTGTTACTTGA
>JAPPNM010000172.1 GCA_028873825.1 Gemmatimonadota bacterium | reverse complement strand
CCCCCCCCCCCCCCCCCCCCCCCCCCCCCCCCCCCCCCCCCCCCCCGCCCCGGGCGCCGCCCCCCCCCCCCCGCCGCCCCCATCCGCCCCACCAGCTCGCGCGCCCTCGCCCGCGCCACCGCGTCGGTCCCGGGATCGCGCCCGTCCCCGATCTCGTCCCGGCAGAACGACACGACCCGCTCCCGGTACTCCCGGTGCCGCCCCTCGACGAAGGCCGCGACCGGGTCCGGCGAAAGCCCGCCCCCGTCAAACAAAGCGCGGCCTCCGCTTCTCCACGAAGGCCTCGTACGCCTCGCGGAAGTTCGGGTTCAGCATGCACATCGCCTGCGCCCGCGCCTCCGCCTCGAGCGCGGCCTCCAGCTCCATGTGCGCCTCGCGGTTCAGCGCCTCCTTCGTGACCTGCAGCGCGAACGACGGCCCCCGCGCCAGCTCCTCCGCGAACTCCGTGGCCGCGGCCAGCGCCTCCCCGTCCGGCACGACCCTGTTGTACAGCCCGATCCGGTGCGCCTCCGCCGCGTCTATGAACGCCCCCGACATGAGCAGCTCGCTCGCCCGCCCCAGCCCCACGATCCGCGGCAGCATCCACGCGGCCCCCATGTCCGCGCCCGACAGCCCGACCCGCGTGAACAGGTACGCGATCCGCGCCGACTCCGCCGCGATCCGCACGTCGCACGCCGTCGCTATGACCGCCCCCGCGCCCGCCACCGTCCCGTTCAGGGCCGCCACCACCGGCTGCCGGCACTGCCGGATCGCGCCGATCAGGTCGCAGGTCATGCGCGTGAAGTCGAGCAGCCCCTCGAAGTCGCGTTCGAAGAGCGCCCCGATGATGCCCTCCACGTCCCCGCCCGTGCAGAACCCGCGTCCCGCCCCCGTGATCGCGATCGCGCGCACCTCGGCCTCGCCGTCCAGCCCGCGAAACGTGTTCCGGAGCTCGTCGTAGACCTCGAAGGTCAGCGCGTTCAGCCGCTCGGGCCGGTTGAGGGTGATCCGCGCCACGGCGGTCTCCGCGTCGAAGTCCAGCAGGAACGAACGGGGCGGTTCCAGGGCGAGGGATTCAAGTGCGCTCATGGCTGTTCCTTGGCTGTGTGCGGGCGGGTGGCGGAGTGGCCGCCCGGTCGAGCCTGCGGGATGACCGCGGTGGCCTCGACCTCGACCACCGCACGCGGATCGACCAGTTCGGTCACGGCCACCAGCGCCATGGCGGGGAAGTGCTTCCCGAACACGGCCCTGTACGCGGTCCCCATCTCGGCCGGCGACTTCCGGTAGGCTTCCATGTCCGTAACGTAAATCGTAAGGCGCCCGACGTCGGCGATCCTTCCCCCCGCCGCCTCCACCACCGCCGCGACGTTGGCGAGCGCTGCCCGGAACTGCACCGCGAGGACCGTCCCGGCCGCGCCCGCCCCCGCCGCCCCGCGCCCCGCTTCCGCCCCTCCTTCGCCCCCCACCCCGATCTGCCCCGCCACGAAGAGCACGCGGCCGCCCTCCGGCGCCAGCATGCCGCTGTTCCACCCGCTGGGACGCCCCCATTCCGCCGGGTTCACGATCTCGTGGCTCATCGTGCGGCTCCGGTCCGCGAGGAGCGGTCCCCCGCCTCCGGCGCCGCGGCCCGCGTCCCCTCTCGCCCGGCTCTCCTCCCCCCGCCCCGGACCACCAGCTCGCTCCCATGCAGCGACGCCGCGTCGTCCGGCATGAAGGTCATCACCGCGTGCGCCACCTCCTCCACCTCGACAAAGCGCCCCCCGGGCTGCCTCGCCTCCAGCTCCGCGCGGACCGTCTTCGCGTCCCGGCCCGTCTTCGCCGCGATTCGTTCGATGTTGGTTTCGGTCATTTCGGTGTGCACGTAGCCGGGGCAGACGCTGTTGACCGTCACTCCCGTCCCGGCCAGCTCCTCCGCGAGGCAGCGCGCCATCCCGAGCATGGCGTGTTTCGAAGCCGAGTAGGCGGTGGTGTAGCGGGCGCCCGCAAGGCCCGCCACCGACGCCACGTTGACTATCCGCCCCCATCCCCGTTCGAGCATCTCCGGCAGGAACGCCTGCGTCGCCAGCAGCGCCCCGGTCGCGTTCACCCTGTGCGCCGATTCCCACGCCTCAAGCGTCACCTTCAGGAACGGGGCGGAGCTCGACGCGCCGGCGTTGTTGACCAGGATGTCCACGCCGCCGACGAGCTCCTGCGCCCGCAGCGCCATAGCTGCGACCGAGTCCGGGTCGGTCACGTCGCATTCGAGCGGGTACGCGGTCCGGCCCTCCTCCTCGATGCCTGCGGCCACCCATTCGATGTCGTCCCTGCCGCGCGCCGCCACGACGACCGCGGCACCCTCCTCCGCCAGCGCCTCCGCCACCGCCTCCCCGATCCCCCGCCCCCCGCCCGTCACGACCGCGCCCCTTCCCACGAGGGTCCGGCGGCGAATCGCCAGCCTGCTGGTCTTCCTCCCCACCCTCTCCGCGAGGGGCTTCAGCTCCGCGCGCTTCCCGAAGACCGCGTCCAGAAACCGGCGCCTCACGCGCCCTCCCCTCCCCCGAGCCGCTCGGCCACCGTCTCCACCACGATCCGTCCCAGCGCCTCGACGGTCTTCGCGCCCTCCTCCCCGGTGGCGGCGGCGGGGTCGCCGCAGTACGCCTCCTCGACGCCAGCCTCCTCGAAGGTGGACATACCGGCCCGGATGGCGCGCGACAGCGACGCCGGGTTCGCGGGCAGCCCGCGCCGCACCTCCTCGCGCACCAGCTCGGGGGCGGCCGCCATCACCACCGAGGTTTCGTAGCGTCCGGCGTGGCACGCGCCGCTCCTGAACTCGTCGGTCAGGCGCCGGGCCCAGCGCGGTTCGGTCAGGTCGGGGTGGATGACCGGCATCGCTCCGCCGTGCGCCCGGGCGGCGTCCCGGATCGAGGCCAGGTGGGCGGGGTCGAGGTGGGCGTTGACGACCACCAGCGCGGCTGCGCCCTGCCGCTCCAGGGAGGCGGCCACGTCGGCGAGCAGCGCGGCGACGGTGGCGGGGCGCACGGAGATCGTTCCGGGGAAACCGGCGGCGAAGGGGGCGGCGGCGTAGGGAAGGGGCGGGAGGAGCGTGGGGCGGAGGGCCAGGCGGCGCAGGCCGGGCAGCGCGGCCTCGGCGGCAGCGGAGGCGATCACGACGTCGGTGACGAGGGGGAGGTGGGGACCGTGGGCCTCGACCGCTCCGGCGGGGAGAAGGGCGACCACCCGCGTCTTCTCCCCCCGGCGTCCCAAACCGGCCCCGGCCAGGTCGGTCCAGGTCGCATCTCCCCAGGACGGTCCGCGGGGGAACGCCCGCCCCTCCCGGGGCGTGGATCCGTCCAGGCTTTCGGACGCTGTGCTCATGCCAACCGCTCCTCGTCGGCCCGCCGCCCGGCCGACGCCGTTGGCGGACGCCATCCGCCCGCCGCCCGCGGCTCCGACATCCGTCGGCCGCGCTTTCGGGCTCTCCACAAGATAAATGATGCCGTGACCGGAGCCATCCGTTCCCGTCTTGACTCGCGAATAAGGAATACACAAGGACCTCGGCGGGAGAGGACGGCGATGGCGATACGCAGAATGCCCCCCGGTGAGCGGCAGGAGGAGCTGTTCATCGCGGCCAGTGCGGCCGGGGCGCTGGACAACCAGTTCCACGGGGCTCCGGACAAGCTCCTGCGCAAGAGCGGCTTCGACTTCGCGGAGGAGACGTGCCGGGAGTTCTACGCGGAGCGCATGGGCTGGCCGGGCCTTCCTCCGGGCGTCTACTTCCGGCTGCTGATGGTGGGACACCTGGAGGGGATCGGCTCGGAGCGGGGCATCGGGTGGCGGTGCAGGGACTCGATCGTGCGGCGGGACGACGGGACGGAGTACGACGCGTGGCTGGAGCAGCTGGCGAAAGCGTCGGGGATCGAGACGCCGAGATGGCCTGCCCGCATGACCTGCTACCCACCAGAAGAGGGGAAGAATCTTGGGGGAAAGCCCGGTGCGAAAACCCTCCGTTGGTCGGAAATCGGACTTCCCGGGCGCACCGGGTCCCCTGCCTTACACCTGATGAAAGCGTTGTCAGGACACAATTTACGGCAATTTCTCAACAACGGCCCGATTCTTGCAGGGCCGAATTTTCAGGGCGTCGGCCAGCGGGAGGGCTGATTGAGTCGCAATGGGATCCGTCCGGGGGCCGCTCCCCCGGCGTTCCGGGGCATCCCGCCCCCCGCCCTCCCCACGCGAAAAGGAGTCCCTCCGATGCGAACCCGAAGAATCATCCTGGCCCTCGCTTTCTCGCTGGCCGCGCCGGTGGCCTGCGAACGCGAGCCGCCGACCGCCGCCGCTCCGCCCGCCGTCGAGGCCCCGGACTCCGGCGGCCACCGTCTGGCCGCGATCGAAGAAGGGGTTTTCGACAGCATCGTCCATCCGGCCAGAGGCCGAATCGCCCTGACGATCTCGACCACCGACGATCTGTCGCCGAACGCGGACGTCGAGCTCGACATCCGGGGCGTGGCGCAAGCGCGGATCGACAGCGGCGAGGTGGTGTTGACGCTTACGACGAAAGCCCTGACGGATCACGTCGGGACGGGCCATCCGGACCTGCCGGCCGAAGCAAGCTGGGACCTTCCGGCGATGGACTCCGGCGACACGTGGGAGCGGTCCCACACCGTTTCCGGCGAAGAGGCGGGCTACTACCGGGTGATGGCGAACGCCCACGCTCGCGGCCCGGACGGCGGCCCGTGGCTCTTCGACGAGGCGTACCGCCAGGCTTGGATGTACGTCTCCGAGACGAACGGCCAGCTTACCCGCCTCTTCGAGGACTCGCTCTTCCCCGAAGGCGTCCACCCGGCGGCCGGGCCGGCGGACGGCGCGCCGGCCCGGTCCGAACCGGGCAGCCCCTGGCATTCCGACTCGGTGTACCTCGCCGT
Organism: Gemmatimonadota bacterium; assembly: GCA_028873825.1. GTDB lineage: Bacteria > Gemmatimonadota > Gemmatimonadetes > Longimicrobiales > Gaopeijiaceae > Bin94. The sequence goes on along the minus strand of JAPPNM010000172.1, from coordinate 27,368 downwards.
GCTCTACAGCGTCTCGGAAAGAGGAGGCTTCAAGCCGGCGGAGGGCGCGTCGGTCTGGGCGTGGCGGCAAGGGACCGATGAATTTCTTGGGTGGCGCACCGTCCCCGGAATCGGGGAAAGCGAGGAGCACCTCACCCCGGCGATCGTGGCCTACAAGTGCACGAAGAGCATCGGCGACATCGTTTACGGCGGCATTCGGGTTCGCGACACCGATCTCGTCGACGGAAGGAGGGAAGTCGGGTCCTGGCGGACGGACAGGCGCCACTGCGGCCAGGTGGTGTTCGTCGAGGCAAGGGCCCACAAGTACCTGCCGTGGCGGGTGCTGAACCTCGCGGCCGAGGCCATCACCGACCACTTCGGGTACACGCGCGGGCCGATCTCGTGGAAGCTGAACTGGGACCCCAAAGGGAGGTCGAACTACAACGGTAGTCTCTTCAAGGACGAGATCACCCTCGCGTGGAATCCCGCCGGTTACCGCTTCCGCTGGACCGCCGCCCACGAGTACGGGCACGCGCTGCACCACAAGGCGCTAGGCGGCATATGGGGTTCGCCCAACTGCGGCCGTGAGAAACGTGGATTTCCCCCTAAACCCACCTCTTACAGATGCGCCCTGAGTGAGGGCTTCGCCGACTACGCCGGGAACGTCGGATCGGTCACCACCAAACAACCGCGCGGTCTCTACGGGGACTGCCTCGAGCATCTGGGCACCCCCAAAGCCCCGGCCCGGTTCCCCTGGTGCCGAAACATCTCCCACGACCGGAAGCCGAAGATCGAGTGGTGGGTCGCCGCGCTCTTTACGGACCTGGTCGACAACACGGGGGGGGAGAAGGGCGACTGGACGTCGTACCCCGGCCGCTACGTCGCGGAGGTGTTCAAGACCTGCGAGGTGAAGGGCAAGGCGCTGAAGGTCTTCCCGGACTGGAAGGACCGGAGCAGGGTCTCCGACATCGTATGGTGTCTCGAAAACCGCATCGTCCCCCAAATTACACAAGACGGTGTTCCCACGCGTCTGGCTGCCGTCGAAGGTCAAGGAGACAGCCAGGGAACCCTGGAACTGGGACCCGCTCGACATCCGGTCGACGTGGCTCAAGAACCTGAAATAGAGGAGGCGGGAAATGAGAAAGACGATTGCGGGCATCGCCCTGGCCGCCGGTGTCGCGACGGTTCTGGCATGCGGCGGGGGATCATCTCCGCATCCCTGCCTGATGTTCGGCGCTTGGGGCGAGATGCCGGACCTCGACATGCTGGCCGGGGACACGGTGGAAACGTCCCTCCTGGACCATTTCGCCCCGCGCGAGTGCTTCAACGAAGACCTCCAGGCAGCCTACGGGGACTTCGCGGCCCGGTCGGCCGACCCGGCGGCGGTCGCCGTCTCGGTTTCGGAGTACGTTCTCACGACGATCGCGATCGCCGCGATGGACTCCGTGCTCGTGAACGTGGGGCTAGAACTCTGGATCGATAGCGGTGGATGCATCCGACAACCTGGATCGCGGTGCTACTCCGATCCCGATCACAACCACAATTTCCTCGTGTCGGTGAAGGGGCCGCCGCCCCGATAGCTTCCTTCCTGGGGGAGGCGCGGCGGAGGACCTCCAGTCCGCCGAAGGGGGCCGTTCCGGAGCGATCCGGAGCGGCCGCTACGTCGCGGAGGTGTTCAAGACCTGCGAGGTGAAGGGCAAGGCCCTGGGGTTTTTCCCGGACTGGAAGAACCGGAGCAGGGTCTCCGACATCGTCTGGTGCCTTGAAAACCGGATCACCCCCCGGCTACATAGGGAGGTGTTCCCCGGCGTCTGGCTTCCGTCGAAGGTCAGGGAGACGGCCAGGGAACCCTGGAACTGGGACCCGCTCGACATCCGGTCGACATGGCTCAAGAACCTGAAATAGAGGAGGCGGAAAATGAGAAAGACGATTGCGGGCGTCGCCCTGGCCGCCGTTGCCGCGACGGCTCCGGCATGTGCGGGCGGCGGCGCCCCTTGCGAAGCCGAGGTCAGGGCTTTTGGCGCGGACGAGATGCCGGACCTCGACATGCTGGCTGGGGACACGGTGGAAACGTCCCTCCTGGACCACTTCGTTCCGCGCGACTGCATAGAATGGGCCTTTGCAGACGACGGGGACAAAATCTTCGCGGCCCGGTCGGCCGACCCGGCGGCGGTCGCCGTCTCGATTTCGGGAGGCGTTCTCACGACCGCCGCCATCGCCGCTGCGGACTCCGTGCTCGTGACCGTGGCGTTAACCGAATGGGCCACCGCGATAGCCCTCGTCGACGACCCATCTGTCGTTCACGAGTTCCACGTTTCGGTGACGGAGCGGCCGCCCCGGTAGCTTCCTTCCGGGCGGCGGCGGAGGCCTCCAGTCCACCGAAGGGGGGCCTTTCCGGAGCGATCCGGAGCGGCCGCTACGTCGCGGAGGTGTTCAAGACCTGCGAGGTGAAGGGCAAGGCGCTGGTGGTCTTCCCGGACTGGAAGAACCGGAGCAGGGTATCCGACATCGTCCGGTGTCTCGAAGACCGCATCGTCCCCAGATTACACAAGAGGGTGTTCCCCGGCGTCTGGCTGCCGTCGAAGGTCAAGGAGACGGCCGAGGAACCCCCGGACCGGGACGCGCTCGACATCCGGTCGACCTGGCTCAAGAACCTGAAATAGAGGAGGCGGGAAGTGAGAAAGACGATTGCGGGCGTCGCCCTGGCCGCCGTTGCCGCGACGACGTCGGCATGCACCGGCGCGGCAAGCACCTGGTGCATGATGTTCGGTCCTTGGGGCGACGAGATGCCGGATCTCGTCATGATGGCCGGGGACACGGTGGAAACGTCCCTCCTGGACCACTTCTCCCCGCGCGAGTGCCTTGAAGAGTTCCAGGCAGAATACGGGGGCTTCGCGGCCCGGTCGTCCGAGCCGGCGGCGGTCGCCGTCTCGGTTTCGGAGTACGTTCTCACGACGATCGCGATCGCCGCGGCGGATACCGTGCTCGTGAACGTCGGGCCAGAATCCATGATCGATCACGGCGGATGCATCCGACAATCTGGATCGCGGTGTCACTCCGATTACAGGTACAACCACAATTTCTACGTGTCGGTGAGGGGGCCGCCGCCCCGGTAGCTTCCTTCCGGGGGAGGGGCGGAGGCCTCCAGTTCGCCGAAAGGGGATCTCCCCGTGGACATCCTCCGGCAACACTTGTTCCCGGGGCGGTGGAACCCGGCCCGCGACTGGCCTCGCATCCGGGCGGCCCTGTTGGAGACGGACCGCTTGGTCATCCCCGAGGTTTACAGCACGGCCTCCGGGCAACGCCAGCCCTGGCGGGCCGTAGCCGTGCGAAGCCTGCCCCCCGACGTATGGCGGCGCGGCATGGGCAAAGACGAAATCGTTCTGGACGTGCAACACCCGCCGGGCGCGGGCGAGGACGGGGCGATTCTGTCAATGGGCATTGAAAATGGCACACGATGGGCCGCGCCGTCTGAACCGTGAGCAGGCGCGCGCCCCACAGCTTGCCGGTCGCCGTCCACATGTCCTCGCCCGGAAAGACCGCCCCTCCCTTGGCCGAGAAGCGCCAATGGCCTCGGCGGGCGTCCAGCCAGCGGTGGCGCGGAACCTTGAGCAGGAAGAAGACGCTCAAGCGCTCGAGCGTCCGCACCATCCTCCGGCTGAAGAACCCCTTGTCGAGCCGGACCGTGATGGTGCCCACGCCCGCTCCTCTCATCCGTTCCACCAGCTTCTCCAGCCACTCCTCCGCACCCTCGGCGGTGTGGGCGCCGCCCGCCCGCCAGCGCACCCCCAGGCAGTCTCCCGTCTCCCGGACGTAGGCCAGAAGCGGATGATGCGACGGCCGGCCCCGCTTCTTCGGGTTGTAGCCCCGCTCCGCCCCGGCCTGCTTCCTCCCGTAGCGCACCACCACTGTCGAATCCATCGTCACCGTCAGCCTTTCCGGGGCGCCGCCCGCCAGCGCCCAGCGCTGCCGGACCATTCTCCACAGCAGTTCGTCCAGCAGCGGAACCATTCGCTCGCCCGAACTCCTCATCCAGCGCCCGAACGTCGTCGGATGCGGCACCCGGACCCAGCCGAAGATCCGGCGCACACCCCGGCGGTCCAGCAGCCGCAGGTCGGTCATCACGCCGCCGCCGTAGAGCAGCAGCACGATCCACACCTCCGTCATCAGGCCCGGCCGGAAGAAGCCCTTCTCCTTTTCCGTCCGGCGGTCGATCCAGCCCGCCAGACCCAGCCGGTCGAAGAGCTTGCGGACCAGAACCAGGCCGCCGCCGTCGGTGAGATTGCGTGCGCTGTGCCGGACGCGCAGCGCCCGTCCGGATCCTTGCACATGCGGCCTGCTTCCGGTATGATGGTGTCGCACCGTCCGGGTGCCCTCCGTTGCGGGTCGACTTGTCGAGAATCGTCCCGTAATCTAAGGCCCCGGGCGGTGCTGCCCTACCCCGGGATCGCAGGATCCGGGATGAAGAGATAGGAGGCGGGAAAATGAGTAGAGCTATTGTAGGCATCGCCCTGGCGGCAGCCGTCGCGGCGACGCCGGCATGTCCGATAATAGACAGCGGCTGCGACTTCTCTTTCGGTCGCAAGTGGGATCCCGAACAGAAGGTGGTGGTCCATCCTCCGGACCTCGACATGCTGGTCGGGGACACGGTGAATACGTCCCTCGCGGACTACTACGAACCCGCCGAGTGCTTGGAGGTCTGGGGAGTTTGGGACATCCTCTTAGTTCCGCCGTCCGGCGCCGAGGCGGTCGCCGTCTCGGTTTCGGCGGAGCACGTCCTCACGACCGTCGCCGTCGACGTGGTGAAGCACCTGCGCGTGCTCGTGGGGACGGAACCGCACAACCCGGCCGGACACGGCTACCTCGACTTCCACGTGTCGGTGGCGCCCCGGTAGCTTCCTTCCAGGGCGCCCGGTTCGCCGGCGGGGGCCGTTCCGGAGCGATCCGGGGCGGCCCCTTTTTTCGGGGGGGCGCGAAGAAAGGGGGGGGGCGCTCCAGGAGCTCCCCCCCTTTCGCAACCTGGCCTAGCAGGCCGTGGATAAACGGGTTCTCAGGGAGATGCGCTTGTGCGTGGTGGAAGCGGGGCACAAACGACCCGGGTTGTGCAGGAATGGCGGATTTGGGCGTCTGCGGCCCGGATTTGCGGCTGCGGCGGCTGAAACGGCCGACAGGAGCCGGAAAAGGGTCTTGGAGCGGCGAATAAAAGCCGAAGCGGCGTCCGCGGCGCGGGCCGCAAGTTCGGCCTGCGCCCAAGCCAGACCCCGCAGGGCGCGGGGGGTGCCGAAGCCGCACCGCCTCCGCGTCGGCGTCTCGATCCCCGAGGCCGCCGCCAGCTGCTCCAGCCACTCCTCGTACTCCGTCCCGTCGTCGCGCCGCACGATCGTGCGCATAGCCGCGTTGGGCCTCCAGCGTCGTCGCGTCCACGCCCAGCGTTCTGCCGCTCAGCAGCCCCGACTCCCTCAGCCGCTCGAGCACGAAGCCGAAGACCGCCCCGTGCGCCTCCACGCTCAACCGCTTCCGCGTCTTCGAGAGCGTCGAGTGCTCCGGCGGGTTCCCCGCCAGCCCGCATCCCAGAAACTCGCGCGGCGAAAACGAGTCCGCGCAACGCCACGCGATCCCCCGCTCCGAACCCAGCCCCTCCAGATACCCCACCATCAGCATCCTGAAGTACACGCCGGGCGGAACCCCAGGGCGGCCCCGGTTGCCCGAGTAGAACTCCGCGCACTGCTCTTCCGCGAACTCGTCGAACCCGTGCTCCTCCAGCAGCCCGTTCAGCGCCCGGTAGAACGGGTTGTCGAGCGCCCGGATGTCGCTGGCCGCCACGAACAACTCCTGCTGAGGAGCCCTGCGCCGCCTCCCGATAGCCATCGCCGTCTCCGTTGGCCGAAGTTCCAGTGTGCCTGTAATTTAACTCGCCTACAAAGGCACAGCCAGGTTCGACTTTATCCACGGACTGCTAGGGCGCGCGACTTTCCCCGGCCCCGGCGGCCGCAAGGACGCCGGGGTGTCTCCAAGCGCCGAACACTACTTTCTTTCGGACTCGAAACTCCGCTCTTCCGGCCCCGAACCGCCCCGAATTGCCCTCGGGCCTGCCCTCGGGGTTGCGAGAGGTCCCTCAACCCTCCATCTTGCCGTCTATCCTGACGGCTCATGAATAAGGATTGTAAACGATGGATACGGTACACAGCTTCCGACCGCGCTGGAGCGTGCCGGAAACACACATACACATGGAACAACGTCAGGAGGAGATTGAAGATGCGTGCATATGATCTAACGATGGGCCTCGTGCCAGCAGCGGTAGCGGTTCTACTCACCAGCGGGTGGGTCCAAGCACAAAGCAAGACTGCGGACGCCGAAGCGGTTGCGGCGGATTTCGCGAAGTGTGAGCAAGCGGCGGTCGAGAAGGTAGAGGACAAAATGGAGGCTGCGGTCGAACGGCTTGAGGCTGCGGCCGCAGGCATGGAAAGGGCACGTCCCGTCGATGCTCTCGTCATCCGGGCGCGCATACGGAGCCAATGCCTCATTCCGTTCGCGAAGATCCTTCGTCAGGGTGCCTTGGTCGGCGAAGCGAATGAGCTATTGGCAAAAGCGCTCGCCCGAGAACCGCAGCACCTGATGGCCCGCTTCATGCTTGGCATGAACCACTACCGTACTCCCGAGTTCCTTGGACGCACTGACGCAGCGGTGCAAGAGCTGGAGCGGGTGCTGGAGTTTCACGGCGAGCGGATTGAGCCTGTCGTCGCGTCAACCTATCTGTATCTGGGCGAGCTGTACGTTCGACAAGGGCGGGAGGCGCTGGCGGAACAGACCTGGAGGAGGGGTGCGGAGCTATTTCCGACGCATCCGGGGCTACGGGAGAAGGTGTCCGGCCCCGAACACGGCGACGACCCCAAAGTGGTGGCACAGCCGAATCGTCCGGTCCCGCCTACGCCTCGGGACCACGATGCCCGTCCGCAACCGGCAGTGTACGCGCTTGAGCCGATACTGGTCGAGGCGGGTACGTACTCGGTTGACGACCCGCGCGCGGCGACCCGGCTGTCGAAGCTGGAAGTGTACACCATGCCGGGCGGCACGGCGGATATCTTCCAGACCCTTCAGACGCTGCCGGGCGTGACGCGTGTGGGGGACGGCGGCGATCTCTACGTGCGCGGCGGCGACCCGGCCGAAACGCCGATCTACGTGGACGGCGCCCGTCTCTTTCATCCGGGACGTTTCGAGACTCTGAACGGCTCGATCTTCGGCGTGTTGGACCCTTCGGTGTTGAGGACCGCGTATTTTTCGAGTGGAGGTTTTTCGGCACGGTACGGCAACGCACTCTCCGGCATAGTCGCGCTCGAGACGGAACGCCGCCCCACGACGTTCCGGTGGCGTGCCGGCGCAAACTTGGTGTCGGTAGGCGGCACGGTCTGGCAGCCGCTCGGCGACCGGGCGGGAATGTGGTCTACGACGATGTTGACGCACACTCGGCCGCTCCTCGAACTTCACGATCGGACCGACGACTACCCGGAGTCACCGACGTCGGGCCAGCTAATGGTCGGTGCGGCACTAGAGCCGGTTTACGGGCTGGAGCTGCGTGTCGGAGCACTTGGCGTGTCCGATCGGACAACAGCCCTGATCTCGTCAACCGGCTACCGGGGCGCCTTCCGAAGCGAATCCGGGACCCGACTCGGCACTGCGGAGGTGCGTGTCTCGAGCTCCGATGGCCGCATGGCGGCCCGACTGACGCTTGCGTCGTCCACCCGCGACACCCGCTTTCGGTTCGGCGTGCTGGAACGCGGCCACGAGGACAGCCATTTGGGCGCACGTTTGGACGGCGAGTTTGAGCACTCCCATGTGGTGCTCAGGGGTGGTCTTGAAGGCGCGCGTCTGGCGTCGTTGACCGACGGCGCGGTTCCGGCGAGCGAGAACGTGGCACCTGGCTCGCCTGTCGTACGGCTGGACCGAAACCGGCGGAGTTCCGAGCATCTGGGCGGCTACACGGAGATCGAGTGGCGGGCTTCACGGGGCCTGGCGCTCCTTGGCGGCGTGCGACTCGACCAACTGCCCGGCGAAGTCGACAAGCAGATCGACCCCCGTATCGCGGCGGCGTACAGCGCCGGAGCCTGGACGTTGCGAGTGGGAGGCGGTCGCTTCAGCCAAGGGCGCTGGCGCACCCGCTATGCGCTTCCGGACAGGGGTAGCCCGGCCGGCGTGCCTCTGGGAGCATACCACCTAGTCGCCGGAATCCAGCGGGAAGGTGCGCCCGCGCTGCGTGCGGAGGCCTACACCAAGCGCTACGAGGACTATGTCCAAGAAGACCGAGTCGGCACCGATGCCCCGGTGGCGACAGTCGGCCGCGCGGCCGGGCTGGACGTGCTGATCCGCCCCCAAGTACTCGGTCCTTAGTCGGCTGGCTCACCTACTCGTATCTTCACTGCGAAGTCAAACTGAAGGACGGTTCCTTGGTGCCGTGCCGCTTTGACGTGACGCATACTCTGACCGCCGTGGGGAAGCTGGCGGTCGAAGAGTGGGAGCTGGGCCTTACGGGCCGGTATGCGACGGGCAGGCCGTACACGCCGATCGTAGGCGCGGAGTCTCCCGAAGACGGTCGGTTCGCAGCTCCGTTGTACGGGCCGGTCCACTCCGATAGGCTACCCGCGTACTTCCGACTTGACGGTCGCCTGTCGCGGCTCGGGCGGCCACGGGGTGGTGTGGCGGCGATCTATGTCGAGGGCCTAAACGTGCTGAATCGCGGCAACGTCTGGGGCTACAGTTACGACGCAGACTATCGTACGCCAAGGCCTATCCTGACCTTTTTTGGGCATCGAACCCTGGTAATCGGTATTGAAGCGCAGTTCTAGCAGCCGCCGGGAGGGGGCGTCCACTTCATCGTGGATGAAGCCCCGCGAGCACCGAGAGCAGGCGAGGCGCCGGGCCGGCAAGGCGTTCCGGGGGATCGTACTCGGAGATCCTCCAGTGCTCAGCCGACTCCTCGAATAGCGAATATTTGAACCTCCCTTCGGGAACCTCGCGGCCGCTCACGGCTCGACCCCGAAGGCGAGGCAGATCTGGTCGAGCTTCTCGGCCACCTCCGGGTGAATCTCCTCGGGCTGCATCGTCTCTGCGATCTCGTGGTAGCGAGTGTACGGAAGGCCGTGCAACCCGGCTGCATCTAGCAGCGGCTCAAGGAGTTTCGTGCGGGCTTTGGTATTGTTCAGATACTCGTGGTCGCCGAGGGGGGATTTGACCACGGCCGGTGGGAATGCGTCGTGCCAGTATGCAAGCATGTCCTCGACGTGTGTCGCGGCGGCGCCGGCGCCGACCGCGGATTCAACGAAACGGGCGAGGGCGTCGGGGTGCAGGAGGTAGCTCTCGATCTCATAACGCCTCCAACGTAGGCGCTGCAGCCCGGCCCCCGCGACCGGTGTCTCCGGAAGCGGCGGTCGCGCGTCGCCGTCTTGGAGTTCGAGTCCGGGAAGGTCCCCTTGCACGAGATGCAACGCCTTGAAGTGCTCGCGCGCCCGAATACCTCTACTGCCGGCCGCGCCGTCCGTCGTCTGAAAGACCGCCGACTTCCACATGATTTCAGTCGTGAGCAGCTGCCCGGCGCGATGGTCGAGCCGGGCGGCCAACGCGCGCAGGATGTGGATGTCGGTGTAGTCGTCGACGTAGAGCACGCCCCGCACCTGAAGGGCGCGCATCACGTCGTCGTTGCTCAGTACCCGGAGAGACGACACGAGCGTGTTGCGTTCCGCCGTGTCGGCCACCATTCGCGGTTCGTCGAGCACGACGCAGAGTTCGCGGGGTTCGACGCTGTTGATGATCACTTCGGAATGGGTTGCCGCGACGAGCTGCGAGCGCTGTCGGGCGGCCACCGTGCGCAACTCGTGATAGACGGCGTCCTGAAGGATGATGTGGAGGTGCGCGTCCGGCTCGTCGAGCAACAGCACGGTGCCGGGTCTGGTGTGGAGGAACGCCAGGAGCATCAAGACCTGCTGAAAGCCGCTGCCGGCGCTCGCGACATCGAAGTACGGAGGCACCGGACGCCTATCCCGGACCCGGCCGTATTCGGCGATGATATGCGCCCCGGTCGTGTCGGGCGGCATCAGAGCGTATCCAAATAGCTTGTACATGGATTTCCGGAGCGCGGACCAGGCGGCCTCATCCCGATTGGCCTCCGCGACCAGGTTCCGCAGGACCTCTCCGGGGCGACCCAGGCCGAGAAGCTGTTCGATTTTGGGAGGCTGAAAAACGGGCTCCTCGATGCCGAGACCCGTCATCGGGGGCACGAAGACCACCGGCAGTTCGAGCTCGCGCAAGGTGTCCGGATCGGTGCCCGTCTTGGGTCGGACGTAGATCTGCTCCGTACTGTCGCCGATCAGCTCCATCGCCACCGACCAGCCCTCGTTGTGCCCGAGTTCGATCTCGATGGTGGAAGGATAGCGGCGATCCGACGAAAGAAGGTCGAAGCTCCGAAGCGGTACCGCAGCGAACGCCTGCCGAGCGATCGGCACCCGCGCGTACCCCCGTCTGGGATTGAAGTCGTTTGACTCGCGCCACCGCCGCAACGCAAGCGCCCACGACGCTATCGCCTGGAGAACGGTTGTCTTGCCCATGTTGTTGGGACCGGCCAACACAACGTGTCCCGGTAGGCGAAACGTGCCATCCTTGAACCGCTTGAAGCCCTTGATCCGGACGGTGTGGATCACGATTCCGCTTCCGACAGCGGCTTGACGACCATGAGCTCATTGCCACGGTTGTCGACGACCTGCACCGCGACAATCCAATGCTTCGCAGTCATTTCAATTCAATCTCCTTGTCCCACCTTTGTTCATGAACTGACGTGTCAAGTGCAACGTAAGAGGCTGGGGGACCTCTCGCAACTGCTCCCCCGAGGTCAGTTCGGGGCGGGGCCGGACCGATCCTGTCTCGGGCGCTTGGGGACGCCTCGGCGTCCTTACGGCTGCCGGGGCCGGGGAATGGGGTCCAGCGCCTGGCGGCGGCCCCGCTATGGAGGGTCCGAGGCGACGGGCGACCGGATGCGCGGGGGGCCGAGAGCGATCATCCCGTTCGCGGAGCGCCCGCAGCCCCCTGTGCCGGATCTTCACGGACCAGCCGTAGGGGTGTGGCGTTACGCGCCGCCAGCTCTCGGCGGGGCATCGGCCGAGCACCGAGGCTGGACGGCGGCGGAGCGCCGTGCCAGAATTGCGGGAAGCACATTCGTTGTCCGGTCCGGCGTGGGCCCGGGCGGCCGCGCGTCATTCGAGCGGCGAAGCGTCCGCGCCGGCCCGCCGCGCCCGCCCGGCCACACCGTCAACCCGCCCGCCACCGCCCCATGCCCTTCCGCCCGCCCCACCCCTTCAACATCGCCGGCCACTTCCTCGACGACCGCATCCGGGAGGGACGCGGCGACCGCATCGCGATCAGGACGCGGGAGGGTACGGTCACCTACGCGGAGCTGCAGGCGCGCGCCAACCGCTTCGCCAACGCGCTCGCCGACATGGGGGTGCGTCCCGAGGAGCGGGTTCTGATCGGCCTCCCCGACGTGCCCGACTTCCCCGCCGCCCTCTTCGGCGCGCTCAAGCGCGGCGCCGTGGGCGTGATGGTCAACTGCTACCTGGGCGAAGGCCGCATTCGCGACCTGTACGACTACACGCGGGCCACCGCCGCCGTCGTCCACGCCGACCACGCCGACACCTTCGCCCGCGCAACCCGAGGCGCCCGCCACGCCCCCCGCCTCCTCGTCCTCGGCACCGGCGAAGGCGACGACCGGATTGACAACTCCAGTTTACATTATGTCAACTACGCTTCACATTCCGACGACCCCGCCGTCTGGCTCTTCTCCGGCGGCACGACCGGCCGCCCCAAGGGCGTCATACAGAGTCACGCCTCTTTCGCCAACACCGCCGAGTGCTACGCGAAGGCGGTGATCGGCTACGCCGCCGACGACATCACCCTCTCGGTCCCCAAGCTCTACTTCGGCTACGCCACCGGCTCGAACCTCTTCTTCCCCCTCGCCGCAGGCGCCTCGGCGGTCCTCTTTCCGGAGCGCTGCACCGCCGACGAGATCTTCGCGCAGATCGCCCGGCACCGCCCCACGATCCTAGTGGCCGTCCCCACGATGGTGAACCGCATGGTCTCGCACCCCGGCGCCCGCGACCGGGACCTGAGCTGTCTGCGGCTCGCCACCTCGGCCGGCGAGCCTCTGCCCGTCCACCTGCACCGCCGCTGGAACGACACCTTCGGCGTCGAGCTGCTCGACGGCCTCGGCACGGCCGAAATGTGGCACATCTTCATCTCGAACCGGCCCGGCGAGGTCCGTCCCGGCACGCTGGGCACCGCCGTCCCCGGCTTCGAGGTCCGCCTCTGCGACGACGACGGCCGCGAGGTGGGGCCCGGCGAGGTGGGGCGCATGCGGGTGCGGGGAGGCTCGCGCGCCCACGGCTACTGGCAGCACCCGGAGGAAACGCGCCGCGCCTTCGTCGGCGAGTGGTACGTTTCGGGCGACATGATGAGCCGCGACCGGGACGGTCGCTTCACCTACCAGGGGCGCGACGACGACCTGCTCAAGGTCTCGGGGAAGTGGTTCTCGCCCCGCGAGGCCGAGGAGCGCCTGCTGGAACACCGGGACGTCAGGGAGGCGGCGGCGGTGGGAATCGAAACCGAAGAAGGGCTGACCGTTCCGGTGGCGTTCGTCGTGTGGGCCTCGGACACCGACCCCGCGACGGCGGTGGCCGCCATCCGCTCTCACCTCGCCGGGCGCCTCGAATCCTACAAGCACCCGCGGGAGATCCACCTGCTCGCCGAGCTGCCGCGCACCCACTTGGGCAAGGTGGACCGGGGGGCGCTCAGGAGGACCCGCATCGGCGACGGCGACCGGGGCGCGCCCGCACGGAGCCGCGAGACCCCGGGAGACCGGTCCTCGCCGAAGCCGCGCGCCGGCGTCCGTCCTCCGCGAAACCGCTCTCCGGAGCGGAATCCGTGAGCGCCCCCCTGCGCGTCCCGGTCCTGCTGGGCTCCGTGCGGCGCGGACGGCGGTCGCTCAGGGTGGCCCGGTTCGCGGCCGGCCGGCTGGAGGCGGCGGGGGCCGAGGCGCCGCTCCTGGACCTGGCCGAAATCGATCTCCCGATCATGGAGGAGCGGCTGCACAAGCTCGACGACCCCCCGCCGGGGCTGGTCGGCTTCTCCCGCGCCATCCGGTCCGCCGACGCCGTCGTGGTGGTCAGCCCCGAGTACAACGGGTCCTGGCCGGGGGTGCTCAAGAACGCGCTCGACTACATCCACGGCGAATGGTTCCGCAAGCCGGTCGGCATCGTGACCGTCTCCGTGGGCCGGTTCGGAGGGGTGCAGCTGCACAACCACCTGCAGCTCTTCTTCCTGCGGGTGAAGGCGCTCCCGGTGGCCGGCATGAACGTCGCCAACGTCGAGAGCGCCTTCCGGGAAGACGGCGAGCCCCTGGAGCCGCGCTACGAGAAGTCGTTCGCCGCCTTCGCCGAGACCCTGGAATGGTACGCCCGGGCGATCGGCGGCGCCCCGGCCCGGGACGGAGACTGATCCGGTGTCTTCGTTCTATCTCACGACGCCGATCTACTACGCCTCGGGGGAGCCCCACATCGGCCACGCCTACACGACGATCCTGGCCGACGTGATCGCTCGCTACCGCCGCCGCGCCGGCCAGGACGTCCTCTTCCTCACGGGAACCGACGAGCACGGGCAGAAGATCCAGGAGGCGGCGGCCGAGCAGGGGATGTCGCCGCTCGAGCTCTGCGACCTCATGGCGGGCCGCTTCGAGGAGGCGTGGGAGGAGCTGGGCATCTCGCACGACCGCTTCATCCGCACGACCGAGGCCGAGCACCGCGCGGTGGTCGCGGCGCTGCTGGAGCGCCTTCGCGACAACGGGCTCATCTACGAGGCCGAATACGCGGGGTGGTACTCGGTCGGCCAGGAACGCTACTTCACCGAGAAGGAGATCGGCCCCGGCCGCGTCGACCCGATCGCCGGGGGGCCGGTGCGGCGCATCCGCGAGAAGAACTGGTTCTTCCGCATGAGCCGGTTCCGGCAGCGGTTGATCCGGCACATCGAGGACAACCCGGAGTGGATAGTGCCCGTCGGCCGCCGCAACGAGGTCCTCGGCTTCCTCGACCAGCCGCTCGCCGACCTGTCCATCTCGCGGCCGCGCGCGCGCATCCACTGGGGAATCCCGCTGCCGTGGGACGACTCCCAGGTCACCTACGTCTGGGTCGACGCGCTGACCAACTACCTCACCGCCTCGGGCGCCATCGACCCCGCCGCCCCGAAGGGCGAGCGCGGCTTCGGCGACCTGCGCCCCTCCCGCTGGCCCGCCGACGTTCACCTCATGGGGAAGGACATCCTCACCACGCACGCCGTGTACTGGCCCACGCTGCTGATGGGGGCGGACCTTCCGCTTCCCCGCAGGATCCTGGCGCACGGCTGGTGGGTGGTCGGCGACACCAAGATGTCCAAGTCGCTCGGCAACGTGGTCGACCCGATCGGTCTGAGGGAGCGGTTCGGCGCCGACGCCGTGCGCTGGTACCTGATGCGCGAGATGTCCACCGGCCAGGACGCCTCCTACGCCCCGGAACGCTTCCTGGCCCGCTACGACGAACTCGCCAACGTCCTGGGCAACTTGGCCCACCGCGCCCTCTCGATGGTGCGGCGCTACCGCGGGGGATGCGTTCCCGGCGCGGCGGCCGGCGGGCTCGCGCGGGAGACGGAGGCTGCTCTGGCCGCCTACCGCCGCGGGCTCGAGGGCTACCGCCTTCACGAAGGGTTCGCGGCCGCCATGAACCTCGCGAGGGGGGCAAACGGGTTCGTGGAGGCGAGGGAGCCGTGGGCGTTGGCGCGCGATCCGGAGCGGCGGGGCGAGCTCGACCGCACTCTGGCCACGCTGGTTCGCACCCTGGCGGTGCTGGCGGCCATGTTCGAGCCCGTCGCCCCGACCAGGGCCCGTAAGTTGGCTGCAAGACTGGGTTTGGACGCCGTTCCGCTGTTCGCCGAGCTCGACGCGCTGCGCGTCGGGGGACTTTCCGTGACGGTGGGAACCCCGCTCTTTCCCCGCGCGGAGCCGGTTCCTCCCACGCGCGGAGCCGATTCGTGTTAGATTGAAACAAACGTTTACTTGCCCGAAGGGCGACCAGCCTGTAAGCTACCCCCGCGATGATACGTGAACGGTGGACGCTCCTCTTCCTGCGCGGAGAGGCGAATGCGGTGCGGCAGTACTCCCTGCCGCGGAGCGCGGTGCGTCCGGTGCTGATCGGCTTGGGGGCGTTCCTCGCTCTCTTCCTCGGCGCCGCGGCCTTCTTCTTCCACGACTCCGGCGTGCGCGTCCGGGCCACGCTTCTGGCGCGCGAGAACCGGCTCCTCGAACGGGAGCTGGAGAACTACCGGGCGAGGGTCGACGACTTCGAAGGGCGGATCGCCGCCTTGACCGAGAAGGACAGGCGCGCCCGGATGCTCGCGGGCCGGATGGGTCTCGACGACGACGTGCTGGAGGTGGGAATCGGCGGTCCGGGGTTGGAGTCCCCGGGGGACGACGAACTCTGGACTCTCGATCCCGAAGCCTCCGAGATGGCCTACGCCAACCGCTACGACCTCGGAGTCCTCGAGCGCAAGGCCGAGCTGCTGAAGGAGAGCTTCGACGAGACCGCCGCCATCATGGAGGACCAGTGGGAACGGTTGGAGGCGATGCCGTCCATCTTCCCCGTGGGCGACTTCCGCGTCAGCAGCCGGTTCAGCCACAGGCGGTTTCACGCCATCCACAAGAGCTATCTGCCGCACTGGGGCATAGACATCAGCACCGTCTACGGCACCCCGATCGTCGCGAGCGGACCCGGCGTGGTGACCTTCGCCGGCCGGAAGCCCGGCTACGGCTCCATGGTCGAAATCGACCACGGCTACGGGGTGGTCAGCCGGTACGCGCATGCGTCCAGGCTGCTGGTGTACTCCGGCCAGCGCGTCAAGCGCAAGGAGGTCATAGCCCACGTCGGGTGTTCGGGCGTCTGCACTGCGCCTCACGTACACATGGAAATCCATGTGGACGGCAATCCCGTCAACCCGCTGAACTACATCCAGCCCGCAGCTCGGCCCCGGTCTTGAATCGCTCCGAACCGGCCCCTACCTTGGGGTTCGCGGTTACGTATCGGCCGGCCGGTCCGCCAGGAGCTCGGCCGCCATCCGGGCACACTCAGGGAGTTGAAGTCACCATGCGACGCAGAACTGGATTTGGCTTGACGGCGGTCTTCGCGGCTCTGGTCCTCACGGCGTGCGGCCAGGCTCGCGTTTCGGTGACCGTCGAACTGGAAGACGAAGACGGGGACGGAACGGTCCTGCTCGACGATGTCGCGGTTCGCCTGCTGCCCTACGACCGGGACTTCATCTTCGACTCGCTGACCGCAGCGGCCGCCACGCCGGAACCGGAGATTCCCCCGGAGCTGCTGGCCGCCCAGGAGGAGATCGCCCAGGCCCAGCAGGACTGGCGCGACGCGGAAGACCGCTGGAACTTTCTGCGCGACACGCTGAAGAAGCTGACCGACGAGCTCGCGGAGCTGAATCCGAGCATGAGGACATACAGGACGATCCACGGCGAGTGGGAGCGGTGGGACGGGCAGTACCGGCAGGTCGACCGCCGCAAGGGGTCGCTCTTCGAGCGGTTCGACTCGCTCCAGCGGGAGACCAACGCCCAGATGGAGGGCGTGCGGATCGTGCAGCGGGACTGGGCCGACCAGGCGTTCCGGGACGTAGGTGTCGTGATCGACGCCCGGATCGACGAGACCGGTCTCGAGGAGGCGGCCGACACCACCGGCGCCGAAGGCCCGGGGGTTGTGCGGTTCGAGGTTCCGCCGGGCGAATACTGGGTGTACGCCCGTCACGAACTGCCGAACCACGAGTTCTATTGGAACGTCCCGGTCACAGTGGAGCGCGGCGACCCCGTCGCGGTACGGCTCGGGCGCGACAACGCCGAGATGAGGCCGATCTTCTAGCGGTTCGCGCACGTAGCAGCCCCTGCGAGCTTGAACCCTCGTTTCGACGTCGACCCGAACGGCGTCGGACGCATTACCTTCGACGACCCGGACCGGTCCCACAACATCCTGACCGAAGAGGTCCTGCGGGTCCTCGGCGAGGTCGTCGGGCGGGCGGCCGCGGCCGCCGGCGAAGGCGCCCTGCGGGCGCTCCTGATCCGGTCCGGCAAGCCGGGCTCGTTCGTCGCGGGCGCCGACGTGGCGGCCATCTCCGCCATCGCCGAATCCGGAGACCGGCGGCGGGCGGCCGAGGCCGCGCGGGCGGGTCAGGCGATCTTCGGGCGCATCGCCGCGCTGCCGGTGCCCACCGTCGCCGCCATCCGGGGCGTCTGCCTGGGGGGCGGCACGGAGTTGGCGCTGGCGTGCGACTACCGCGTCTGCGACGACGGCGACCGTACCCGCATCGGTCTCCCCGAAGTCCAGCTGGGGATCCTACCCGCGTGGGGAGGTTCCACCCGCCTGCCGCGGCTCGTCGGACTGCGCGCCGCGCTGGCCCTTATGCTCACCGGGAAGCCGGCGCGGGTGTCGAAGGCCAGGCGCATCGGACTGGTGCACCGGGTCTTCCCCCGCCAGCAGTTCGAGGAGCGCTGCCTCGACTTCGCGCGAGCGCTCGGGGACCCGGCCGCGGCCGGCGGGCGCAGCCGCTCGCGGGACGGCGCGCCGGGCGTTGGCGGCCGCGCACCCGCACTCCGGGCCCGGCGGCGCGGCATCGCCGGACGCGTCCTCGACGGGACGGCGCCGGGGCGGGCGCTGGTCCTGCGGGCGGCGCGGAAGCGGACGCTCGGGCGCACTCGGGGTCGCTACCCGGCGCCGCTGAAGATCCTCGAGGTGGTTCGCGCGGGGCTCGGGAGATCGGTCGAGGCCGGCCTGGAACTCGAAGCGAGGGCCGCCGGGGAACTGATCGTCTCCCCGCAGTGCCGCAACCTCCTCTTCCTCTTCCGGCTGCGCGAGGCCGCGCGCAAGGGGCCTTGGGCGCCGGGGGGGCGCGCCGAACCGGTGCGGCGCATGGCTGTGATCGGCGCGGGTCGCATGGGGGGCGGGATCGCGCAGGTGGCGGCGTACAACGACATCCCCGTGCGGATGAAGGACGTGCGCCACGAGGCTGTGGCCGGCGGCCTGGCCCACGCGCGCTCCATCTTCGACGGCGCAGTGAACCGGCGAACGCTCCGGCGCCGCGACGCGATGCGGAAGATGGGGCTCGTCTCGGGCGGGCTCGACTACGCCGGGGTGGGGCAGGCCGACCTGGTCGTGGAGGCGGTGGTCGAGCGCATGGACGTCAAGAAGGCGGTGCTCAGGGAGGTGGAGGAGGTCGCCGGTTCGGCGGCGGTGATCGCGACGAACACCTCCTCGCTCTCGGTCGACGAGATGGCCTCGGCTCTCGCCCGGCCAGGCCGCTTCGCGGGGATGCACTTCTTCGGTCCGGTCCACCGCATGCCGCTGGTGGAGATCGTGCGGGGGGAGAAGAGCGATCCCGGCACGATCGAGACGATCGCGTCGCTGGCGGTGCGGATGGGCAAGACGCCCGTGGTCACCCGCGACGGTCCCGGCTTCCTGGTCAACCGGATCCTGGGGCTCGCTCTGAACGAGGCCGGGCACCTCCTCGGCGAGGGGTGCGCAGTGCAGGCGCTGGACGGGGCCTGGACGGACTTCGGGATGCCCATGGGCCCCTGCCGCCTGATCGACGAGATCGGAACGGACGTCGCGCGCCACGCGGGCGACGCGCTGGCCGCGGCCTTGGGCGAGCGCATGGCCCCCGCCGCGTCGCTGGTCGCCCTGGGGGAATCGGGGCGGCCGGGGCGGAAGGGCGGCAGGGGCTTCTACCTGTACGCGGACGGGAGGACGAAGGGGCCGGATCCCTCCGTGTACGCGGACATGGGCCAGCCTTCGCCGCGCTCCGGGCCGGATCCGGCGCACGTCCGGGACCGGACGGTGCTGGCCATGGTCAACGAGGCCGCCAGGATTCTCAAGGACGGAATCGTGGACTCGGCCGCGGACGTGGACCTGGGGATGGTCATGGGTACGGGCTTTCCGCCCTTCCGGGGGGGCCTGCTCCGGTACGCGGACGACCGGGGCCTCGAGGCGGTGCTGAGAGGCGTCGCAGGGTTCGCCGACACGTTGGGAAGCCGCTTCCGTCCCGCTCCCCTGCTGGTGGAGCTCGCGGCGGCGGGCGAGACGTTCCACGGAGCCTTTCCGGCGCGCGACCGCCCGGAGAGCGCGGCGCCGTGACGCGCGGCGGACGCGTGGCGGGCGTCGTTTTGGCGGCGGGAGGGTCGAGCCGCATGGGAGCGGCGAAGGCGCTGCTCGACGCCGGGGGGGCGACCTTCGTTTCCCGGCTGGCGGAGACCCTCGTGCGGGGCGGTTGCCGTCCGGTCGTGGTGGTGGGTCCCTCGGGCGCGGGGAAGCTGGCGGAGGAGGTTGAACGAGGCCCGGGCGAGCTGGTCGTGAACCCGGGCGGGCGGGGGGGGCAGATCGGCTCCCTGTGCGCGGCGCTGAGCCGCCTGGAAGGCCTGGCGGATCCTCCGGCGGCGGTGGCCTTCACCCCGGTCGACAACCCGGCCGTGGCGCCGGAGACGGTGCGCGGTCTGGTGGAGGCGTGGCGGCGGTCCCGCGCCGCCATCGTGCTTCCCCGCCACCGCGGTCGGCGCGGCCACCCCGTTGTGGCCGCCATGAGCATCGCCGGCGAGTTCCGGGCCGAGGGCCTGCGGGAGGGCGCCCGTGACGTTGTGCGGCGCGATCCCGGCCGGGTGCTCGAGATGGAGGTGGACGACCCGGGCGTGGCCGACGACCTGGATACGCCCCGGCGTTACCGTGCGCGCTTCCCGGGAGCGGCCCTTGCGGGCCGGGACGGGGAGCCGGGCCGGTCGGGAGTCCGCGGGTAGACCTGCGCGAGCGCCGGGAAGGCGCAGCCGCGGTTCGCTCCGTCGGCGTACCCCTCGGCGCAGGTCACTCTCGCAGGACCCGCTCCGCTTCCGAAGACACGGACGCTGCTGCGGCTTGCGGGGCAGGGTCGGTGGGACCACAGCGACGCGAGGAAGCTGCGCGACGATCCGGCGCTGTGGCTGCTGATACGGTCCCGTCGCCGTAAGAGGAACCGGTGTGGGCTGCGGGGTCGTCTCCCGGGCCATATCGCGGGGGAGAACGGGTGCGAAAAGCCTCCGGTGGTCGGAAATCAGACTTCCCGGGCGCACTTGGAATCTAGCCCCACACCCGTCGAAAGCATTGTCAGGACACCATTCACGGGATTTCCCAAAAACCGGCCCGATTCTTGCCGGAGTGAAGTGTGTTATCGCCTCACCTCTACGTGTCCCGGATAGGTCGGGTGCATTTCCACACCGTTATCCCAAGGACGGAACGGAATGCTAGTAGACACCGTGTGGCCAGCGGTCGCCTTCACTGCTGCTCTTGCGATTCTGGCGGCCACCGCCTGCACCGAGGAGCCGTCCGCTCCGGGATGGACGGGGTGGAGGAGAAGCTGGACCTGATTATCGGCCATCTGGGGATTCGGCCCCAGTGAGGATTTCAGAGAGGAGGGGAGGGTCGCCCCCTCCCCCGCAACCGGCTCCGGGGGTCGCTCCCCCGAAACAAGGAGGAACCTCGTATGAGGAAGCTATTCGCAGTACTGGCCTGCGCCCTCTTCGCCGCCTGCCTGGAGTCCCCGCTGTTCCGTCCCCCCGACGACAGCGCGTCCGCCGTCTCCCCGGCGGAGGAGGGGAACCCCTGGGACCGGGCCTCTGCGGAGACCGACACCGTAAACCTGGAGGAGAACACGCAGCACCGGATCTCGTTCACGTTCACCGCCGACGACCTGACTCCCGGGTCCGCCGTTTCCCTGACAATCCGGGGGGAGGCGAACGCGGATGTCTCCGGAGGGACGGTGGTCGTCACCCTTCCGACGAAGGCGGCGATGGACAGCGCGGGGGTCGGCAACCGGCCGTACTACTCCCCGGACACGCCCCTCCCGGAGGTGGCCCGGTTCGACCTTTCCGCGATGTCGGAGGGGGACGTGTGGGAGGAGACGGTCACGGTTCCGGCCATGGCGGAGGGCGGCTACTATCTGGCCGCTCTGAGCGCCGAGCTTCAGGGCTCCGAGGAGGACACGGAGCCGTTCATGATCGACAACGTGCACGGCCAGGCGTGGATGCTCGTTGCCAACGAGAACGGACAGCTTACGGACTTCTTCGACGAGACGGTCTTTCCCGAGGGAGCCTTTCCGCAGCCCGGGCCCTTCGTCACCGCAGTACCCGTCAACACGGACGACAGCCGGGACGGGGCCGGGACAACCGCGACCCACAACGACGTCTACGTGAACGTGGTCTACTTCCACGGATGGAGCAAGTGGTTCCAACCGGCGACGAATGCCAGGATCTGGAGCTACCTCTACGAGTACGGGAGCAGCCGCAAGAAGAAGAAGATCGAGCGCACGGTCCCGGAGGACGGAATCGTGTCCTTCCCCTGCCCGGGCGACCGCTACTACCGGGCGGGGAAGGGGCACCTGCCCGACACCGACTTCGTGGAGAAGGCGCCCGGCCATTTCATCCACCACTGGTACGCCACCAACCGCGACTGCGGAGACACGATCATGGTCTGGGGAACGCGGTCGAAATACATGCCGTGGCGCCACCTCGACGTATCGGCCATCAACCTCATCAGCCACACCGGCTACACGAGGGGCCGGATCGGCTGGAGCGTCAACTGGCGCCGGAAGGGCGCCCGGTACCGCTACCGCTTTTGGGGGTGGTGGGACAAGATCGAGTTCGGACGGTACGACTACGACAACCACTGGGTGGCGGGCCACGAGTACACGCACGCCCTGCACAACAGGTCGATGGGCGGGCTCTGGAAGACGACCAACTGCAACCCGCACTACATATCGAGGGAGTCGTCCTACACCTGCGCCTTTCAAGAGGGGGTGGCCGACTACGGGGGAGTCGTCGGGTCGGAGTCCGAGGCGTGGGAGACCTACTTCGAGAACTTCAGAACGTCTCGGGGAGTGAAGGGGAAGATAGAGGGGCACGTCGCCGCCACGTTCCTGGATCTGATAGACCTGAACAACGAGAACAACGACCAGACGGATCTCACCTCCCGCTACATCTTCCCCGTGTTCAAGACCTGCGAGGTGAATGTATCGAGCTGGAAGAAGCGAAACGACGTGTCGGACTTCGTGTGGTGCCTGGAGGGCCGGGTCGACGCGACTCTCCACCGGAGGATCTTTCCGGGCATCAACCCGCCGCGCTATGTTCGCGAGAAGGCCACAGAGCCTTCGGACTGGGACGCCGACGAGATCCGGTCCACCTGGCTCCAGAACCTGGAAAGGAAGTAGTCCCCATGAAGATGCGACGAGCCGCGACCCTCCTCCTCCTTCTCCCCCTCCTCCCGGCCTGCGATTCGCCGGCGGAAAACGAGGAGTCCCTCGCTCTGGACCAGGCCGTCGCGATCCTGCGTGAGATAGTGTGGATGACGGCATGGTCCGGAAACGGCACGGACATGATAAGGTGCTCGCTCGGCGGGGGTGCCCGGATAACCGCCACCGAGGAGTTCCGGGAGAGCTTCGATACGGTGACGGTGTTCGCCCGGTGGATCATTGAGCCGGACCGTTGCGAGCTCCGGTCGTTCGGCGACACCCTCGTTCTAACGGGAGACCCCTCCGTCGTCTTCGAGTTGGAGTTCCGGTACAGCGACCCCCACGAGGAAGCCGCTGTGGACATGGAAGCGGCGGGATCTCTGACGTGGAGGAAGAACGACGGCAGCTCGGGAACGTGCGAGATGGATGTGGCCATGGAGGGTGCGGAGGCGGATCTCGATGACACGGGCGAAATAGACGGAGTTCTGGAAGGCCGCCTCTGCGGGCACGAGGCGGCAATCCATTACTCCGAGATATGAGGGGGCTGTCCAGCCCTTCGGAACCATGCGGGGGTCTGAAATGAGCGAGAAGACGAAGCCGAAGCGGAAGTGCTTCCGGAAGATGCGACGAGCCGCGGCCCTCGTCGCCGTCCTTCCCCTCCTCCCGGCCTGCGATTCGCCGGTGAAGACAGAGGAGCCTCTCACCCGGGGCCAGGCCGCCGCGATCCTGCGTGAGATAGTGCATCTGACGGCATGGGTCGAGGAGGGCGTGAACATGATAAGGTGCTCGCTCGGCGGGGGTGCCCGGATAATCGTCACCGAGAAGGTTCAGGAGAGCGGAGATACGGTGACATCGTTCACCCGGTGGATCATTGAGCCGGACCGTTGCGAGCTCCGGTCGTTCGGCGACACCCTCGTTCTAACGGGAGACCCCTCCGTCGTCTTCGAGTCGGAGTTCTGGTACCGCGGCTTCCTCGAGGAGGGCGAGGTGGACATGGAGGCGGCGGGATCTCTGACGTGGAGGAAGAACGACGGCAGCTCGGGAACGTGCGAGGTGGATCTGGCCGTGGAAGATGCGCCGGTGGATACCAGGGACACGGGCGAGATAGACGGAGCCCTGGAGGGACGGCTTTGCGGGTTCGACGTGGCTATCCACTTCTCCGAGTTCTAGCAGGGGAGAGAGGCATGTCGGAGACGAACGGAGTAGCGAAGCTGGCGGAGGGGTTCCGGGAGGTGATCGCCGGTACCCTGGAGCCGCTCCAGGACACGATGGTCCGGTTGCTCGGCGAGATGGAGGAGAAGATGGACCGCCGGTTCGAGGAGATGGACCTCGTCCAACACCGGAAGGACGTTCGGGAGATCGCAAAGGAGAGATGACATGAAAGGCATGAGCGGTGTGCTGCTGGCTGCAGTCGCGGTTCTCGGACTCGCGGCGTGCGAAGACGGCCCGGTGACACTGACCGAGGCGGAGGCGAAGAGCCTGTTCGTCTCGCTGGCCAAGACGCCGCAAGGCGATCCGGTCTCCGAATCGGCCGACAAGAATGTGTACGGCTGCCCGGACGGCGGAACGGTGACGGTGACGGGGACGGGCTCGATCGACGAGAAGGGCGACACGTCGACGATCCGGTTGCAACAGGTCCTCGTCCCGGAGGGCTGCGGCGCGAACGGCCTCGTCCTCGACGGCGATCCGGCGGTGACCTACGCCACGAACACGACGTTCGTAGGCAACATCGGAGACGCGACGATGGACGGTGGCGCCAAGGGATTGCTCAAGTGGCGAAAGGGCGAGGACGAAGGGACGTGCGACATCGACTTGACCCTCGCGGCCGAGGAGAAGCTCACCCGGGACATCCCGGTGCTCGAGGGGGCCTTCAAGGGGAAGCTCTGCGGGCACGAAGTCGAGATCGCCGCCGCAGAGGTCATCCGCATCGTCTTGGACTAGCGACTCGACGGCCCGTTGCGCTTCGGCGAGGTGTTGCCTACCATGTACGCTCATGGGATTAGAGCCGCCGGGAGTCGAACCCGGTCACGTGGGTCTCAAGTCCGGACGTGAGCAGCAGGGTGGCGCCCCCTATGTGAACGCTGGGGGCGTCACCCGTCCTTTTTCTCGGGAAGCCGGGAAGATAGCTGGCGGCCGCTCGACTGGAAACCGCCCGGCTTTCCGCCGCTTCGGAGCGGTCCCGGCCTCTCTGGCCTGCGACGGGGAGGCCGTTGCGCTTCGGCGGGGTAAAGCGTACCCGGCTCTCCACAGCGTTTCCACATTCCCTCGAGCAGGCCGAATCGGCTATCAGGTGGTCGCCGGAGGAAGGGGATGCCTGAACTCGAGCACCCATACGGGTGCCGTGATGTCGTCGGCGAAGAAGGCCCACTCCTTGATTGTCCGCGAGATCGGCCACCCCCGGTTCTGCGCGATGCCGGCGACCCGCAGCCCCTCGCCGGGAGGGCCGCGAAAGGAGATGTACGGTCCCGCACGGGAGTGTCCCGGACCGCCCTGGCATGACTCGATAGTTTCGACGCCATGCTTCCTCAGCGCCTCGACATATGGCCGGATACCCGGATCGAGCGTGGTGTCGGCGGACATGCGTTCCATGGTAGCGGAATCAGGCTTCGAGGAACAGCTTCGAGCCTGCCCCCCGGAGCGCTTCCGATCCCTCCCGGGATCCGGCTACTTTCGTACGCAGTTCCCACCGGAGTTTACATCGTGACCGGGTCCGCGCAGCGATGCGGTCCGGACGTGTCGCCGCCCGGACGCCGGGAGCGTCCTTTCCGCGGGCCGCCGGGGGGGACGGCCGCATGAACCCTTCGCCCGCGCAGGTGGCCGCCCGGGTGATCGCGGCGACGGAGAGGGGCGAGCGCATATACGCGGCGGTCGTCACGGCCTCGCCCGACCCTTCGCTGATCGGGCGGCGGCGGTGGCTCTCCCGCGGGCGACACGGGGGCACGCTCGGAAGCCCGTCCCTCGACGGGGAGGTGGCCGCGGCGCTGCCGGCGCTCTTTCCCCCGCGGGAGTCGCGCGGCGCCCTGAGTCGCGATTTCGACTACCGGGACGGAGACAGGCCGGGAACCGCCACGGTCTACATCGAGCTGCACGGCCCCCCCGCCGGGATGGTGATCGTCGGCGCGGGGCACATAGCCGTCCCGCTGAGCCGCCTGGGCGACATGCTCGCACTGCGCGTCGAAGTGCTGGACGACCGTCCGGCCTTCGCGAACCGCGACCGGTTCCCCGCGGCGTCCGCCGTGCGGGTCATCGACTTCCGCGACCCCTTCGCGGACACCCCGCTGGCGCCCCGCGATCACGTGGTCCTGGTCACGCGCGGCCACAGCTTCGACTACGAATGCCTGGTTCGTCTCTTGCGGATGGCCTCGCGGCCACACTATATAGGCATGATCGGAAGCCGGAGGCGGGTTCGCGCCACGCACGAGCAGCTCCTGCGCGAGGGTTTCGCACCCGAGGATATGGGCCGCGTGCGGGCGCCCGTCGGCCTGGATCTGGGGGGACGGACGCCGGCGGAGATCGCGGTGGCGGTGGCCGCGGAGATCATCATGCTTCGCGCCGGGGGAACGGGCGTGCCGCTGGTGGAGAAGGAGCGCGTGGTCGAGCGCTTCTTCGGAGGACGGAACCCGGCCGGCGCTGCGCCTTCGCGATCCTCGGACGAATAGGGGGCAGGAGAGAATCGGAGATGGACGAGAAGGAGCTGCTGGCGCTGCTGGCGGGACTGGAAGAACCCGCCGTGCTCGCCACGATCGTGGCCGCGAGAGGGTCCACCCCGCGCAAGACGGGCGCGAGGATGCTCGTGGGCGAACGAGGCGTCATCGCCGGGACCGTCGGCGGGGGGTGCGCGGAGGGGGAGGTGATCGAGGCCGCTCTGAAGCTCTTCGCGGACGGAGGTCCGAGAACGGTTCGCGTCGACCTGACCGACGACCTCACTTCGTGGAGCCCGGCGGTGTGCGGGGGCGTCATGGACGTCTTCGTCGAACGCGCCAACCCGGAGCGGTTTCCCGAGCCATGTTGAACCGGACCGCATCCGCCGCCGCCGCCGCGGTTCCCCGGCCGGGCGCGACAGTGGACATCCGCTACGGGAGAGTCGGCGCGCCCGCGGAGGTCTACCGTCTGCTGGTGCTGGAGAGCCGTCCGGAGGCGGTCGTCACCTTGCAGCCGCGAACGCCCATAAGCGAGCCCCTCGTGGCCGACGGCATGACCATCCTCGAACCCGGTTCGCCGGTGATCTGGTTCACCTATCCGGGCAAGTGGCACGACATCGGTCTCTTTCACCGCACCAACGGCGCGTTGACCGGGCTCTACGCCAATATCCTCACTCCCGTCGAATTCGTCGACGAGCGCTCCTGGGCCACGACGGATCTCTGCCTTGACGTGTGGGTGCCCCGGTGGGGCCCGGTGCGGCTCCTGGACGAGGACGAGCTCGCCCGGGCGGAGCGCGGCGGGCGACTCGAGCAAGGGACGGCCGGTCGCGCCAGGGCCGAGGCGAGGACCCTTATGCGCGCCCATCGCGCGGGGGCCTGGCCCCCTCCGGAGACCGAACGGTGGTCGCTGGCGCGGGCGTTGGAAACCTGCAGGCGCATGTAGGGTCCGCTCGGCCGACCGCCGAGCCGGATCGCTTCGCAGGTCCCCGGCCGGCCCGGCTACCTTGACATGGCCCCTCCGAATCGCGACTATGGAACCAGTGATTTGGTTCGTACCCCACAACAACGGAGAATTGCCATGAGAAGCGGCGATGAAATGCTTGCGCGAATCGTTGAGAAGTCCAGCGTGGACGCTGAGTTCAGGCAACGGGTTCTCGCAGATCCAAAGGCTGCGATCAGCGGCGAACTGGGCATTACGATTCCCGATTCGATGGATATCCGGGTCCATGAGAGCGACATGCAGACGGTGCATCTCGCGTTGCCGCCGGACCCGCACATCACCGAAGAGCAGATGGAAGCCATCTCGGCCGGGCTCTGCTGCTGCTGGTAGTGGCCGCCGGCCCGGCGCCTCGCCGCTCTCGGTGCTCGGGCGGCTTTATCCACGGACTG